>DATMVO010000164.1:0-34725 GCA_035563115.1 Solirubrobacteraceae bacterium
GGTCGTCCTCGCCCGCACCGCGGGCAGCCCCGCCCGGGCGTCGTGCGTCGCGATCGCGCTCCACCCATCGGCGAACGCCTCCGCGTCGAGGCCGAGCAGCGCCTCGCGCGCGGACGCGACGCCCGCCGGGATGGGCACCGCGGACAACGCTCGCGGCGTGAACCAGCGGTCAAGCGTGTCCGCGAGCACGCCCGCCATCCCAGCCGTTCGTGCGGCGGCGGCTCGGCGGTGCATGACCGTCGGATCAGCGTTAGCCCCGGTGCACGCGACGAGCAGCGACCGCACCCGGTCCGGGTGACGGACTGCGACGTGTTGGGCGACCATGCCACCCATCGAGACGCCGGCGAGGTCGAGCGGCCCTTCGTAGGTCCCGGCGACCTCGTCGGCGAGCGACGCCATCGTCGGCGCCTCTGGCGACCGCGGCCGCGCGCCGAACCCCGGGAAGACGTGCCGGACGACGTCCCCGCCCGGCAGGTCGCAGAGGTCCCAGGTGCCGGCGTCGAGACCCACCGGCGTCAGGAGGACGAGCGTCACGACGCCGCGAGCCTGCGGTCAGGCGTGCGCGGCGTGGTCGGCGATGACCGGCGCGAGGTCACCGACGTTGCGCTGGCGCACGATCGAGCCGGACGGGTCCACCTCGCTGATCGTCACCGCGTTGTGCGCGATCCTGTTCCCCGACCGCTGCATCACGTACGTCACCCGTGCCTCGCAGACGACGGTGGTGCGGTCCTCCGGCCCCTCGGACTCGAAGGACCTGAGGATCTCGTGCTCGACGGAGCTGCCCAGCGTGAGCATCGTCGAGATGCGCTCGCTGATCGCGTCCCGGCCGACGAGCTCAGGGTGGTCGCCGAAGCGGACGACCGCGTCCTCCGCCATCAGCGCGAAGGCGGTCTTGGTGTTGCCGGCGTCGATGCCGGCGTAGTACTGCTTGACCGTCTCGAGCGGCGTGGAGGTGGTCGATGCCATTGGGTGCTCCTCGGTGGACGTGTGCGGTGCATGGTGCCGGGCGGCCCGGGCCTTCGCCAGGGGTGAGGGTGCATGAGGCCCGGGCCGCCCGTCAGTGACCTACGTCCCGGTGCGGCGCGTCAGAGGTCGAGGAGGTCTCCTGCCGCGTCCTCGACGAGTCCGACGACCTCAGACCCGGCGAAGAGCACAGCGAGGCCGATGGAGTCGAGGAGCTGCTCGGTCGTCATGCCGACGGCGCGCCCGAGGAGCACGTGCTCGCGGATCCCGTCGGCGTGCCCGCGCACGACGCTGTGGTTGAGCAGCAGGTACGGGAGCATCTGCTTGGGCAGCGAGTCGCGGATCGCGTGCTCGTACCGGTTGCGGTACGCCTTGAGCAGGTTGGGACGGTGACGGGCGAGGAACCGCGCCGAACGCGGGACCTCGCCGAGCGTGCGCTCGTACCACGTCATGAGCGAGGCGATGTCCTCGGGGCTCGCCACCCGGCTCGAGTAGTCCATCCCCGAGTCGAACGCGCGCGGCTCGAACTCCCAGCCGGGAGGGAACCGCTCGGCCTCGGGCGGGTCCTCGTAGGTGCGAAGCACCTCCGACGCTTCGGCGCGCGCGGCGTACATCCCCGCGTGGCCCGAGTGGATGAACGCGACGGAGAGCACGTCCAGCAGGTCGGAGCGTCGCGCCCCGTTGTGGCGCGCAAGGCGGAACTCGTAGCCGATCCCGCCGTGGAACGCCTCGACCGTGTACTGGTGGATCGCGAGCAACTGGACGGGGAGCGGGAACTGCGCAGCCTCGTCGCCGAAGAAGTGGCGTGAGCGGGCCTTGTGCCGCTTCAGGACGTCCGGCCGGAACTCGATCCAGAACTCGAACGAGTCGAGCCGGCCCTTCTTCGTGCGCTCGTACTCGGCGTGGAACGCGGCGATCTCCTCGGCCGTCGTCACGTCCGGGTTCGAGACGTCGAGGCCGTCTTGGATCTGGCTGATGTGGCTCATCGCCCCTCAGGCGTAGTGCGCGGCGTTACGCGTGGCGTAGTGCTGCCACTCGGCCGGCAGCTGGTCCCCCGCGAAGACCGCGTCGACCGGGCATGCCTCGACGCATGCGTCGCAGTCGATGCACTCGTCGGGGTCGATGAAGAGCTGCTCGGCGTCGTCGTGCCCGGGCTCGCCGGGCGCGGGGTGGATGCAGTCGACAGGACACACCTCCGTGCAGGAGGCGTCCTTCTGCCCGATGCAGGGCTCAGCTATGACGTAGGGCACGTTCCCTCTCAGGGTTCGGGGTTGGACGGTGCACGAGGTCGGCGACGACCCGCTCCGTGGCCGGCCGAGCGGCCTTGTTGACGTACAGGCGGCACGGCCCGTCGACGACGTCCAGGCCGCGGCAGTCGAAGTCCGACGCCACCGGGCCGGTGCCGTCCGTCGCCCAGCGGCCGTGAACGACCGTGAAGTGGACCTGGTACGGCGTCATCTCCCGGCAGCCGAGGCCGGACGGGACCGGGCTCTCGACCGTCGGCAGCGGCCAGCCGTATGCGAACGCCTCGTGGACCTGCCGGCCGCAATGGCAGCTCCGGTGCTCCAGCACGTACCGGTCCCGCTCCTCCGTGATGTGGAGCGCGACGCCAGGGCCGTCGGCCAGGAGCCGCGCCGTCTGCCGCAGCAGCGTCGCAGGGTTGGTCGTGCCCTGCGCGGGCAGCGGGTGGCGCCACGCCACGCCACCGGCGGTACGGCGCATCGCGTCGTCGAGCGCCGACTCGCCGCCACGCTCGTGCAGGTCGGCGAGGACGTGGTTCAGGTGATCGCAGCGCAGGGCGACCGCGTCGGCCATGCACCGCGCGATGCGGCGCCACGTGGTCGCGGCGTCGTCGAGACCGCCGGCGACGAGGTCGCCGCCGAGCTGCGCCCGCAGCGGATGCTCGGCGCCCGTCAGCATCGTCGTGATGTCGCCGAGCCGCTGCTCGTCGAGCTTGCGCCGGGCGGCCAGGGTCGCGACGTGCTCGAGCCGGGTCGCCCCGCCGCCGAACGCGGACCCGGTCATCTCGCGCGCGTGCGCGGCGATCAGGTGCGCCCAGTCCTCGACCATGCCGCAGAAGGCCCGCCACGTCGCCTCCACCTCGAGCTCGAGATCGAGGGCCTCGGCGGCCAGCCCTTCCGCCAGCAGGGGCTGCATCCGGGCCGTGGGCAGCCGCGCGAGCTGGTCGAGCTCGGTACGGGTGAACGTCGCGACGACGTCGTCTTCGCCGGATGGCGCGACACCGGTCATCTGCTGCCCGCGGCCGCGGCCGCGGCCGGGAGCGCGGCGGCGGCGAGGAGCTCGAGCTCGGCAGGGTCCGCGCTCGTGGGGAGGAACGCGAGCTCGTCGGCTCCCGCGGCCGCGAAGGCGTCGATGGTCCCGCGGAGAGCGTCGGCGTCCAGCGGCGCGCCGCGGACCACCCACTCGGCGCCTGGCCCGAGGAAGCCGAAGTAGTCGCGCAGCCACGCCTGGGCCTGCGACCGGCCCGCCTCGGCCAGGCAGAAGTAGCGCTGCGCGGCGAGTGTCGGCGCTTCTGTGCGGCCGTGCTCCGCCCACGCGCGGCGCACCGCGTCAGCACCGCTCGCGAAGTCCGGCGGACCGCCGACGGCCATGGTCCAGCCGGCGCCGTACTTGGCGGCCCGACCCCACGTCGGCTCACCGCTGCCGCCCATCATGAGCGGCAGCGCCCCGCCGGCCGGCCGCGGTCCGATGACCGCGCGGTCCGCCTCGCCCGACCAGACCGCCAGCATCTCGTCCAGCATCTCCTCGAGCCGGCGATGACGTCCACGATGCTCGGAGCCCGCCAGCCGGTAGTCGATCTCGCGGTCGCCCACTCCCACGCCGACGACCAGACGGCCACCCGAGAGCGCGTCGACGGTCGCGAGCTGCTTGGCCAGCTGCGCGGCGCTGCCCCGGTTCGGGACGAGCACGACGCTGAGCCGCAGCCCGATCGTCGACGTGACCGCCGCTGCGGCGGCCAGCGCCGCGACCGGATCGAGCTGGTCCCACGCGAAGCGGTCGGTGGCGACGAGCGACGAGAACCCGGCCTTCTCGGCCCGCGCAGCCCACTCCACCAAGCGCTCGCCGGAGACCCCGGCGATGTTCGACGGCAGTCCGACGGCGATCTTCATCTCACGCCTCCCGCTCATGTTGTGGACGTCCGCGCGAGTCCCGACCCGCGGTCCTCGTCCCCGTCATGGTCACCCCGCACGCCGCGGCGGTCCGTGACCTGGTTCCGTGACCCAGGTCACGGCGCCGCCGCTGTCGGCGTGCGTCTCCCGCGCCGTAACGTCTCAGGCCACGTGGAACTGCACCGGGACGGTCTTGAACCCGGCGAGGAAGGTCGACGTGCTGGTCGAAGTGGGGCCCGCCAGGTCGAACGACCTGGTGCGCGCGAGGAGCTCCTCGAGCGCGATGACGAGCTCCAGCCGCGCCATGGGGGCGCCGACGCACTTGTGGACCCCGTGACCGAAGGCGAGGTGCTTGTTCGGCGAGCGGTCGATGATGCAGGCATCGGCGTGCTCGAACTGCTCCTCGTCGAGGTTCGCCGCTCCGAAGTTCAGCGCTACACGCGCGCCCTTGGGGATCGGGCACCCACCGATCTCGACGTCCTCCGAGACATCGCGTGCGAGTTCGTGGAGCGGTGTCTCGACCCGGAGGAACTCCTCGACCGCGGACGGGATGAGCTCGGGGTGCCGCCGCAGGCGCGCCTGGGTGGCGGGGTTCGTGGCGAGCCGGTAGATCGCCGCGCCGAGCGCCTCTGCCGTGGTCTGGTGGCCTGCGGCTACGACCTGCACGCCGATCTGCACGACCTCGTCGTCGGTCAGCCGCCGACCGTCGATCTCCAGCAGCATCGCCCCGCTGATGAGGTCCACCTCCGGGTCGAGCTCGTTGCCGCGGCGCTCCTCGATGATCCGCGAGACCGTCGACGCGAACATCCCGAAGATCATCTCGTTGACCTTGGCGGGGTCCCAGTTGATTGCGTCGAGCGTGCGCATGTGCTCCATGAACTCGTCGCTCGCGCTCTGCGGCATGTTCATGAGCGCTGCGAGAGCGAGCGCCGGCAGCGGGAAGGAGAACTCCGCCATCATCTCACCCGACCTCCGCTCGAGGATCGGGCCGAGGAGCGTTGAGACCTGCTCGCGGAGGATCGGCTCCAGACGCGCCATCGCATCGGGCTTGAAGTAGCGGTTCAACGCCCGGCGGTACGGCGTGTGCTCCGGCGGGTTGAGCGTGATCGGGATCTGCCCGCTGAAGTCGGGCATGGGGACGAACGGCCGGCCGCTCCGGATGGCGCGGTGGTTCAGCGCCGCCTGCACCACGTCGGCGTACTTCGTGAACGTGTAGTAGCCGCCGAGGTCGGTCGAGTGCGCGACCGGGCACTCCTCGTGCAGGCGCTGGTACTCGCCGGCCCGCTCGGCGCCGCGCAGCCCGCCGACCCGTGCCCCGTGCTCGCCGTCCTCGACAGGGCTCCAGTCAGAGCCCTTGGCCACTCGGTCGGCCGACGTCATGTCAGTCAAGAGGTCTCCTCGTCTTCGGACCGCCCCACACGGGCGTCCGGTTGGCACGTCCGGTGGGACAGTCGACCGTGCTGTGGTCCCGCGCAGCGACCTAGGTCCGCGGTGCGCGCCGCCCTCCGCGTCGACGGTCGGGCTGCGTCAGACCGCGGCGACCGGCGCTCGCGTCCGCCGGACCTTGCCTGACGGCACCGAGATCTCGTGCAGCGCGGCGGGGTCGAGCAGCTCCATGTGCCCGGACGTCCCGCCGACGCGCTGGAGGAGCCCTTCGCGTTCCATCCGCTTGATCTCGCGCGAGACGACCTCACGGACAGAGCCCATCGCCGCGGCGATCGCCTCATGGCGCGCGCGCACCGTGAACGCGTTGCCCTCCCGCTCCGCGAGGTTCAGCAGGTGGGTGGCGACCCGCGAGCGGACCGGGAGGAAGAGCTCGGCGGCGAGCTGCTGCTGGGCCTCGGCGAGCTGTCCGACCATGTGGCGAGCGAGCGTCCACGACGCCGCCGGGTCCTGCTGCACCGCGTGGCGGAACCGCGCCGGGCGCAGGCCCAGCACGGTGGTCGTCCTGATCGCCTCCGCGTCGCGCGAGGCGCCCCCGAGCATCTCCCACTCGTTCGTGCGCCGCTCGTCCGCGGCGCCGGTGCCGGCGAGGATGAGCGAAGGGATGCCGACGACAGCGCCAGGCCCGGCGTAGCGCACGGTGACCTGGCGACCGCTCGGTGCCTTCATGAGGACGCGCACGAGACCTTCGACCACGAGCGAGAGCGCGGCCAGCTCATCGTGGTGGGCGCCGCGGTAGAAGATCTCGCCGGCAGGGATCTCGTGGACTCGAGCGCCCTGGAGGAGCTGCCGCCTCAGCGCCGGCGGGAACTCCGACATGAAGCTCTCGTCCCACGCTTCGCGGACGGCGGACCCGAAGGGCTCCAACCCATCCGTGCTCGGGAATGCTGCAACCGACATCGGTTCTCTCCTCCTTCGACCCAGCTGCATGCGAGCGGCATGCACGGCGCAGTCTACCTCTCGCAACGAGCGGGCGTTCCAGCTCCCACGCGCCGGGACGAGCCCGTGCGGCGCGCCTACTCGACGGCTTGGACCGCCGGAACGTGCGTCGTCTGCGCGCGGTCGGCCACGTGGACGAGCCCGACGAGCGTCCCGCCCGGCGTGCGCACCCATGCCGCGTCCAGCGCGCCGTCGACGCTGGTCGGCGAGATGTCCGGGTAGCCGGCGTCCCTCAGCCGCTCGCAGAGCTGCGCGCGCGCCTCCGGATCCCCGACATCCAGGGCGATGTGGTGCGGGGTCCCGACGGCGTACGCCCATGTCCCAGGCGCGCGATACGGCTCGTGGAGCAGCTCGATCCGATTGCCGGGCCCCCCCGCGCCGAGCTCGTACGAGCCCCAGGCGATGTCCTGCTCGACGTGGCGCGCGTCGAGGAGCTCGACGAGGAAGGCGTCGGTCTCGCGGACGTCCATGAGCGTCAACGTGACGCTGTACAGGCCGCGAACCGCGTGCTCGGGGCCGACGGTCCCGCTGGCGCCCGGGTTGTCCAGCTCGGGCGCCGCGACGAACGCGTACGCCACGCCGCTCGGGGTCTCGAGCTCGAGCCGGTCGGTCCCGAGGCGCTGGACGCGCTCGGTCGGCACGTGAGCGTCGTGCAGCCGCTCCTGCCAGAAGTCGAGCGAGCCCTCCGGGACGGCGAGGTTCGCCGACTTCGGGCCGTTGCTCCCGAGGCGGCCCTTCCGGCCCTCGGCACCGAGGCAGGTCACCTCGAGCTTCCCGCCGCGCGCGTCGGCCGCCGCCGCGAAGGTCAGGCGCGTGGCCTCGCGCCCGTGCGCGACGATCACGTCGCTACGCACGGTGACGAGCCCCAGGACCTCCTCGTGGAACGCGATCTCCACTGTGGGGTCGCCGGCGGTGGACGCGAAGTGGTGAAGGGCTGGAGCGTGTGACATCAGCTGGCACACTCGCGCGCTCCAAGGGGCACGGCAGCGACCACGGTCACAGCGCGACGGGCCCGCCGGGACGTCAGAAGTCGAAGAACACGGTCTCTCGCGGGCCCTGGATCCGGATGTCGAAGCGCAGGACCCGGTCGGACTCCCGCTCGGCGACCAGCAGGGGGCGTCGATCGGCCTCCACGAGGGCGAGCACGGGGTCGTCCGCGTTCCTCGCGGCCTCGTCCGGGAAGTAGAGCCGCGTCTGTGCCTGCTTCATGAGGCCGCGCGCCCACACGGTCACGTTCAGGTGCGGCGCCTGGGCTTTCCCGCCGGGCAGCGGCGGCACCTGCGCCGGCTTGCGCACGAGCACGCTCCACCTTCCGAAGGCATCGGTCCGGCATCGCGCGAACTGCTCCCCTTGCCACACCTCGATCAGCGCGTCGGGGTGCTGGATCGGCTCGCCATCGCCGTCGAGTAGCACGCCGGTGACCGTGACGGCGTGAGGGTCGTCGGGCGCGACCGCACGGTCCATGCCCTCCTCGCACAGGGCGAAGCCGTACATCGGCCCGATGGTCTGCGACGGCGACTGGTCGGAGGTCATCAGTCCTCCATCGGCGTCGCTGAGGCGCCGCGCAGGACGATGTCCCAGGTGTACGCGAGCGCCGACGTGTCGCCGCCCGACATCAGCGGCGTCGTCTGCGCGTCGAACTGCGCGATGAGCCGCTCGCGCCCTTTGGGGTCGGGGATGGCGTTGACGATCGGGTCGTGCTCGATCAACGGGTCGCCGGCGAAGTAGCACTGCGTGATCAGGCGCTCGCTCAACGTGCGCCCGAACAGCGAGAAGTGGATGTGCGCGGGGCGGAACATCGTGCCTTTCGGCCCGGCGTACGCAGCGGGCCGGATCGTGAAGAACCGGTAGTTCCCGTCGTTGTCGGTCAGGCACCGCCCGGCGCCGGTGAAGTTCGGGTCGAGCGGCATGAAGCCCGGATCGGCGGCATCGGTGTAGCGCCCCGCGGAGTTGGCCTGCCAGATCTCGACGAGCGCGTTCGGGACGCCACGCCCGTCGCTGTCGAGCACCCGGCCGGTCAGCGAGAGGCGCTGCCCCTGGGGCGGGCCGGCGTGGCCGATCGTGAGATCGTCGTCGCCCGGCAGCACCGGGATCTGGCCGAAGACCGGCCCCGGGGTCGTGTGGAACCACCCCTTCGGGAGCTCCACGAGCGCCCGTTCCGGGCTGCGCTTCTTCGTGATGAGGTACTCGGGGAACAGGTACGGAGGATTGGCGTCGAGTGCCATGGGCAGCTCACGCTCCTTCGACGTTGACGTACGAGAAGCCGTGCCGCTCGGTGAGCGTGCACGATGTCGAGAAGCCCGCGCGGCGCGACATGCCCTCGACGTACTCAGCGGTGATCTGTGCGCGGTCGTCACCGGGGGCGAGCGGCTCCGTGCTCCCGTCCGCGACCATCTGCGCCGGGAAGAAGCCGACGGACGCCACGCCGTCGACGGTGACGTCGAGCGTCGCGACCATCGTCCGACGCGACGGCTCCGCGAACGGCCAGAGATCGAACTCGACCTCCGGCATGGTGAACGACGAGTACGGGCCGTAGCGACGGTCGCGGTCGGCCCGCATCGCCGGCGTGAGCGCCGGCCCCTGGAAGTGGTGGACCAGCGCGCCGAGGCCGTAGAAGATCGGCCGGCCCTGATGGAACTCGACGGGACGCAGCGCGTGGTGGTGACAGCACAGCACGGCGTCCGCCCCCGCGTCCACCATGTGGCGCGCGAGCTCGAGCTCGTAGTCGTGCAGGAGCTCGAGCCGGCTCGAGTAGCCCCAGTGGGGCGCGACGACCACGACGTCCGCGACGTCGCGCGCCGCGGCGATCGCCTCGTCGACCGCTGCGAGGTCGCCGGGGAAGACGGTGGTCAGGACCGCCGGCTCGATGCCCGGCTCCCAGAAGTTCTCGTCGGGATCCAGGTAGGAGGTCGTCACGCGCAGCGGAGCGATGCCGCCCCGCGACGGACGCGCCTCGTAGCCCTTCGGGAACACGCTGCAGACGCCGATGAACGCGACCCTCACGCCCTCACGCTCGAGCACCGCCGGGCGCAGCGCGGCCGCCAGGTCGTTGCCCGCACCGGTCGTGGCGATGCCCTGCCCGGCGAGCAGCTCCGCGGTGTCGACGAGCCCGACGTACCCGCCGTCGACCATGTGGTTGTTCGCCAGGGACATCACGTCGAAGCCGACGTCGCCGTAGAAGGCGCCGCGCTTGCTGGACGTCCCCATGAAGTGCTTGTGGCTCGGTGACTTCGCGGGGCGGTCGCTGTAGACGCCCTCGCAGTTGCCGAACACGATGTCCCCGGTCGCGAACAGCGGCTCCAGCGGGCGGAACGCGCTGCGCCCGTCATCGGTGTTCGCGAAGACGTCACCGACCACGTAGACCCCCGCGCCACCCTCAGACATGGCCGCGGTCTCCGAGGAGGTCGTCGTCGACCGTGACGAGGGTGTGCTCCGCCACTGCACGAGTTCTCTGCATGCCCCGCAGCCAATCTCGTGGCGGCCGTCGGTGCAGTGATCTCAGTCCAGGTTCGGGGGCATCTCGCGCAGATGCGGGGCGTACGCCGGCTCGACGTCGACGTCGAACGCCTGGACGAGCCGGCCGACCATCGCGTAGAACGCGCAGACCCCGACGAGCTCCACGGACTCGGCCTCCGAGAACGAGCCGCGGACGAGCGCGAAGCCTTCGGCGTCCATCCGGGCGCCGTGCACCGCTTCGGCGCATCCGAGGGCGGCGCGCTCACGGCGGTCGAAGTCGCCGGCGGCACGCCACGTGCCAAGCGCGCGGATCTTCGCGTCCGGGACGCCCGCCGCGCGCGCCATCGGCACGTGATGCGACCACTCATAGTCCGAGCCGGCGAGCTGAGACGTGCGCAGGATGACGAGCTCTCGCAGCGCGCGGGACAGGGTCGCCTCGTGGCGCATCGCCACGGCGAACGCGTTGTAGGCGTCCAGCAGCCACGGCGCGGCGGCGAGAACCCGGTACAGCGCGATGGGCTCGCGGCCCTCTCCCGCGAAGCGCTGGAACACGGCTTGGACCACCGGGTCGGCGTCCTCCAGCGCCCGCTCGGGAATTCGCGGCATCAAGACCCTGCCTCGCCGACCGCGGCCCGCAGACGATCCTTGATGGCCCCACGCAGCACCTTGCCAGTAGCGTTGCGCGGCAGCTGCTCGACGAACATGACGCGCTTGGGCTTCTTGAAGCTCGCCAGGTGCTCCTTGCAGAACCAGATGAGGTCCCGCTCGGACGGCGGCTCGCCGGGACCGGCCACGACGACCGCGGTGACGCTCTCCCCCCAAAGCTCGTCCGGCTCGCCGAAGACGACGACCTCCGCGACGGCGGGGTGCTTCATGAGCGCCTCCTCCACCTCGCGGGGGTAGATGTTCGTGCCGCCGGAGATGATGACGTCCTTGCTGCGGTCGAGCAGCAGGAGCCGGCCGGCGTCGTCGAAGCGCCCGATGTCGCCGGTGTGCAGCCACCCGCCGCGCAGCGTCTCCGCCGTCGCGCCGGGGTTGCCGCGGTACCCGCGCATGACGGTGTCGCCGCGGACGCAGATCTCCCCCTCGCGCCCGTCCTCGACGAGCTGGTCGTCGGGGCCGAGCAGCCGCACCTCGACGCCCGGGTGCGGGATGCCGGCGGAGCTGAGGACCTCCGCGTCGACCGCCGACTCAGCAGCGAGGTCGAGGAACGTGATGGTCATCGGCGTCTCGCCCTGCCCGTAGATCTGCACGAACCGCGTCCCGAAGCGCTCGACCATCCGCTCGGCGTGCGTGCGGCTGATCGGCGCGCCGCCGTAGACGGCCCGGCGCACCGATGGCAGCGTCGCGTCTGGGTCGGCGTCGAGCAGCATCACGATCATCGTCGGCGCGAGGAAGCCGATCACCGTCACCCGCTCACGCTCGATGAGCCCAATGACGTCGGCCGGGTCGAACGACGCGCGGTCGTAGATCAGGTTCTCGGCCGCGCGCGCGATGGCGCCGAGCATGTACAGGCCGCTGCCGTGTGAGAGCGGCGCGACGTGCAGGACGATGTCGTCCGCGCGGAAGTCGCAGATGTCGCACAGCTCGAGCCACGTCATCGCGAGCAGGTTGCGGTGCGTCAGCTCCGCGCCCTTCGGCCGGCCGGTGGTGCCCGACGTGTAGAAGAGCCAGGCCACCGCGTCGTCGCCGACGTCCGCCGACGCCATGCTCGGGTCGCCCTCGGCGAGCAGCGCCTCGAACGCGTCGCCCGTACGCACGACCACCTCGACCGGCGCCGCGGCGACCGCCTGCGCGGCGGTCTCCGCGGAGCCGGCGTCGTACACGAGCGCGCGCGCTGCGCTGTCGCGGAGGATCACCTCGAGCTCCGCGCCGGCGAGCTTCGCGTTGACGGGGACGATCGTCAGCCCCGCCTTGAACGCGCCGAACATCGCCACGACGTACTCCGCGCGGTTCTTGGCGAACAGCGCGACGGCGTCGCCCGGGCGCAGGCCGCGGGCCAGCAGCGCCGAGCCGAACCGCGACGCCCGCTCGTCGAGTGCCGCGTAGGTCAGCCGCTGCTCGCCGTACCGCACCGCCGGACGGTCGGGATGGCGGCCGGCGGCGCCTTCGAGGAGCGTCGAGACGTTCGGCATCCGCTCAGGTCCGTGAGGCGTTCTTCGCCTCGTCGGGCACCATCCCGACGTGCGTGCCGTAGAGGCTCGTGTAGAGCTTGACCTGGGGGTCGGAGAACCACGCCTTGCGCGCCACCTCGCTCCACCGGAGCTTCGACTTCGTGTCGAAGTTCAGCTTCATCTCGTTCACACGGCGCGGCGGGTTGGGCGGAAAGCCGGCCTCCTTCTTGAGCCCGGGGTGCGGGATGGTCCGCGGCAGGCACCACAGGTCACCGGTGCTCTCGGGCGCGAACTCCGACGCGTGTTGGAACCAGATCTCGTCGTAGTCGTTGAGGTGCACGGGCGCGCCCATACTGCCCGCGGGGGCGGGGGACGACGGGAACCCGGGCGGCCCGAGCACGTTGAAGAACCAGTTGTAGTTCTCGCCGAAGAGAACAGCGTTCGCCGGCGGTGTGAGGAATCCGTTGGCGGTGCCGATCGACGGCATGTCCCACACGTTGAGCTTGTAGACGACCGGGTCGCCCAGCCAGCCGATGACGTCGCTGCACGGGTCGAAGTCGTAGTCGAACCAGTGCCACTGCTCGTCATAGCGCATCCGCACGCGTGTCGGCTCGCCGACGCCGCGAGCGGGAGGCTCGGGCATCTCCATCTGGGAGTACTCGCGGTAGAAGCCGGCGAACCCGACCTTGTCCCACAGCTCCTCGGCGAGCTTGACGGGCTCGTCGACCTCGAAGATGAGGATCGTGCCGGGCGTCCCCGGGTTGAGCGGCAGCTCGCGGTAGATGATCCCGAACGGGATCACCGCGAAGTCGCCAGGGCCGACCTTCAGCGGACCGAACTCGGTCTCGAGCAGGTACTCGCCCTGGTGGTAGAAGCGAATCTGGTGGCGCTCGACGTGGCGGTCGGAGAACGGCGCCGCCTCGGCGCGACGCGAGAGCTTCACCGCGGCGTCCGGGCCTTCCATGATCGTCAGCGGCTCGCCGGCCGGGTCGGTCATGTCGGTGGGCTGGAGCGTCCCCGACGCGATCCCCTGGTAGATGAGCGCCGCGTCGGAAGCGCCGACGGGATGGCCGGTGTTGCGCTGGCGGTAGAGCGAGGCCCAAGGCCCGTAGAAGCCCCGGATCGTGTAGACCTGATCGAGGTACTCGCTCATCCCCGACGGCGGGTGCGGGATGGTCCCGCGGCGGATCACGGAGCTCAATGTTCTTCCTTCGACTTCGGTAGTGGGACGCCAGGCGATCCTAAGCCCGCCGAGCGCTCGAGCAGTGACTTGAATCCGGCTACGCCTGCTCGGCGATGACGCCGGCGAAGAACTCGTCCACGTGGTCGCACATGCGCAGGACGTGGTCGGTCGCCATGAGACCCGGCAGGACGCAGTTCCCGGTGACGCCGTGCGGCCTGCCCTCGTTGGCGAGGCGCGCCGAGGAGGCGAACCCGAGGGGGTTGGCGCCGGCCGTGATGAGCGTCCTGCGTCTGCGCGTCCCCTGCGTCACCGAGCCCCCTCGACCACCAGTCGGTCCGGCGCCCGGGCGAGCCGGAGGACATCGCATGCGCGGCGATGTTCCTCGCCTCCGATGACGCCGCGTTCATCACGGGGAAGAAACCTCGTGGTGGATGGCGGCTACACCTTGGTCTGAGCGGTGCGCGCCCGGCCTCGGCCGGGCGCGCATTCCGCCCGGCCTAGAAAGCTTCGGGGCCGAAGCGCATGACCGCGACGAACACGGCGATCGCGGCGATGAGGAGGTTGACCGGCACCATCTGGTTCTCCTTGCGGCGCAGGTGCGTCGCGGCGGCGCCGAGCATGAGCAGGACCACGCCGACCGCCGCGACGCCGACCAGGACGGGCGCGATGTCCAGCACGGCGGGGAGGATGAGACCGATCGCCGCGAGCACCTCGAGCGTGCCGATGCCCTTGATCTGCGGCTCGGGGAAGTCCTCGACCCAGTCCATGCTGCCGGACGCCTGGAGCTCGGCCTTCGACTTGGAGAGCTTCATCGCGCCGGCGCCGAGCATGGCGACGGCGAGCAGGCCCTGGGCGATCCAGACGACGGTGTTCATGTGGTGGTCTCCTTGGCGGCGAGCGCCTGCTGGAAGGTGGTCTTGACGGGCGTGGACGGGCGGCCGATCAGGCGCTGGAGGTCGCCGGAGCCGGTCGCCAGCTCGCCGCGGCCGATCGCCGCGCTCGCGTCGGCGAGCACCTGCGCGACGGGCTCGGGCAGGCCGGCCTGGACGAGGACGCCGGCGTACTGCTCGGCGGGCATGTCGGTGTTGGCGATGGTCCTACCCGTCACCTCCCCGAGGATCTCGGCGACCTCGTCCATGGTCACGGCCTCGTCGCCGCCCAGCTCGTAGGCGACGTTCGTCGCGTCCGCGTGGTCGGTGAGGACGGCCGCGGCCGCCGCTGCGAAGTCGGCGCGGGCGGCGGGCGTGAAGCGCCCCCCGCCGGTGGCGCCGGCGAACCCGTGCTCGAGCGTCGTCTCGAGCTCCATCAGGGAGTTCTCCGTGTACCAGCCGTTGCGCAGGAACGCGTACGGCAGGCCGGACTCCTTGATGAGCTGCTCGGTGGCCTTGTGGTCGGCGGCCAGCAGCATCGTCGTCGTGTCGGAGTTGAGGATGCCGGTGTACGCGAGCAGCTCGACGCCGACCTCCTTGGCGGCCGCGATGACGTTGCCGTGCTCGACCAGCCGGTTGCCGGGCGTGCCGGAGATGAGCAGCACGCGCTCGGCACCCTGGAGCGCGGGGACGAGCGTGTCCGGCTCGGCGTAGTCGGCGCGGCGGACCTGGACGCCCTGCGCAGCGAGGTCGGCGGCCTTCTCCGGGGAGCGGACGGCGGCGATGATGCTCTCCGCCGCGACGCCGCGGTCGAGCAGGGCGGCGACGACGAGCCGGCCGAGCGGGCCGGTCGCGGCGGTGACGGCGATCGTGGTCATGGCGATCAGGCCGCGCGCAGCGCGATCTTGCCCTGCGTGTGGCCGGCGCCGAGCGCGGCGAGCGCCTCGTGCGCGCGCGTGAGCTCGAAGGTCTGCTGGATCGGCACCTTGACCGTGCCGTCGGCGAGCAGCGCGCCGACGCGCTCGAGCGACGCGCGGTTGAGGATCGCGGCGTGCATGACGTCCGTGCGGCCGGGGCCCTCGCCGGCGGCGTTGGTCGGCGAGGCGACGCGGCCGCCGTCGGCCAGCGCGCCGTCGTACGGGGTGGGCTGCATCGACGTCACCGCGTCGACGAGCGCGTGCACGCCGTCCGGGTGGCGCTCACGCACGGCGGCGACCAGGTCGCCGTCGCGGGGGACCACCTCGTCGACGCCCAGGCCGCGCAGGAACTCCTCGTCCTCCGGCAGCCCGGGGGCGATGACGGTGGCCCCGGCCGCCTTGGCGAGCTGGACGACGATCGAGCCGACGCCGCCGGTGGCGCCGACGACCAGCACGGTCTGGCCGGCCGAGAGCTCCAGCGCGTCGACGGTGGCCAGCGCGGTGAGCGTGACGAGCGGCGCGGCACCGGCCTGCGCGGTGTCGACGCCGGCGGGCTTCTTGGCGAGGGAGTCCTCGCCGACGACGATGCGCTCGGCCCAGGTCCCGGCGTGGACCGGGGGCACGAAGGCGGACAGCTCGCCGAAGACCTCGTCGCCGGCCGCGACCGAGGTCACGCCCTCGCCGACCTGCTCGATGACGCCCGCGAAGTCGCGCCCGAGGGTGACGGGGTACTCGTGCGGCAGCCCCATCTGGCTGAGCATCCCGGCGGCGACGCCGCCGTCGAGCGGGTTGACCGAGGACGCCTGCACGCGGACGAGCACTTCGCCGGCGCCGGGGGCGCGCGCCTCGTCGACGTCCTGCGGCGCGGGGGCGGCGCCTTCCTGGGCAACGGTGATGGCCTGCATGGTGGTGCTCCGATCTTCGAGTTCCTGCGGAAGAACGTGGACGGTACCAAATCGTTGTTCAGGCTCAATGATATTCTGCCGACAACGGTGCAGAGCACCCTCCCCGCCGAACACGAGGTACCCATGAACCAGCCCGCTTCCGCCGACACCGCCGCTGCCATCGCGCCGACTGTCGAGCTCGCCACCTTCGGCGCCGTCCACCTCGACGTGACGGACGCGGCCCGGTCGCTGGCCTTCTGGCGCGACCTGGTCGGACTGCAGGACCTGGGCCAGGACGTCGACGGCGGCCTGCGCCTGGGCACCGAGGAGCAGACGCTCCTCGTCCTGCACCCCGGCGCGATCTCGCCGGCGCGGCGCGGCCACGCCGGCCTCTACCACCTGGCGATCCACCTGCCGACCGAGGCCGAGTTCGCGCGCGTCCTGGCGCGACTGTTCGCGCACCGCACGTTCATGTCGCCCACCGACCACGTCTTCTCCAAGGCGATCTACCTCGACGACCCGGACCATCTGGGGCTCGAGTTCACGCTCGAGACGCCCGAGCGCCTGCGGTCCATGCGGATCACCCCGCGCGGCCCGGAGGTCATCGACGCATCGGGGCGGCGCCGCAGCGGCCGCGACCCCCTCGACGTGCAGGAGGTCCTCGGCCACCTGCCCGACAGCGACATCGAGCGGCCGCTGCCGGCCGGCACGAAGATCGGCCACATGCACCTGCACGTCGGCGAGATCCGCGCGAGCCACGCCTTCTACCGCGACGCGCTCGGGTTCATCGACGCGAACGACTTCGGCAGCGGCGTCGACCTCCACGCGGGCGGCAGCTTCAAGCACCGCATGGCGCTCAACACCTGGCAGGGCGTCGGCGTGTCCCAGCCGCCGGCCGGCACCGCCGGCCTGCGCCACTTCACGATCCGCTTCGACACGCCGGAGCGCCTGGCGGCCGCGCTCGAGCGCGTCGAGGGGGCGACGCCGCACGGCGACGGGCACCTCGTCCGCGACCCGGCCGGCAACGCGATGATCCTCACCCACTAGGCCGTTGCCCTGCGCGCGACGATCGACGGCCGTCAACGATGGGCGCTACGGTGGGATCGTGGCGCCCATCGGCCCCTTCCAGACCGGCTCGGTGCTCGACAGCGCCGGCTCCCGGACGGGCACGATGTTGACGATCCTCGGGGAGAGCTTCTCGCGGCTCATCCGCGACGCGCTCGCCGAGCACGGGCTCAAGCCGCGCCATCTGCGCATCCTCGACCTCCTGGCCGACCGCGGCCCGGTCGGCCAGCGCGAGCTGGCCGAGCTGATGGGCATCGACCACAGCGTCGTCGTGCAGCTGCTTAACCCGCTCGAGGCCGATCGGCTCATCCGGCGCGAGCGCGACAAGGTCGACCGGCGTCGGCACGTCGTCACGATCGCCGCCGCCGGCAAGCGCCGCCTGGCCGAAGCCGACCAGGCGTTCCGCGATGCCGAGGACGCGTTCTTCGGGACGCTGGCCGCCGACGAGCGCGAGCAGCTCCACGCGCTGCTGTCGCGCCTGCGGGAGGCCGCCCCGGCACCCGCGGACGACGACTGCTGACACCGCTCTTCGAGATGTCCATGGGTCGGCCCAGGTCGTCCATTTCGGCCGGCGACCGAACCGCCGATCATCCGGTCATGAGCTTGCCCCGCCCCCAAGGCCCCGTCCAGCCGATGGTCGCCGCCGAGCCGCCGATCGACCCCGAGCTGCGCATCGGCCACGTCCACCTGCGCACCGCCGACATCGACCGCGTCCGCGACTTCTACGCCGGCATCATGGGCTTCGACGTCATCTTCGAGGCGCGCGACGTCCCCGGCTGGGGCGGCACGGGGGACATCCTGTTCCTCAGCGCCGGCGGCTACCACCACCACCTCGGCTTCAACACCTGGCTGTCCAAGGACGGCGCGCCGCAGGAGCGCGGGCACACCGGCCTGCACCACGTCGCGCTCAACTTCTCCAGCCGCGCGCGACTCGCCGACGTCGTCGGCCGCCTCGTCGACGCCGGCGTGCCGCTGCGGCAGCTGACCGACCACGGCACACACCAGGCCGTGTACGTGAGCGACCCCGACGGCAACGACCTCGAGCTCGCCTGGGACCGGCCGCCCGCCGAGTGGCCGGCGTTCGGCGGCGACGCGACCTACCTGGACAAGCCCCTCGAGCTGGACGACCTGCTCGCCGCCCGGGCCTGACCGACGCCTGCCGTCAGCGCCGCTCGTGCGCGGCGGCGATGACCTGGTCGACGACCTCGAGCGAGACGGTCGGCGGGAGCGGCTCACGCTCCCGCCCCTCCGGCCGCAGCCCGTCGAGGACGAGCGCCAGGTACCGGCGCCACAGGTCCGGCGCGTGGTCGTGCGCGGCATCCAGGAGCGCGCCGAGCGTCAGCAGCGTCAGCGGCAGGTCCTGCGGCGTCGCGTCCGGGCGGATCGCGCCCGCGGCCCGCGCGCGCTCGACGACCTCCACGACGAGCGGCTCGAGCCGGCTGCGGGCGCGGCTCACGCGCTCGGCGCCGTGCCGGCTGCCGGTGATGAGCTGCCGCAGCCCGACGTTGCCGGCCGCCAGCTCGATCGACCCCTCCAGAAGACGCACGACTCCGTCCCACGGGTCGTCCATCGTGCGCGCCTGCTCGGCCACGGCGACCACCGCGTCGAGCTCCTGCTCGAACAGCGAGTCGATCAGCTGCTCCTTGTCGGGGAACCGCCGGTAGACCGTCCCGATGCTGACGTCCGCCTCACGAGCGATCACCTCGTGCGAGGCGTCGAGGCCGACGTCGCGGTAGACCGCGGACGCGGCGGCGAGGATCCGCTCGATGTTGCGCTGCGCGTCACGCCGCAGCGGACGGTCCGGATGCTCTGCCTGCGTCGCCATCAAGCGCGAGCATACAGCGAAGTTGAGCCTCCTAACCGAAATGACAACAGGTCCTCAAGTTCTGCGCTACCGTTGCCGATCAAGAAGTTGAGGACCTGTTTCCACTTTGGCGGCGAAAGGCACGATGACCAGTTCAACCAACCCCCACCACGAGCGCCGTTGGCTCGTGCTCGCTGTGCTCGGGATGGCACAGCTGATGGTCGTGCTCGACGCGACGATCGTGAACGTCGCGCTGCCCAGCGCGCAGGAGGCGCTCGGCTTCTCGGATGAGAACCGCCAGTGGATCGTCACCGCCTACGCGCTGGCGTTCGGCTCCCTGCTCCTGCTCGGTGGCCGCCTGGGCGACCTCATCGGTCGCAAGCGCGTCTTCATGGTCGGGCTCGGCGGGTTCGCCGTGGCCTCGGCCATCGGTGGTGCCGCGCAGTCGTTCGAGGTCCTCGTGGCGTCGCGCGCGCTCCAGGGCGTCTTCGGCGCGCTGCTCGCCCCCGCCGCGCTCTCGCTGCTCACCACGACGTTCACCGACCCCGCCGAGCGCGGGAAGGCCTTCGGCGTCTTCGGCGCCATCGCCGGTTCCGGCGCCGCCGTCGGCCTCCTGCTCGGCGGCGTGCTGACCGAGTACCTGTCCTGGCGCTGGGTGATGTTCGTCAACCTCGCGTTCGCCGCGCCCGCGATCTTCGGCGCGCTGTCGCTGCTGCACGCCGACACCTCGACGCACCGCCCGCGGATCGACGTCCCGGGCACGATCACCGCGACGCTCGGCCTGTTCGCGATCGTCTACGGCTTCTCCGAGGCCGAGCGCTCGAGCTGGACCTCCGGCACCACCATCGCCTTCCTCGCCGCCGGCGTGATTCTCCTCATCGTCTTCACGACGCTGCAGCGCCGGGTGTCGCACCCGCTCCTGCCGCTCCGCGTGGTGCTCGACCGCGACCGCGGCGGCTCCTACCTGGCCGTCGGCATCTCCGGCGCGGGCATGTTCGGCGTCTTCCTGTTCCTCACGTTCTTCATGCAGCAGAACCTCGGCTACACGCCGGTCAAGACCGGCCTGGCGTTCCTGCCGATGTGCGCGGCGATCATGACCGTCGCCACCGTCGTCACGACGAACATCCTCGGCCGCACCGGGCCCAAGCCGCTCATCGCGCTGGGCATGGTCGTCTCGGCCGCGGGCATGATCCTGCTGACCGGGATCGGCGTCGACGCCACCTACGCCGCCGACATCCTCCCCGGCCTGCTGCTCGTCGGCGCCGGCGGCGGGCTCGTGATCGCCCCGGGCATGGCGAGCGCCACCTACGGCGTGCGGCCCGACGACGCGGGCGTCGCGTCCGCGATGGTCAACACCGCGCAGCAGATCGGCGGCTCGATCGGCACCGCGCTCCTCAGCACCGTGGTGACCGACGCGATCACCGGCCGGCTCGACGGCGTGCAGCCCTCGCCGCAGGCCGTCGAGGCCGCGACGATCCACGGCTACACCACCGCGTTCTGGTGGGCCGCCGCGATCTTCGGCATCGGCGCCGTGGTCTGCGGCCTGCTGCTCAAGCCGGGCGTCCAGGAGCTGGACCCCAGCGCCGCGCCCGCGATGGCGCACTGAGCCGACCGGAAGCCGACCGAGATGTCCGTCGCCCCGATCACCGATGGTCCCGACGGACTCGACGTCCGCCAGGCCGCACGCCGCGGCCTGGCGCTCGTCGCGCTGGTCCTGCTGCTCGTCGTCGCGCTGCGCGCGCTGCCCGGCCTCGACGAGGTCGGCGACCGCCTGGCGAGCGCGGCGCCGGCCTGGCTCGCGCTCGCGATCGCGTGCGAGCTCGGCTCGGTGCTGTCGTTCCCGCTCGCGCTCCACGGCGCGTTCTCGCGCGTCATGCCCCTCCGGGTCGCGGTCTCGCTCGGCCTCGCGGAGCAGGGCGCCAACGTCCTGGTCCCGGCGGGAGGCACCGGCGGGCTGGCGTTCGGCGCCCTGTGGCTCCGGCGCCGCGGCGTTCCGACGGCCGCCGCCGCCACGCGCACGGTCGTGCTGTTCCTCGCGACCAGCCTCATGACCTTCCTCGCCGTCATCGCCGCCGGCCTGGCGATCGGGTTCGGCGCCGAGAGCGGCGACGTGCCCGGGTACGTCGGCCTCCTGCTCGCCGCGGGTGCGGCGTCCGTCATCGGCGCGCTCGTCTTCGTCGCTCGCATGCCCGCCTCGGGCACGACCCGCGCCAACCGGCTCGCGACCCTCGTCGCGCGCCTCGGTGCGTCGGTGCGGGAAGGCGCGCAGGTCACCATCGCGCTCCTGCGCCGCCGCGACGCGCTGCTCATCGGCGGCGCGATCGGCTACCTCGCGTTCGACATCGCCGCGCTCGCCGCGGTCGCGCACGCGCTCGGCGGCGACTTCCCGCCGCTCGCCGCCTTCGTTCTGGCCTACACCGTCGGCCAGGCCGGCGCCATGATCCCGTCCCCGGGTGGCGTCGGCGGAACCGAAGGCGGCCTGGTCGCCATGTTCGTCCTCTGCGGCACGTCGCTCAGCGCCGCCACCGCCGCCGTCTTCGCCTACCGGATCCTCCAGGTGGGCCTCCCCGCCGCGCTGGGGATGCTCGCCTCGCTCGACCTGCGCCGGCTCGCCCGCACCGGGCCGACCCCGCAGGAGGTCGCCGAGTCGCAGCTCACCGCGAAGCTCGCGCTCGGGCTCGACCGCGCCACGTGAGCAACTCGCACGCGCGCGTGCGCGCGCGGCGCCTGCGGCCGGTGCGCGACTCAAGCGTCCCAGGTCGCGAACAGCTGCTTGGGGGCGCGGAAGGCCCAGCCCCGGACGACCGGTTCGCGGGCCGGGTCCTGACGCAGACCGGGGAGCGCCGCGAGCAGCTCCTCGAGCGCGATCCGCTCGAGCTGGCGGGAGAAGAAGTGGCCGGAGCAGAAGTGGTCGCCGTTGCCGAACGCCATGTGCGACTGCCGCGGCCGGTCGATGTCGTACTCGTCCGGGCGCTCGTAGCGCCGCTCGTCGCGGTTGGCCGACGCCAGGATCACCTCGACGATGTCCCCGGCCGCGATCTCCTGCCCGGCGATGACGACATCGCGCGTGGCCTGCCGTTCGACCGCGCCGATCGGCGCGATCCACCGCAGGCCCTCGGTGACCGCGGTGGCGACGAGCTTCGGGTCGGCCGCCACCCGCGCCAGCTGCTCCGGGCGCGTGAGCAGGCCGAGCAGCGTCGAGCCGGCGGCGTGCCCGGGCTCCTGCATCCCGCCGAGCAGGATGACCTTGAGCGAGGGAAGGACGAGGGAGGCAGGGCGTGGCTCGCCGTCCCGGCCGCCGTGCAGCATGTGCGAGAGCATGCTGCCGTCCGGCTCCCGCGCCAGGCGCTCGAGCAGCGGGTCGAGCCGCTCCTCGATCGCGGCGGTGATCGCGTCGGCCGTCGCGAACTTCGCGGGGTCGCTCTCGACGTTCGCGACGCCGACGTTCAGCCCGTGGAACCACTGCCGTAGCGTCGCGGCGTCGACCCCGAGCCCGAGCAGCTCGCCCAGCGCCTCGACGCTGACCGGTTCGAAGAAGTCCCCCATCAGCTCCCCGGCCCCGCGGCCCCGCAGCGCGTCGACGTGGCGCCGGACGATCGGCCGCGCGAGGTCGTCGATGTAGCCGTTCACGGCGCGCGGGCGCAGCAGCGGGTCGACCGCGTCGCGCAGGTCGCGGTGCTCGGGGTCGACCGCGGTGAGGACGTTGGGCGCGCCGAAGACGCGCTCGAGCGTCGGATGGTCCTTCGCCCCGCGGAACGCCTCCGCGTCCGCTCCCACCGCCAGGCAGTCCTCCCATCGCGTGACGAACCAGAGGTCCGCCCACGGCACCCAGCAGACCGGCGCCTCCGCCCGCAGTCGCGCCCACGTCGGGTACGGGTCGCGATCGAGGTCGTCGGGGGTGACGGCTTCGATCCAGGCGGCGGTCGACATGGCCTCTCCGTTCAGCACAGGAAACGATCGTTCGATACGTTACCTACGTGCGGCGCGAGGCGTCAACGCTGCGCGACCTCCACGGCCGTGAGGAAGATCCAGAGCCGCGCCGGCTCCGGCCCGAGGCCCTCCCACCGGTGAGGGCGGTCGGCGGGGTAGACGGCGTAGTCGCCCGGCCCGAGCTCCGCGAGCTGGTCGATCGGCCCGGCGAGCACGCGGCCGGACAGGACGACCACGTGCTCCCACGAGCCACGGCCGTGCGTCGCCGACACGTCCGCGTGCCCGCCCGGCACCGTGAGGTCGTGCACCTCGACCATCAGCTCTCCGCGGACGAGCACGTGGACGAGCCGCGCCCCGACGTCCGACTCGTCCAGCTGCATCCCCTCGTCGGCACGGACGACGGTGATCCCCGCCCGGGGCGGGCTGAACAGCTCCGGCAGCGGGACGTGCAGCGCGCCCGCGAGCGCGACCAGCGTGTCGAGCGTCGGGTTGGCGTCGCCGGCCTCGAGCTTGGAGAGCGTGCCCTTCGACATCCCCGCACGCGCCGCGAGCTGGCCGAGGCTGATGCCCTGCCGCGCGCGGTGGGACCTGACGTTGGCGGCGACGTCCGTCGCCGCCGCGGGGACCGGCACGCCATCGGACATCGGGTCGGGGCCGCTCACGCGCCGGGAACATAGTGGAGGGGAGGTCCCGGGCGCGATCGCGCGCCGCCGATCGTCTACTCTCCCGATAGTCGGTCAGACCGGACCGATTGACGGAAAGGCTCGAGGAGCACCATGGAGACGACGGCAGCGGCCAAGCCCATCGACCGCGCGATCGCCGCGCTCAGAGCGCGTGAGCCGGTGCTCGTCCTCGACGGCGACGGCGACGTGGGCGGCCTCGGGATGGCGGTCATGGCCGCCGACCACGCGGACGCCGAGACGCTGCTGCGGTTCTCCCGGCTCACCGGCGGTTGGTCGTACCTGGCGCTGACCGACGAGAAGTGCGAGCAGCTCGGCCTCCATCTCACCGCTGCGCGCGACGACGAGCTCGTCCACGCGCCGCTGACCGCCACGATCAAGGCGCGCGACGGCGTCACGACCGGCGTCAGCTTCGCCGAGCGCGCGCAGACCATCCGCGTCGCGACCGACCCGGGCTCCCGGAGCAAGGACATCCGCTTCGGCGGCAACGTCCTCCCGCTGCGGTCGCGGCCCGGCGGGGTGCTTGAGCGCGCCGGCTACACCGAGGCCGCGATCGACCTCGTCCGCTCGGCCGACCTCGGCCCCGCCGCGCTCCTCGGCGAGATGCTGGCCGAGGACGGCACGGAGCTGGGCGGCGACGAGCTCGCCCGGTTCGCCGAGCGCGAGGGGGTGGCCGCCATCACCATCGCCGAGATCATCGCCCACCGCCGCCGGATCGAGCCGCTCGTGCGCCGGGTGGTCTCGACCTCGCTGGCGACCCAGCGCGGGCAGTACACCGCCTTCGGCTACCTGGGGGCGCTCGACAACGCCGAGCACATGGCGCTCGTGCGCGGCGAGATCGACGACGACGTGCTCGTCTACATCCACCTCGCCTGCTGGGAGGGCGACGTCTTCCGCAGCAGGCGCTGCCAGTGCCGCGCACGGCTCGACGCCGCGGAGGCCGCGATCGCCGAGGCCGGCAGCGGCGTGATCGTCCACCTCGCGCACGCCGGGCACCTGCACCACGCCGAGCGCGACCCGGACGCGCAGATCCGCGACTTCGGCGTCGGCGCGCAGGTGCTCGCCGACCTCGGCATCACGCGCATCCGCGTGCTGACCGACCGCGCGCGCCCGCTCGTGGGCCTCGAGGGCTACGGCCTCGAGGTCACGGGCAACGCACCGCTGCTCGGCTGACCGACCGTCGCCGAGGTCCGCTCCCGCGCCGGGTCGGTTGCGGGATGCGGTGCGCCGCCCTATGGTGGCTGATTATCGGTCGCAGTAGATCGATATACGAACGAAAGGTGTCTGCGTGACAACATCGAGCAGCGTCGCTGTCCGCGACCCGGGCGCGATCTCGCATTGGTTCAAGCAGCTCTACGGCAGCGGACGGCCGTTGGTGCCGCGGCCCGCGCTGGAGCAGTCGACCGAAGCCGACGTCTGCATCGTCGGCGCCGGCTACACCGGCCTGTGGACGGCCTACGCGCTCCTGCGCGAGGATCCGTCGCTGTGCGTCGTGCTGCTCGACGCCGAGGTCGCCGGCTACGGCGCGTCGGGCCGCAACGGCGGCGCGGTCATCGCGCAGTTCAACGGCTCGCGCGCGTACTGGTCCAAGCGCGGAGGGCGCGAGGGGGCGATCGCGATGGAGCGCGCCGTCCAGGGCGCCGTGCGCGAGATCGGCGCCGCCGTCGAGCGTGAGGGCATCGACTGCTCGTACTCGCGCAACGGCGTCGTGATGGTCGCCCGGACCCCGCTCGAGGCCGAGCGCTTCCGCGCGTCGGTCGAGGAGGATCGCGCGTGGGGCCTGACGGACGAGGACACCCGCTTCCTCTCGGCCGACGAGGTGCTGGCCCGCATCAACGTCGACGGCGCGCTGGGCGCCCGCTACAACGCGCACTGCGCGTCGATCCACGCGGGTGCGCTGGTCCGCGGCCTGGCGGACGCGGTCGAGCGCCACGGCGGCGTCATCCACGAGGGCACGCGGGTCACCGCGATCGAGGCCGGCCGGGCTCGCACGCAGAGCGGCCACGAGGTCCGTGCGAAGATCGTCGTCCGCGCGACCGAGGCGTACACGGAGAGCCTCGAGACCCACAAGCGGTACATCGTCCCGGTGCACACCTCGATGCTGGTCACCGAGCCGCTCGACGAGGCGACGTTCGAGCAGATCGGCTGGCACGGGCGCGAGGCGCTGCTCGCCGAGCACCCGTTCCTGCATCTCCAGCACACCGCCGACCACCGCATCACCATCGGCGGCGACGACAACCGGATCCCGTACCTCTACGGCTCCAGGCCGAGCCCCGACGCGGTCGCGCCGGCGCACGTGGCCGAGATGTACCGCAGCGAGCTGGTCAAGCTGTTCCCCGCCCTGAGGGACGTCCGCATCGACCACTCGTGGCAGGGCGTCTTCGGCGCGCCGCGCAACTGGGCGCCGGGCGTCGGCCTCAACCGCAAGACCGGGATCGCCTGGGCCGGCGGCTACGTCGGTGAGGGCGTCTCCACCTCGAACCTGGCCGGCCGCACCGTTGCCGACCTCATCCTCGGCCGGGACACCGAGCTGACGCGGCTGCCGTTCGTCGGCCCGCCGGCGCGCCGTTGGGAGCCCGAGCCCCTGCGCTTCGTCGGCTCCGCCGCCATCGGCAAGATGCGCGCCGCCGGCGACCACGCCGAGGCGCGTACCGGCAAGCCGTCCAAGCTCATGGATCTCGGCAACAAGATCGCCGGCTACACCGGCCACATCGGCTGAGAGACGACACGAGCGCCGCGGGCCGTCGGGCTCGCGGCGCTCGCGCGTCTACGTGTGGGTGCGGCGCACCCAGGCGTCCGCGCCGACGGCCACGAGGATGATCGTGCCGTTGACGATCTGCTGGTAGAGCGGGTCGACCCCGAGCAGGTTGAACCCGTTCGAGATCAAGGCGAGGATGAAGACGCCGATGATCGTCCGCCAGATCGCGCCCTCGCCGCCGAGCACGCTGTTGCCGCCGATCAGGATCGCGGCCAGCGCGTCGAAGACGATGTTCGCGCCGGTGGTCGCGCTCACCGAGAGGCTGCGCGCGGCGACGATAAGGCCGGCGGTCGCGGCGACGCCGCCCGAGAGCACGTAGGTCGCGATCAGCGTGCGGTTGACCGGGACGCCGGACAGCCGCGCCGCCACGAGGTTGCCGCCGGTGCCGAACGTGTGCCGCCCGAACGTCGTCCGGTTGAGCAGGAACGCGCAGAAGAGCGCGACCGCCACGAGGATCCAGGTCGACAGGTTGAAGCCGAGCACCTGGGTGTTGGCGACGTTCGCGAACGACGGGTCCTCGATGAGCAGCAGTCCGGAGCCGCTGATCGCGGTCGCCATGCCGCCGTAGGCGATCGAGGTGCCGAGCGTGCCGACGAAGTGGTTGATGCGGCCGACCGTGCAGAGCAGGCCGTTGATCAGGCCGAGCACGCAGCCGACGAGGATGCCGACGGCGATGCCGGCGACGGGCGACACGGAGTTGCTGACCTCGACGCCGATGATCGCCGACACGGCGAAGATGGCCCCGGCCGAGAGGTCGAAGCCGCCCGCGATGATGACCAGCGTGCCCGCGCACGCGAGGAGCCCCATCGCCACCGCGCCGTCGACGACGTTCTTGAGGTTCGAGCTCGTCAGGAAGGTGTCGGTCCCGAGCGAGAGCCCGACGAAGAGCGCGAGGAAGAAGACGACGATGCCGTAGTCGCGGAGCGTCGACATCCTCAGTCCGCGGGCGCTGGGTCGCGCTGGGGTCGGCGGATCCGTGGTCGGCGAGACGGGGTGGGCGGTCATCGGGAGACGGTCCTTCTGGTTCGTTCGACGGGGTGGTGGGAGCGGGTCACGCCGCGACGGCGGTCCCGAAGGCGTGGGCGAGGACGGTCTCCTCGTCGGCCTCTGAGGCGTCCAGCTCGGCGACCATGCGGCCGCGGCGCATCACGAGCACGCGGTGCGCCAGCCCGAGCACCTCCTCGAGCTCGCTGGAGACGACGACGATCGCCATCCCCTTCGCCGCGAGGCCGACGATGAGCTCGTAGATCGCGCGCTTGGCGCCGACGTCGACGCCGCGCGTCGGCTCGTCGATCAGCAGCACCTTCGGCTCGCCCATGAGGCACTTCGCGAAGAGCACCTTCTGCTGGTTGCCGCCCGAGAGGCTGCTGACCGGCGCGTCCTGGCTGCTCGCGCGGACGTCGAGGTCCTCCATCAGCCGCGTGACCTCCGCGCGCTGGCGGTCGGGGCGCACGATGCCGAACCGGCTGACGCGGTCGAGCTGCGCCATCACCGCGTTCTCCGCGATCGAGCGCATCATGACCAGGCCGTCCTCCTTGCGGCTCTCGGGCAGCAGCACGAGCCCGTCGGCGATCGCCGCACGGGGCGAGCGCCAGCTGACGGGCTTGCCGGCGAAGCGCACCTCGCCCTCGTCGCGTGGGTCCGCGCCGCAGATCGCGCGCAGCACCTCGGTGCGACCGCTGCCGATCAGGCCGGCCATCCCGACGATCTCGCCGGGGCGCAGGTCGAAGGTCACGTCCGCGACCCGGCCGGCGGCGCAGAGCCCCGAGACCTCGAGGATCGGCACCGCGTCGGGCGCGCACCGCTGCGGCTCGGGGAAGTTCAGCTCCAGCGCGCGGCCGAGCATCCCGCGGACGAGCGACGCCTCGGTCTCGTCCGCCGCCGCCGTCGTCGAGACGTGCTGCCCGTCCCGCATCACCGTGACGGTGTCGGAGATCTGCAGCACCTCGTCGAGGAAGTGCGAGATGTAGAGGATCGTCGTGCCGCCGTCGCGGAGCGCGGCGATGATCTCGTAGAGCTGGTCGGACTCCACCTGCGTCAGCGGCGCGGTGGGCTCGTCCATGATCAGGAACTCCGCCTCGCGGGCGATCGCGCGCAGGATCTCGACCTGCTGCTGCGCCGCCACGCGGAGCGTCCGCACCTGAGCGTCGCCGTCGAGGTCGAACCCCGTCCGCTGGATCAGCTCGTCGAACCGCGCGCGCTGCTCGCGCGTCCGCAGGACCCCGCCGCGCGCCGACTCCACGCCCAGGAAGACGTTGTCGATGACCGACCGGCCGGGCACCATGGCCAGCTCCTGGTCGATCATCGCGATGCCGCTGGCGAGCGCTTGCCGCGGCGAGGCGAACTCGACCTCGCTGCCGGCGACGGTGAGCGTGCCGCTCGAGGGCGCCGTGACCCCCGCGATCATCTTGCTGATCGTCGACTTGCCGGCGCCGTTCTCGCCGACCAGCGCGTGGACCGTCCCGCGGACGATCTCCAGGCTCACGTCCCGGACCGCGTGGACTCCTCCGTAGCGCTTGGACACGCCCTGGAGGCCGACGTGCACCTGACCCGGTACCGCTCCGCCCATCTGATCTTCCCTTGTCCCCGCCCGCGGACCGTCCCGCGGGGCTTGCGGCGCCGATGGTACCCAAAAAACGAACGATGTGCCACGATATTCGGACCGTTAGGTGAAGAACTTGGGACACGCCGTCGAGAGGGATGCTGAGATGGAGCCAGGCTGGTACGAGCTCGAGCTCGCGGGATCGCCGGAGCCCGACACGCTCGTCGGCGCGGTGGTGGAGGGGCGCGCGCTCGTGGCCGTGCTCCACGACGGCGGCTGGCGGGTCTTCGCCGACACGTGCACGCACGCCGAGTGCCCGTTCACCGAGCACGGCGAGATCGCCGCGGACGACGGCGTGCTCATCTGCAACTGCCACGGCGCCGAGTTCAGCCTGGCCGACGGCTCGGTGCAGCTGGAGCCGGCCGAGGTGCCGCTCGACCTCCTCCCCGTCCGGGCGGAGCCCGACGGGCGGCTGTTCGTGCAGCTTCCCTAGCCGCGCGACGCCCCCCGTCTGAACACGCGGGTATGGTCTGCGCGTGGCCGAGATCTCGAAGACCGCCGACCAGGCGCTGACCGTCCTGCTCGAGGTCAGCGAGCACGGCCCGATGACCCCCGCGATGGTCGCCCGTTCCCTGGGCATGAACCGCACCGTCGCCCACCGGCTGCTCTCCACCCTGCACTCGCGCGGCTTCATCACCCGCCAGAGCGACGGGTACGTGCCCGGCGCGATGCTCGTCCGCATCGCCGACCACGTGCAGCCCGAGCTTCGCACGCGCGCGCGGGAGACCATGCGCGTGCTCGCGGGCGAGACCGGCGAGACGGTCGTGCTGCACGTCCCGGACGGCGACGACGCGCTCGTGCTCGACCAGGTCGTGTCCGACCGCAACGTCGTACGCGTCCAGCACGAGATCGGCTCCCGCCACCCCATGCCGGTCGCGGCGAGCGGCCGCGCGCTGCTCGCGTTCGCGACGGACACGGCGGCGAAGCGGGTCCTGAAGCGGACCGAGCACGCCGACGGCCTCGCCCGGCAGCTCGAGGGGGTGCGCCAGCTCGGATACGCGCTCTCGCACGACGAGCTGCAGCAGGGCGTGCACGGCCTCGCGGTCCCGGTGCTCGACGCCGACACCGTCGCCGTCGCCAGCCTCGCGATCCTCGTCCCGGTCAACCGGGCGAACAACCTCACCGATCACGCGAGCGCGCTGCTCGACGCCGCCGCGGGGCTGTCCCGCGCGCTCTACGGCGTCCCGGCATAGCGCGCGGTAAACGAACATCCCCTTTCGCATATCGGGCCAGAAGACTAAGGTTGCCCGCCATGGTGTTCCACCCGAGCAGGCGACGGTCACGTGCCTGAGATCTCCAAGACGGCGGATCAGGCCCTCACCGTGCTGCTCGCGGTCGCCGAGCGCGGCCCGCTGACCCCGGCCGAGCTGGCCAGCACGCTCGGCATGAACCGGACGGTCGTGCACCGGCTCCTGTCGACGCTCCACCTCCGCGGGTTCGTCGCGCGCAGCGCGGACGGCTACGTCCCGGGCGCGGTGCTCGTCAGCATCGCCGACCGGGTCCAGCCGGCCCTCCGCTCGACGGGGCGCCAGGTCATGCGCGCGGTGGCCGACAAGGTCGGCGAGACGCTCGTCCTCCACGTGCCCGACGGCGAGCAGGCGGTGGTCCTCGAGCAGGCGGTGCCGGACCGGCACATCGTGCGCGTCGAGCACGAGATCGGCTCCCGCCACCCGCTCGCCGCGGGCGCGAGCGGACGCGCGATCCTCGCGTTCTCCGACACCGCCCTGATCGACCGCGTCCGCCGCCGCCACACGGCATCCGAGGAGACGCTCCAGCAGGTGCGCGAGCTCGGCTACGCGCTCTCGCACGACGAGCTCCAGAACGGCGTGCACGGCCTGGCCGTCCCGGTGCTGGACCCGTCCGGCTTCGCCGTCGCCAGCATGGCGATGCTCGTCCCGGTGTCCCGTGCCGCGGGACTGCACGAGCACACCGAGACGATGCTGCAGGCGTCAGCGCGCGTCGCCCGCGCGCTGCGCACGACCTAGCCCTCGGCGCCCTCCGCCTCGACCTCCGCGAAGACCTCCTTGGCGAGGCGGAAGGCCTCGACCCCGGCGGGGATGCCGGCGTAGATCGCCATCTGGATGAGCGTGTCCTGGATCTCGTCCTTGGTGCACCCGTTGCGCAGCGCGCCGCGCAGGTGCAGCTTGAACTCGGCGTTGCGGCCGAGGATCCCGATCATCGCCAGGTTGAGCAGCGAGCGGTCGCGGCGCGTCAGCGCCTCGCGACCCCAGCCGGCGCCCCAGCAGTACTCGGTGACCAGCCGCTGGAAGTCGCGGGAGAAGTCGTCGGCCTGCGCGAGGGAGCGCTCGACGTACTCGGCGCCGACCACGTCCTTGCGGATCTGCAGGCCCTTCTCGAAGAGCTCGTCGCTCATGCCGCCGTCTCCGCCTCGGCGACGACGGGGTTCGTCAGCGTCCCCAGGCCCTCGACCGTCACGCTGACGGTGTCGCCCGCGCGCAGGAACTCCGGCGGGTTGCGCTTGAAGCCGACGCCCGCGGGCGTGCCCGTCGGGATGACGTCCCCCGGCTCGAGCGTGATCCACTCGCTGATGTGCTCGATGATCGTGGGGATGTCGTAGATCATGTCGCTGGTGTTGCCGGTCTGCTTGAGGACGCCGCCGACCTCGGTGCGGATCTCCAGCGCGTGCGGGTCGGCGACCTCGTCCGCCAGCACGAGGTGCGGTCCGAACGGGCCGGACGCGCTGAAGTTCTTGCCCGAGGTGTACTGCGTGACGCGGAACTGGAAGTCGCGCACCGTGACGTCGTTGAAGATCGAGTAGCCGGCGACGTGGTCCATCGCCTCCTCGCGCTGGATGTGGCGGCCGCCCTTGCCGATGACGATCGCCAGCTCGCCCTCCCAGTCCAGCTGCTCGGAGACGGTGGGACGGACGACCGCACCGCCGTCGGCGACGAGCGTCTCGGCGAAGCGGGCGAAGACGATCGGGATCGGCGAGATCTCGAGCCCGGCCTCCCTCGCGTGCTCGGCGTAGTTGCGCGCGACGCAGATGATCTTCGGCGGGCGGGGGACCGGCGGGAGGAGCGTGACCTCGCGCGCGGCGACGGCGAGCAGGTCCGCCCGCGCGGCGTCGACGTCGATCCCGGACACGTGCGCGACCGCGGCGCGTGCCGCATCGACGGCCGGGGCGCCGAGGGCGAGGAACCGGAGCACGTCGGCGGGGACGAGCGCATCCGCTTCCGCCGCGGCCTGGCCGGCGTCGGCGCCCTGGCTGCGGCGCAGCGCGGCGTAGGCGCGGTTGAGGTCGACGTAGCCGTTGCCGTCGACGGCGCCGAGCCGTTCCTGGCCGGCCTGGAGGTAGGTGGCGAGTCTCATGGGGTTCGATGTCCTTGGATGGTGGTGATCAGAGGATCACGGAGACGACCTTCTCCTCCGTGCTGCCGTGGATGCCGGCCAGGCCGAGCTCGCGCCCGATCCCGCTGGTCTTCGTCCCACCCCACGGCAGCCGGGGATCCGGGGCGCCCCAGCCGTTGATCCACACCGCGCCGGCGCGCAGGGCGCGCGCGGCGGTGTGGGCGACCGACAGGTCGCGCGTCCAGACGACGGCGGCGAGGCCGTACGTGCTGTCGTTGGCCAGGCGGATCGCCTCGTCGACGTCGCTGAAGCCGATCACGGTCCCGACCGGGCCGAAGATCTCCTCCCGCGCGATGACGTGGTCGTTGCGCCCGGCGAAGAGCGTCGGCTCGACGAAGTAGCCCGGCGAGCCGGCACGGCCGCCGCCGGTGAGCAGCTCCGCGCCCTCCTCGCGGCCGACGTCGATGTAGCCCAGCACGCGGTCGAGCTGGCGCTCGTTGATGAGCGCGCCCATCGTGGTGTCGGACGCGAACGGATCGCCGACCTTCACGCCGCGTGCCTGCTCGACGAGCCCGGCGACGACCTGCTCGCGGACGTCGTCGTGCACGAGCACGCGCGTCGCCGCGGCGCAGATCTCGCCCTGGTTGGCGAACAGCGACGCGGCGGCGACCGGCAGGAGCGCCTCGATGTCGGCGTCCGGCAGGATGATCTGCGGGGACTTGCCGCCGAGCTCCAGGGTGACGCGCTTGAACGCGGTTCCCGCCTCGCGCGCGATCTCCGCGCCGACCTGCGGGCTGCCCGTGAACGAGAGCTTGTCGACGCCCGGGTGCCGCACGAGCTGCGCGCCCGCCTCGGCGCCCAGACCCGTGACGACGTTGAACGCGCCGGCTGGGACGCCGGCCTCCTCCATCAGCTCCGCGAGCGCCAGCGTCGTGAGCGACGCGTCCTCCGGCGGCTTGATGACGACCGTGCAGCCGACCGCCAGCGCGGGCGCGATCTTCCACGACGCGATCATCGTCGGCGCGTTCCACGGCGTGATCGCGCCGACGACGCCGACGGGCTCGCGCAGCGTGTACGAGAAGCGCGGCCGGCCGAAGAAGTCCGGGACCGGGACGGTGGTGCCCTGCACCTTGTCGGCCCAGCCGGCGAAGTGGCGGAACGTCTCTGCCGCGAGCGGGATGTCGATCTCGCGCGCGTCCCCGACGGGCTTGCCGACGTCGAGCGCCTCGAGCGCCGCGAGCCGCTCGACGTCGCGTTCGATGAGGTCGGCCACGCGGTTCAGCAGCCGGCCGCGATCGGCGCCCGACAGGCGCGACCACGGGCCGCCGTCGAACGCGCGCCGCGCCGCGGCGACCGCGGCGTCGACGTCGGCCTCCGACGCACGCGACAGGTCGGTGATGACCGCCTCCGTCGCGGGGTTGACGACCGCGAACGTCGCGTCGCCGGACGCGGCGCGCCACTCCCCGTCGACGTAGAGCGCCTGGCGCGGAAGGCTGGGACCGGTCACGGTCAGGCCGGTTCGACGGGTCGCAGCTCGCCGTCGACGGCCTCTCGAGCGGCCCGCGCGTGCTCCTCGCGCTGCTCGAGGTACGCCTCGAAGTCGAACTCGTTCAGGTCGATCTCCGTGATCGGCTCGTACGGGCGCGGCAGCCCGGTCCACCCGATCTGGTCGATGCCCCAGTAGAACTCGAGCAGGTGGCCGTCCGGGTCCCGCGCGTAGAAGCGCGGTTGGTTGCCCGGGCCGCCCTTGCGGCAGTTGACGATGGGCACGCCCGCGCCGCGCATCTCGCGCAGCAGCGTCAGCAGCTCGCCGGGGGTGGCCAGCTCGAACGCCAGGTGGTGGAGCCCGATCGACGGCTCCGTGGCCTCGGGCGCGCCAGCCGCGATCACGCCGTCCTTGAGCTGGAAGATCGAGATGCAGTGGTGGGTCGTGTCGACGCGCACGAACGCGCCGGCAGCGACCGTCACACCGTGGCCGACCTCGTCGACGGGGTACTGGAACCGCTCGGTCAGCCGAAGGCCGAGCACCTCTGTGTAGAAGGCGACGGAGCGGTCGAGATCCTTCACGGTGATCCCGACGTGACCCATCTTCCTGACGCGCACCTGCACCTGCATCTCCTTCATCGCCTGGCCGGATATCGAACTCAGGCGTTCGATTCTTGAAACGTAGTCGGTCGGTGATCGACCGTCAAGGCAACGCGCGCGCCCGCGCGTCAGCCGCGTGCGGGCCCGACCGCGAGCCGCTCCCGGAGCGCGCGGGGCCGCTCGAGCTCGTCCACGAGGGCGACGGCGTAGTCCTCGGCGGAGATGAAGCTCTCGCCGTGCGCGTCGACCACGAGGTCGTCCGTGCTCGTGCCGTAGCGCCCGGTCCGCTCCCCCGGCTCGATCACGTCCGCCGGGGCGACGAAGGTCCAGTCCAGCTCGCCGCCGTCGCGGCGGAGGGTCTCGAGCGCGTCGATCTGGGCGAGCGCCGCGGGCTTCCAGTCCTCCCGGAAGCTCGGGCGGTCGACGACGCGTCCGCCCTCCGGCGCGCGCAGGCCGCCCGCGCCGCCGACGACCAGCAGACGCGTCACGTTCGCCTGGCGCAGACCCTCGATCAGCGCGGGCGCTGCGTCGACGACGACACGCGGGGCGCCGGCCTTGGCGCCGCCCACCGCGGAGACGACGGCGTCGCACCC
>DATMVO010000165.1:0-5760 GCA_035563115.1 Solirubrobacteraceae bacterium
CGAGCGCGGCGACCGGCCCGTGGGCCATCGACGTGGCGCTCATCGCCTTCGCGCCCAGGTAGCTGATCTCGGTGAGCTTGAGCGCGACCTCGTTGACCGTCGCGAGCTCGATGCCGCGGGCGACGAGGTACATCCGGCCGGACTCGGCCACCGCGTGCGCGACGGCGTCGGCCTCCGCGGCCAACGCTGGGAGGGCGGACTCGGCGAAGTCGGCGGCGCCGGCCAGCGCGTGGGCCATCTCCGCCCCGCGCCCGGCGAGATGGCCGGCCAGCAGCGCGATCACGCCGAGCGTGCCCGTGTACGTCTTCGTCGCCGCGATCGACCGCTCCGGCCCGACGCCGAGCGGCAGCACGTGGTCGGCGCCGCGCGCCAGCGACGAGCCGTCGCCGTTGGTGATCGCCAGCGTCGTCGCGCCGCCCTCGCGCGCCCGCGCCAGCCAGGCCACGACGTCGGGCGTCTCACCGGACTGCGAGATCCCGATCGCCAGCTCACCCGGCGCCGCGGCGCGCACGCCGTAGTAGAGCGGCAGCGACATCGAGTCGCGCACGACCGTCCACCCGCACAGCGCGCGCAGGAGGTACGTCGCGTAGATCCCGGCGTGGTCGGAGGTCCCGTGCGCGGCGATGCGGACGAGCGGCGAGCCGAGCCCGCTCAGCGCGCGCGCCACCTCCGCGACCTCCTCCGACCGCCCCGGCAGCGTCCGCCAGGCGTCCGGCTGGGAGAGGATCTCCTCGCGCAGGACCTCGGCGGCCCCGCTCACGACGCCACCACGCGGGTGCGGATCGCGGTGCCGGTCTCCGCGTCGAAGAACCGCAGCGCGCCCGGCAGCACGCCGAACTCCACGCGGTCGCCCGGCAGCAGCGCCGCGCGGCCCTCGTGGTGGACGACGACGTTCGAGGCGCCGACCTGCACGCCGACGAACGTCTCGCGCCCCAGCGCCTCCACGAACGTCACCTCGCCCGCGACCGGGCCGGACATCCGCGACTCGGACGGGTCGTAGAGCCGCGCGCACTCGGGCCGGATGCCGACCGTCACGCGCCCCGGCAGGCCGTCCACGCCGCGCACGGTCAGGTCGATCCCCTCCGCGCGCAGCACCGTCCCGCCGCCGTCCGCCGCCGCAGCGTCCGCGTCGAAGAACGTCATCGCCGGGCTGCCGATGAAGCCGCCGACGAAGACGTTGGCCGGGTGCTCGTAGAGCTCCTCGGGCGTGCCGACCTGCTCCAGCCGCCCCTCGTTCATCACCGCGATGCGGTCGCCCATCGTCATCGCCTCGACCTGGTCGTGCGTCACGTAGACCGTGGTCGTGCGCACCTCCTGCTGGAGCCGCTTGATCTCGCCGCGCGTCTGCGTGCGCAGCTTCGCGTCGAGGTTCGACAGCGGCTCGTCCATGAGGAAAACCTGCGGGTCGCGCACGAGCGCCCGGCCGAGCGCCACGCGCTGCGCCTGACCGCCCGAGAGCTGGCCGGGCTTGCGCTCGAGGTACTTCTCGAGGTCGAGCGACGCGGCGGCCGAGCGGACGCGCTTGTCGATCTCGTCCTTCGGCGTCTTGCGCCGGCGCAGGCCGAACGCGAGGTTCTCGAACACCGTCATCTGCGGGTACAGCGCGTAGTCCTGGAAGACCATCGCGATGTCCCGCTCACGCGGCGCCATCGTGTTCACGACGCGGTCGCCGATGCGCACCTCGCCGGCGGTGATCGACTCCAGGCCGGCGAGCATCCGCAACGCGGTGGTCTTGCCCGAGCCGGAGGGGCCGACGAGGACCATGAACTCGCCGTCGGCGATGTCCAGGTCGAGCCCGTGGACGACCTCGAGGTCGCCGTAGGACTTGCGGACGTCGGAGAAGCGGACTGCAGCCATCGGACTACCCCTTCACGGCTCCGGAGACCATGCCCCGGATGAAATGGCGCTGGAGGAACACGTACAGGACGACCACCGGCAGCGCGACGATGACGGCGCCGGCGGCGAGCAGGGTCAGGTCGGACGAGTTGCGGCCCAGGAAGAAGCTGAGGCCCAGCGGCGCCGTCCGCAGGCTCTCGTCCGAGACCATCACGAGCGCCAGCAGGAACTCGTTCCACGTCCACATGAACAGCAGCACGACCATCGTCAGGACGGCCGGCTTGGCGAGCGGCAGCAGGACGCGCCAGAGCGTGAACCAGCTCGACGCGCCGTCGATCCGCGCGGCCTCCACCAGCGACGGCGGGACCGAGCGGAAGAACGCCCGCATCCAGAACGTCCCGAACGCGATCGACGTGCCCGCCTGCGGGAGGATCAGCGCCCAGTAGGTGTCGGTCAGCTCGAGGTCCCGCAGGTCGTAGTAGAGCGGGACGATCATCGCCTCCATCGGGACCATCAGGCCCAGGAGGAAGAGGTAGAAGAGCGGCGTGGAGAAGCGGAAGCGCATCATCCCGAACGCGTAGCCGGCGAGGATCGACACGACCGTCGAGATCACGACGACCGAGCCGGTGACGATCGCGCTCGACTTGAGGTACTGGCCGAAGCTCCCGTCCTCCCACGCGCGGCGGAAGTTGTCGAAGTGCAGCCCGTCGAAGGAGCCGAACGACGCGCCCCCGCCCGGCTCCTGGAGCGCGGTGAAGACGATGCCGACGATCGGCAGCAGCGCGATCAGGGAGAAGACGCCGAGCACGGCGTAGGTGAGCGACTGCTCGCGGCGGCTGGTCATCGCCTGGTCCCTCGTTCGGCGAACATGTTGATGGCGGTCGACAGCGCGAAGATGAGCAGCGCGAGGACGATGCCGGTCGCGGCGGCCGACCCGACGGCGCCGGTGGTGAAGGCCCGCTCGTACACCTGGTAGGCGGGGACCGACGTCGCGTCGCCCGGCCCGCCCTTGGTCGTGATGTAGACGAGGTCGAAGTTGCGCAGCGCCTGGATCGTGCAGAGCGTCAGCGCCACCGCGATCTCGCCGCGCAGCGCGGGGAGCGTGACCGCGTAGAACTCGCGGAAGGCGCTCGCGCCGTCGACGCGCGCGGCGTCGTAGAGCGAGCGCGGGATCTTCTGCACGCCCGCGGTGAGCAGCACCATCGCCAGGCCGTACATGACCCAGGTGCCGATCAGGCCCACGGCGGGGAGCGCCACGTCGAAGTCGCCGAGCCACGACTTGGCCAGGCCGCCGAGCCCGATGGCCCGCAGGCCCTCGTTGATCGGCCCGTCGTTGGGGTCGTAGATCATCCGCCACATCACGGCGACGACGACCATCGCCACCACCTGCGGCAGGAAGAGCACGACGCGGAAGAACGTGAAGCCGCGCACGTGCGTGCGGGCGACCGTGCCCGCGATGATCAGCCCGATGATCACCGGGATCATCGCGTAGAAGACGACGAGGACCAGCGCGTGCACGAACGCCGTGCGCTGGTCCGGGTCGGAGAGGACGTCGCCGTAGTTGGCGAGCCCCACCCACTTGCCGGCGGTGACGCCGTCCCACTCGAAGAACGAGAGCCAGACGGCGTGGCCCAGCGGGACGAGCGTGAACGCCCCGAAGATCAGGACCGCCGGGATCAGGTACAGGTACCCGACCCGCCGCGGCTCGCCGGGCGGGCGGTCGGCGGTGCGCCGGCCCGCCTCCCCGTCACGCGTGGGCGCGACGGGAAGGGTCTCGGCGAGTGCGGCGGGCGGGGTCGCCATCAGGTCAGCTGCTCTTCGACGACTCGACCTTGCCCTGCACCTCGGAGGTGAACTCCGTGGGCGAGAGCTTGCCGGCGAGCATCTGCTGGATCGCGCCGCCGAAGTCGTCGCCGGCGGTCGGCGTCGTGTAGTCGGCGTACGGGATGAGCCCGTCGGTCTCGCCGAGCGTCTTCCAGGCCGCCGCGACGTCCTGCGCCAGCGGGCTCGAGGCCTCCGGCACGTCGAACTTCATCGCCGCGAGGTTGTTCGTCTCGGTGATGACCTGCGCCGCGTTCTCGTCCGTGAGGAAGTCGATGTACGCGGCCGCCACGTCCGGGTTCTTGGACTTGGACGTGATCGCGAACGGCAGGCTCTCGCCGCCGAGCGCGACGGGCTGGTCGGCGTTCTCGCCCGGCATCGGGAAGAAGCCGACGTCCTCGCCCATCTGGTCGGCCAGGTCGCCGGTCAGCCAGGTGCCGGCGATGAGGAACGTGCCGCGGCCCTTGGCGAACCGCTGCCACGCCGGGTCGTAGCCCGTGCCGTTGAAGTCCTTGGTGAAGTAGTCGTTCTTCACCCAGTCCTGCAGCTTGGTGGCCGCGGCCTGGAACTCCGGCGTGTCGAACGAGGCGCCGTTGCGCTGGAAGACGAAGTCGCGGACGGCCTCCTTCGGGGCGGTCTGGCCGAGCACCGTCTCGAACTCGTGGATGCCGGGCCACTTGTCGAGGTTGCCGAACTGGATCGGCACGTCGCCGTCGGCCTTGGCCTTGGCGAGCGCGGCCTCGAACTCCGCCATCGACGTCGGCGGCGTCGCGACCTTCTTCTTGTTGTAGTAGACGCCGACGATCTCGCCCATCTGGGAGAGGCCGTAGAGCTCGCCCGAGCCGAACGTGGTGCCGTTCTGCTCGAACTTGTTGAGGTCGAGCAGGACGCTCGGGTAGCGGTCGGCCCAGCCGTAGACCTTCGCGTAGTCGTCGACCGGGCGCAGGAGCTTGCCCTTGACGAGCTGGCCCATGACGCCGAGGCCCTGGTTGGCCTGCACGACGTCAGGCGCCTTCGGGCCGGAGACGGCGAGCTTCAGCGTGGTGTTGATGTCCTCGAAGGACTTCGCGACCCGCTTGATCTTGACGTTCGGGTACTTGGCCTGGAACTGCTTGTTGAGCTCCTTGATCTGCTTCGCCGGGCCGCCGCGGACCTCCTGGTCCCAGACGGTCAGCGTGACGTCGCCGGCCTTGGCGATGTCCGGCTTGGCCGCCGCGGCCGGCTTGGGCTCCGCCGCGCTGTCGTCGCTGCTGTCCTCGCCGGGCGTCCCGCAACCGACGGCGAGCGCCGTCGCCGCGATGGCGACCAGCGAGCCCATCCACCTCATTCGCTGCATCCTGTGTCCTCCTCCTCGTGGGTCAGCCATCCGGGGACGGCCAGCCCGTGCTGAATGCCCGCCGCGGCGAGCTGCTCCTTGCTCTGCGCACCCGCCACCGCGGTGGGGACGCGTACCGACAGCCCTGCGGCCAGGCAGGCCCAGCGCAGGCACTCCTCCGGCGTGCCGCCGGACAGATCGCTGCAGACGTAGGCGGCCGTGAACAGGTCGCCCGCGCCCGTGGTGTCGACGGGGTCGCCGACGGCGAACCCCGCGACCCGCTCCAGCTCGGTCCCGGCGGCGGTGACCGCACCGCCCGGCCCGAGCGTGACGACGGCCCGGGGCACGCGCTCGGCCAGCGCCAGCGCCGCCCGCTCCGGGTCGTCGAAGCCCGTCAGGAGCCGCGCCTCACGCGCGTTGACGATCAGCGCGCGGGCCTGCTCCACCTCGTGCGGCAGAGGCTCCCCCGCGTACGCGCGCGCGTCCGCGTCACCGATCGTCGCGTAGAGACGGGCGCCGTCCGGCACGATCCCGGCGCGCGGGACCGACACGACGGCGGCGCGCGGCGCGAACCGCTCCACGTCCTCGCGCGCGGCCTCGTTCTCCGGGTCGAAGGTCACCATCGCGCGCTCGCCGTCGATCGGCAGCACGGCGGTGACCGCCTGGCGGGCGGCCGTGCGCGGGGTGACCTGCACGCCCTCGGCGGCCAGCGCGTCGCGCACGAACCGCCCCTCGGGGTCGTCGCCGAGCGGGGACGCGAGCGCGGCCGTCAGCCCCAGGCGCGCGGC
>DATMVO010000166.1:0-6376 GCA_035563115.1 Solirubrobacteraceae bacterium
CGTAGAGCCGGCGCCGCGCCGCGCGGTCGAGCGCCTGCGGGTGCGGCCGCGCCTCGCGCTGACGGTCGAAGAAGCGGCCGGTGACGCCCTCCAGCTCCGGCGCGACCGCCAGCCGCACCGTCGCCTTCACGCCCGCCTCCAGCGTGTCGATCGCCGAGCCGACCTCCTCCAGCACCATCTTCGTCGGCATGTACGTCGACGGGTGCAGGCTCGTCACGGTCGCGAGGTCGGGGTCCAGCCGCGCGGCCTGCTCGAAGCCGACGGTGATCTGCGCGAGCTTGGACTGGCTGTACGCACGGGTGCCGTCGTAGGCGCGCTCGAGCATCACGTCGTCGAAGTCGACCGGCGCCTGGCCGAGCGACGCGACGTGGACGATCCGCGCGGGCGCGCCGCGCCGCAGCAGCGGCAGGAGCCTTTGGGTGAGCAGGAAGCCCGCCAGGTGGTTGACCGCGAACCGCAGCTCGTGCCCGTCGCGCGACACCGCGCGCTCACGGCCGGTCGGCATCCCGGAGCCGATGCCGGCGTTGCTGATCACCACGTGCAGCTCGGGCACCGACGCCTCGACCTCGCCGGCCAGCGCCCGCACCTCGTCCAGCGCGGCGAAGTCGGCGCGGAAGGTCCGCAGGCGGGCGTCGCGGGTCTCCGCGCAGATCTCCGCCACGGTCTCGTCCAGGCGCTCCTGCGAGCGCCCGTGGAGGAGCACCTCGGCGCCCCGGCGCGCCAGCTCGCGCGCGACCCCGCGGCCCAGGCCGTCGGTCGCGCCGGTGATCAGGATGGTCGTCTCGTCGATCGGTCGCACTGACCTTCTACCTTCCCCAACATCGAGCGCTACCTCGCAACCCTGGAGCACGAGGACCTCCTCGTCCACCGCGGGCGCCGATCCGGCGTCTTCTGCATCGTCGCCGTGCACTCCACCGTGCGCGGCCCCGGCCTCGGCGGCTGCCGCATGTGGCGCTACGACGACGCGCGCGCCGCGATCCGCGACGCGCTGCGGCTGTCACGCGGGATGACCTACAAGTCGGCCGTCGCGGGGCTCCCGCTCGGCGGCGGCAAGGGCGTCATCATGCTCCGCCCCGGCCAGCCGGTGCCGGACCGCGCGGACGTCCTGCGCGACTTCGCCGACGCGGTCGAGCGGATGGACGGCGCGTACGTGACGGCGGAGGACGTCGGCACGTCGACCGCGGACATGGACGTCATCGCCGAGCGGACGGCGCACGTGACGGGCCGCGCGCCCGAGCACGGCGGCTCCGGCGACCCGAGCCCGTGGACGGCGCTCGGCGTCGTGACCGCGATCGAGGTCGCGTGCGAGCACCGGTTCGGCACCGCCGACATGGCCGGCCGCTCGGTCGCCGTCGTCGGCATGGGCTCGGTCGGCTTCCGCGTCGCCGAGCAGCTCGCGGCCGCCGGCGCGCGGATCGTCGCCGCCGACATCGACGCGTCCAAGCGGCCCGCCGCCGAAGCGCTCGGGGCGACGTGGATGGCGCCCGGCGACGCCGCGCTGGCCGAGGTCGACGTCTACGCGCCGTGCGCGCTGGGGGCGGTGCTCAACGAGGACACGATCCCGGCGCTGCGCGCGCCGGTGGTCGCGGGCGCGGCGAACAACCAGCTCGCCAACGACGGCGACGCGGTGGCGCTGGCCGAGCGCGGGATCCTGTGGGTCCCGGACTTCGTCGCCAACGCCGGCGGCATCATCAACATCTCGGTCGAGCTGGCGGACGGCGGCTACGACGCGGCGGTCGCCGAGCAGCGCGTGCGCTCCATCGGCGACACCGTCCGCTCGATCGTCGCCGCGGGCGGCGACCCGCTGGCCGCCGCCATGGCGATCGCCGAGCGCAACCTCGCGGTCTAGCGCCGCTTCCCGCCGAGCTTCACCGTCGTCGTGACGCGCTGCACCGCGCCGGTGCCGACGCGCACGGCGAAGGTGAGCGTGACCTTGCCCGCACGCTTGGCGGCGCGGCGGTCGGCGCGGTCGAACCTCAGCTTCGCGCGCACGCCGTAGGTCCCCTTCGCCGTCGCGGCGCTCGACCGCCCGAGCGGGCGGAGCGTGCCCTTGGCGAGCGTCGCCTTCCCGGCCTTCACGGTCACCGAGCCGGTGCACGCGCCGGGGCAGCTCAGGTCGACGCTGGCGTTCGGCCCGTTCGACGCGCCGGGGTTGAGGACCTTGCGGATCGTGTCGGCGATCCGCTCCTGGTCCAGGTAGTCCTTGACCGCCTTGCTCACCGCGTCGGCCTTCGCCTGGTCGGCGCGCTCCTGCTGCTCGCGCTCGCGCCGCTGCCGCTCGAGCTCGCGCGCGATCACGTCCGCCGCGTTCTGGCCGAGCGTGTCGTTCGTCCCGGTCGCCGGGGGCGGCGGCTGCTTGATCGGGTCGACGGTGCCGGCGACGTCGCTGCGGACGAAGCTGATCGTCGCGGTCCAGCTCAGCTTGCACGAGACGGTGTGCTCGTCGTAGCCGGGGCAGTGCTCGCCCTGGACCGCGCCCTCCTCGAGCTGCGCGATCAGCTGGTTGCCGAGCGCGTCGGGCGGGAGGTCGAAGACCGCGTCGAACGGGCCGCCGGTGGGATCGTCGACGTCACCGTCGAGCTTGGCGATCGTGGAGCCCGGGTTGCGGCCGTCGTCGCAGTTCGCCGTCACCTCCAGCAGGTCGGTCAGGCGGACCGCCACGCGGCCGGAGTCGGCGAAGCCGGCGGGGACGATGCTCGACCGGCCCCAGGGGCTCGGGCGGCCGTCCGCGAGGCACTCCAGGCGCTGAGGGCCCGTGGACGAGCTGTCCTGCGCCGACACGTACCGCCCGCTGATCGCCTCCTCCACGATCCCGTTGCCCGACTCCTCCGCGCGGCCGTCGACGAAGCGGACCATCGGCAGGACGCTGGTGAGCTTCCCGCCAAGGTGCCAGGAGGTGTCGCTCACGTGGAAGGTCGACCCGGTGCGCGACTCGGAGTGGCGCTCGTGGTCGTACGCGACCGTGGCGTCGATGTGGACGTCGTAGGTCACGGTCGCCGCGGAGGCGCTCCCGGTCGCGCCGAGGGCGAGGGCGGACAGGGCGGCGGCGGACAGGAGGGTGGGGCGGAGCATGGGAGCATCCTGCGCGCCGCGCGCCGTCCGCACATCGGGGAGACCCCCGTCCCGCTTGCCAGGCCGCTCGGGGCATCCCCCGAGCGCCGCCGCGGCGCCGCGCTACGGCGCGCGCAGGTCCTTCGGGATCGCGACGCGCTCGACGCCCTCCGGCAGCCGGCCCTCGTCGTCCAGCTTCCCCAGGTGCGCGTCGAGCGTCACCGCCGCGGCGAGCCGCAGCGCGTCCGGGGCGTCCGCCCACACCCGGTCGAGCAGCTCGTCCACCCTCCGCAGCCCGTCGTCCAGCGCCGCCACCAGCGCCCGCTCGCGCGCGAGCCGGTGCGCGACGTAGCCGTCGACGTGCGCGGCCGGATCCTCCACCACCGGGCCGTGGCCGCAGCAGAGCAGCGCTGGCGCCGCCTCCTTCAGCCGCCCCAGCGCCGCCAGGTACGCGCCGAGCTGCCCGAGCACGAAGACCGACCCCTCCCCCAGCACCGCGTCGCCGGTGAACGCCACGCCCGCGCCGAGGAACGCGAGGTGGTCGGGCGCGTGGCCGGGCGTCGCGAGCACCGTGAACGGGCCGATCGCGTCGCCGTCGCCCAGCACGACGTCCACCGCGCCCCGCGCCGCCGCGACCGGCGCGCCGGTCGCCTCCCGCAGCGCCGGCAGGCCGTCCACGTGGTCGTGGTGGTCGTGCGTGACGACGATCCCGCCCACGCCGCCGCGGCCCGCCGCCTCCGCCAGCACCGCGGCGCGGTGCTCCTCCAGCGCCGGCCCGGGGTCGACGACCCAGCATGGGTCGCGCCCCACGAGCCACGTGTTCGTCCCGGTCAGCGTGAACGGCCCAGGGTTGCCCGCGCGCACGAGCGCCACGTCGTGCGCGGCCAGGCTCATCCCTGCGTCAGGCGCGCGATCCGGCCCTCGAGCGAGAGCGTGTAGATGCGGCCCTGCGCGTCCTCGCCGAACGACGAGATCGACGAGACCTCCGGCAGGTCGAGCTGCCGGTCGTCCTCCGCGCCGCCCGCGCTCAGCCGGACCGCGTGGACCCGCCCGAGGCAGAAGTCGGCGTAGAGGTACTGGCCCCGCAGCGCCGGCAGGCCCGGGTCGCGGACGACGTAGCCGCCGGTGATCGAGCACCAGCCGTCGTCGTGCGGCTGCTCGATGACGGGCTTGACGTGGCCGGGCGCGTCCTCGTCCTCGAACAGGCGGCGCGTGCCCTCGAACGGGCGCCAGCCGAAGTTCGCGCCGCTCCCCTTGTCCCGCGTGACGAAGTCGATCTCCTCCACCGCATCCTGCCCGACGTCGGCGATCGTCAGGTCGCCCGTACCGCGGTCGAACGAGAAGCGCCACGGGTTGCGCAGGCCGTAGCTGTAGATCTCCGGCCGCGCCCCGCTGCGCTTGGCGAACGGGTTGTCGGCCGGCACGCGGTAGGCGCGCGAGCCGGACCGCCGCGGGTCGATCCGCAGGATCTTGCCGAGCAGCGACCCGAGGTCCTGCGCGTGGCCGCGGGCGCCGTGCTGGTCGTTCCCGCCGCCGCCGTCGCCGGTGGCGATGTAGAGGTTGCGGTCGGGGCCGAACTGGAGCTGGCCGCCGTTGTGGTTGGGCTCCTCGCCGGGCGCGCGGAGGACGAGGCGCGCGCTCGCCGGGTCGGCCACGTCGGGGTTCCCGCGGCGCGCCTTGAACTCGACGATCCGCGTGTCGCCCGCCTTGTCGGTGTAGTTGACGTAGAAGCGGCGGCTCTGCGCGTAGTCGGGCGCGAACGCGAGGCCGAGCAGGCCCTGCTCGCCGCCCGCGGTGATCCGCCCGCGGAGGTCGAGGAACGGGCGGCGTAGGAGCTTCCCGCCACGGATCACGCGGATCCGCCCGCTCTGCTCGGTGACGAAGACCCGCCGCCGGTCGCGGGGCGGGGCCGCCAGCGCGGTGGGGCTCGCCACCTTCGCGACGGGCACGAGGCGCAGTCCACCGGCGCCACCGCCGGCCTGGGCCTGCGTGGCGGGGGCGGTGCGCGACGTCGCGCGCTCCTGGTCGCCGTCGCTGCCGCCGCACCCGGTGGCGGCGCTCAGCGCGACGGCGCAGCTGAGAAGGACGGAACGGGCGAGCATCTAGGCGACCGGCAGCAGCATCCGCGACATGCCGCGCAGTGTGCCAGGGCGCGGGCGCTTCATCTGCGCTTCACCGGCATCATCTGCGCCATGGAGCTCGCGGAGAAGGTCGTGGTGGTCACCGGCGGCGCGTCCGGCATCGGGCGCGCGATGGCGCTCAGGTTCGCCGAGGAGGGCGCGGCCGGCGTGGTCGTCGCGGACCTCGACGGCGCCGCCGCCGAGCGCGTAGCCGACGAGATCGGGACGTCGCGCGCGCTGGGTGTGGCGTGCGACGTGGCGTCGAAGGCGGCCAACGATGCGCTGATCGACGCGTGCGAGGCCCGGTTCGGCCCGATCGACCTGTTCTGCGCGAACGCCGGGATCGGCGGCGGTGTCGGGATGGAGGGCGGCTGGGAGCAGGCGCTCGGCGTCAACACGATGGCTCACGTCCACGCAGCGCAGCGGCTCGTGCCGGGGTGGGTGGAGCGCGGGTCGGGCTACTTCCTCTCGACGGCGTCCGCGGCCGGGCTGCTGACGCAGATCGGGTCCGCGCAGTACGCGGTCTCCAAGCACGCGGCGGTCGCGTTCTCGGAGTGGCTGAGCGTGACGTACGGCGACGCGGGCGTGCGGGTCAGCTGCCTGTGCCCGATGGGCGTGCGGACGCCGCTGCTCGACGAGGGCGACAGCGTGGGCGGGGTCGGCAAGACCGCGACCGACGCGGTAAAGGCGGCGGGCGCGGTGCTCGAGCCCGAGCAGGTCGCCGACCTCGTCGTGGAGGCGGTGCGGGCGGAGCAGTTCTTGGTGCTGCCGCATCCCGAGGTGCTGGAGTTCTTCCGCCACAAGGGCACCGACTACGACCGCTGGCTGCGCGGGATGCGCCGCCTGCAGGCCGCGCTCGTCGCGGGGGCGTGACGGCGGCGCCCCGCACGCCGCGTTCGCGCGACGCCGAGCGGTCGCGCGAGGCGATCCTCGCCGCGGCCGAGACGCGCTTCGCCGCGCGCGGGTTCGACGCGACGTCGCTGGCGGAGATCGGCGCGGAGGCGGGGCTCTCGCGCGGGGCGCCCGGGTACTTCTTCGGGTCGAAGGAGGCGCTGCACGCGGCGGTGCTCGAGCGGGTCTTCGCGGCGCGCGAGGCCGCGCTGCGGCCGGCGGTGGAGCCGCTGATCGCCTGGGCGCGCGACGGCGCGTCGGGCACGCTGGAGTCGACGCTGGCGGTGGCGGTCGACGGCTACCTGGGCTTCCTG
>DATMVO010000167.1:0-2354 GCA_035563115.1 Solirubrobacteraceae bacterium
AGGTCGCCGCGATCGAGCTCGTCGGCGCCGGCGGCCGCACCGTCCGGCTGGCGACCGTCCCCGCGCCCGCCGCGCTGGCCGGGACCGTGGCGGGTGAGCTGCGCTTCTTCCTCGGTCGTACGCCGCCGCAGGTGCAGACGACGCGCCTCTTCGGCGCCGACGGCCGCCTGCTCCACGAGCGCGACGACGTCTCCGACTTCGAGGGGCGCAGCGTTCGCCCGCCCGTGCGCGTCGCGTCCGGCGGTCGCGGGGCGGCGCGCTGGGGCTTGAGCGTCCAGGTCCGCAACGTCCTCGCCCCGATCGCCGGCGAGCCCGGGCGGCGGGTGCGGGCGCTTTGTCCCGCCATCACGCGCGAAGGGCGCGGGACCGGCACGTCGTGCGTGGCGCTGCCGCTGCGGGCGGCGGAGATCTCCGTGAGCGACGGGTGCCGGACCGGCGGCCCGAACCTCGTGACCGGCCTCGGCCCGGCGAACGCGCTCCCGCGCCGGCTCGTCACGACCGACGGCACCGTGGTGCCGTTCCGCGCCATCCGGCTGCCCGCCGCGTTCGGCGCGCCGGACGCGCGCGCGGTGGTCGCCGTCGCGCCCCGCGGAGCGGGGATCCGGAGCGTCGACGGCGACGCCTGGCAGACGGCACCCACCGTGCTCAACCCCTGCGACGGCGCTTCGGGCGGAGGCTTCTTCTCCACGCGCAGCGACGACCGGCGGGAGCTGGGCGGCGACGCCGTCGTGCGGCCGGCGGGCCCCGGCGGGCCGCGCGTGTTCGTGCGTGACCGCGACACCGAGCTCTGCGTCGCGGTGGAGCGCACGGTGCGGGCGTCCGACTGCGGGGAGCGCGCGCCGCAGCTCGGGAGCTTCGGCGCCGTGCCGGTCGCCGGCGGCCGGATGGTGGGCGGTGTCGTCGATGCGCGCGTCACCCGCGTGCGGCTGACGCTCTCGACGGGCGCGAAGGTCGAGGTGCCCGCGGCACCCGATCCCGCGTACACCGGCCGCTTCGCTCCGTACGTCGCCTTCTTCGCCGCCACGGCGCCCGCGGGCGCGAACTTCGTCGAGATCGCGCCGATCGGCCCGCGCGGCTCAGTGCTGGAGGAGACGCCGCTCGTGATCCCGGCGCTGACCGCGCCGGCGCGGCGGCTCGGCACCGTCCACCTCCGCGGGGCGCGGCGCACGGTCGCGCAGGGGCCGCTGGGCGGCGACTACGGCGACTGCACGTTCTTCACCACCGCGCGGAACCTGCCGGGCGCAGGCGACGCGTGTCCGTTCCGGCAGTTCGTCGGCTCGCTGGTGATCGACGTGCCGTGCGGGAAGACGGTCGTGGTGGGCGGAGAGCTCGAGAGCCGCGGCGCGCGGAAGCTGCAGGTCGTCCTCGCGGGCGGCCGGCGCATCACCGCACCGGCGGTGCGGCTGCGCGACGGCACCGTCGCGTACGTGACCGTCCCGCGCGGCGCGGTGCTCCGCCGGGTCGAGATCGTCGGTCGTGGCGGGCAGGTGCTGCACCGGTACACGACGCCCGTGCCGCGCTCGTCCGAGCACTGCGGCTACGGGTTGGGCCTCCGGAGCTACCGCGACGAGCTGCGCCGCCGCGGCGACGCCTGAGGTCCCGGCCATGCGCACCCTCCTCACGACCCTCCTCGCGGCCACGGCGATGCTCGTCGCCGCGCCGCTCGCCTCCGCCGCCCCGCCGGCGGACGGCGGGCCGGCCGACGGCGTCCTCGTCGCCGGCCCGGCCGGCGGCACGGGGTCGGTGCCGTCCACGACCCGCCTGTACGCGGGGCACTGGGACCGCACCGTCTGCATCGCGTTCAGCGCCGACGCCGCACGACCGGAGGAGCGGCTGGACGACGGCGGCGGCATCAGCGGCTACCCGCCGCGGGCCTGCGGGCACGTCGCGCGCGAGGACGCCGACGCGCCGTTCGTGATGCGGATCAGCACCGCCGACGACGCGGACAGCACGCGCCCCGATCCCGCCGACGCCGACGTCGCGTACGCCGTCCGGCCGGACGTCGCGGCGGTCGAGATGGAGGGGCCGGGCCGTCGGACCGTCCGCCTGGCCACCGTCCCGCCGCCGCCCGCGCTGGCGGGCACGGCTGCGGGCGAGCTGCGCTACGTCCTCGGGCGCGCGCCGGCCGACATCCGCACCTGGCGGCTGATCGACGCGGCCGGCACCGTCCTCTACGAGGGCGAGAAGACCCGCTTCGGCGAGGTCGACGGGCGGCTCGTCCGCGGTCCGGTCCGCATCGCGTCCGGCGGTCGCGGGGCCGGCGCCTGGCGTTTCACCGCGGAGATCCGCTCGGTGCTCGCTCCGCTGCCCGGGCAGCCCAGCCGACGGGTCCGGGCGCTCTGCCACACGCTGCT
>DATMVO010000168.1:0-4971 GCA_035563115.1 Solirubrobacteraceae bacterium
CGGCGGCGGGTTCTGCGCCACGGCGCGCGACTACGCGCGGCTCGGCCAGCTCGTCCTCGACCAGGGCCGCGGCGTGGTGCCGGCGGCGTACACGCTGCAGCTCGGCAACGGCCACCCGCCCGCGTTCGCGGCCACGACCGTCCCCGACGCCACCTCCGGTGCGGACGGCTACCGCCACCAGTGGTGGCGCCGCGACGGCCGCACGATGGCGCGAGGCATCCACGGCCAGATGATCTGCGTCGACCGCCAGACCCGCACCGTCGTCGCCGTCCTCAGCTCGTGGCCGGACGCGACCGACGCGCGGCGCGAGGCGGCGCACCGCGAGCTGGTCGCCCGCGTGTGCGCCGCGCTCGGCGACGGCTAGGCCCGCTTCGGCGCGCTCTCCAGCTCGATCTCGTCCGCGTCCGCGTCGTACATCGCGGGCGGCGGCTTGGTGAACATCCGGGTGAGGATGAGCAGGTAGACGAACCCGACGGCGAGCCACGGCAGGCCGATCTCGAACGTGTCGCGCGACAGCTTCGTCCACAGGTAGATCGTGAAGAGGAAACCCGCGAACGGGATCAGCGCGTACTTGACCAGCGCCGCCCCGCCGCGCTCGCCGCGATCGATCACGTAGGTCTTGATCACCGCGAGGTTGACGAACGAGAACGCCGCGAGCGCGCCGAAGGAGATCATCGACGAGACCGTCGCGAGCGTGATGAACAGCGCGGTCAGGCCGAAGAGGCCGACGATGACGTTCGCCACGACCGGCGTGCGGTACGTCGGGTGCAGCCGCGCGAAGATGGGCTTCGGGAGCGAGCCGTCGCGGCCCATCGCGAACAGGATCCGCGAGACGCTCGCCTGCGACGCCATCGCGCACGCGAACGCGCCCGCGACGTACGCGGCGGTGAAGAACGAGTTGAGGAAGTCGTTGCCGATCTCCTTCATCACGTCCGCGCTCGCGACGTCCACGTCGTCGCCGAACGACGCCCAGTCCGGGAACGCCAGGTGGCCCAGGTACGACTGGAACAGGTACAGCCCGCCGCCGGCCAGCGCGCAGAGCAGGATCGCCCGCGGGATCACGCGCGTCGGGTCGTGGGTCTCCTCCGACAGCGTCGAGACCGCGTCGAAGCCGAGGAACGACAGCGCGAGCACCGCCGCGCCCGCGAAGATCAGCCCCGCGTCGCCGCCGATGATCGGGTCGGTCCACGACCGCACCGACACCTCGTCGCCGCCGATGTGGACGATCGCCATCACGGCGAAGACCGCGATGAACACGAACTGCGTCGCGACGAGCAGCAGGTTCATGTTCGTCAGCAGCCGGATGCCGAGGATGTTCAGCGCCGTCACGAGGACCACCGCGAGGACGATCCAGTAGGCGTCGTCGATCCCCGGGAAGTAGTCGTTCATGTAGAGGCCGATGAGCAGGTAGTTGATCATCGGCAGGAAGATGTAATCGAGCAGCAGGGCCCAGCCGACCATGAAGCCGAGCGGCCGCCCGAACGCGCGCGACGCGTAGCTGTAGGCCGAGCCGGCGGTGGGCTGCGCGACGACCATGCGGCCGTACGACCACGCCGTCAGCAGCATCGCGATCGTGGTCGCGAGGTAGGCGGCGGGCAGATGGCCCTCGGTGTCGGTGGTGACCAGGCCGTACGTGGTCCACACGGTGAGCGGGACCATGTAGGCGAGGCCGAAGAAGACCAGCGCGGGAAGGCCGAGGACGCGGTTGAGACGCGACTCCGGTCCGTCCGTGGTGGTGCCGGCGCCTGCGCCGGCGGATCCGATCGTTGCTGACATCAGTGTCTCTCCCCAGAGATGGTGTGGCTAGGCGTCGTCGTGCGACGTGGTCAAGAGCGTGCGCAGGACGCGGCCGGCGGCGAGGTCGTCGAGCGCCTGCGCCGCCTCCTCGAGCGGGCGGCGGCCGGAGACGAGGGCGTCGAGGTCGAGCTCGCCGTCCATGTAGAGGTCGACCAGGCGCGGGATGTCGCGCTGCGGGTCGACCGAGCCGTAGTTCGAGCCGAGGATGCGCTGGTTGGACTCGGCGAGGACGAGCGGGTCGAAGGACGCCTTCGAGCCGGTGGGCGGGAGGCCGACGATCACCGCGGCGCCGCCGAGGCCGAGCGCCTGGATGGCCTGCTCGGTGGTCTCGATGCGGCCGAGGGCGTCGAAGACGAAGTCGAGGCCCTCGGGGACGGCGTCGTGCAGCGCCGCGACCGGGTCGCCCGCGGTGGCGTCGATCGTCTCGGTCGCGCCGAGCCTGCGCGCCACCTCGAGCTTGTCGGCCTGGACGTCGACGGCGACGATCCTCGCCGCCTTCGCGAGCCGCGCGCCCTGGATGACGGAGAGCCCGACGCCGCCGCAGCCGATGACGGCGACCGTCGCGCCTTCCGGCACCTGCGCCGTGTTCTGCACCGCGCCGACGCCGGTCGCGACCGCGCACCCGACGACCGCGACGACGTCGAGCGGGGCGTCGTCGCGGATCTTGATCGCGCCCGACTCCGGCACCACGACCCGCTCGGCGAAGCTGCTGACGCCGAGGTAATGGTGCATCTCGCCCTCGCCCTTGTCCGCGCCGGCGCCGCGGTTCGCGCGCGACCAGCGGGAGGTGCCGTCGTGGAGCACGCCGCCCGGCGCGACGACGGTCGCCACCAGCTCGCACTGCCACGGCCGCCCGGCCTGGCATTGACGGCACTTCCCGCACTGCGGCACCCACGAGAGCACGACGTGGTCGCCGGGGGAGAGCGAGGTGACGCCCTCGCCGACCCGCTCCACGACGCCCGCGCCCTCGTGCCCGAGCACCACCGGCATCGGCACGTCCCACTCGCCGCGCACGACGTGCAGATCCGACCCGCACACGCCCGCCGCGGTGATCCGCACCTCGACCTCGCCCGCGCGCGGCGGCGCGAGCTCCAGGTCGGCGATCTCCACCGGCGTCCCCGGCCCCGTGAACACCGCCCCGCGCACCCGCGTGGCTCCGCTCTCCGTCATGCCTGCTCCTCCTCGTCCCACACGCGCTCCTCGCGCCGATGACCCACCCGGCCGAGATCCTCGATCTTCGAAGATCTGGGATTCGGCGCGGTCATCGGCACAGCCGCCATCCCGCCACCGCGATCCCCTGCGCGCACGCGACCAGGTCGTCGACCGGCACGTGCTCGCCGACGGTGTGCGCCCAGTCGATGTGGCGCGGCCCGTACATCACCGCCGGCGTCCTGGCCTCCAGCGCGAACGTCGCGCCGTCGTACCAGCTGCCCAGCCCGCCGAGCCGCAGCGGCAGCCCGAGCGCCGCGTTCGCCTCGAGCAGCGCGTCGACCACCGGCGCGTCGACCGGCGTCTGCGACGGGTTGACCTCCGTGTGCCAGTCGAACGTCGGCGGGTGCTCGCGCAGCCACGGGTCGGCGTCGCACCAGCGGCGCAGGAAGGCCTCGACCTCGGCCTGCACGCTCGCCGTCCACCCGTCCGCGTCGGCCTGCTGGGGGAGGATCAGGACCGCGAGCGTCAGCTCGGCGCGGTCGGGGATGGTCACGTTCCAGCCGCTGTCGGCGTGCAGCTGCGTGCACAGGACGTCGGGCGGGGCGAGCAGCGGGTGGCGGAGCGCGTGCGTCGCGCGCCACTCCCGCCGCAGCGCCTCCACACCGTCGAGCAGGTGGCGCGCCTTGTCGACCGCGTTCACCGCGCCGCCCTCGGACGGGTGCGCGTGCTCCTGCTCGGCGTGCCCGGCGCGGCCCTCGACGGTCACCGCGCAGTAGACCGAGCCGCGGCACGCCGGCCACACCTCCAGCCCGCTGGGCTCGGGGACGATCGCGAAGTCGGCGGCGACGCCGCGACGCGCGCAGGCCAGCCCACCGACGCCGCTCGACTCCTCGTCGGTGTTCGTGCAGACGACGAGGTCGCCGCGCAGCGCGCCGGTCTCGGCCAGCACCTCCGCGGCGAGGACCATGGCTGAGATTCCGCCCTTCATGTCGCACGCGCCGCGCCCGACGAGGTTCCCGTCGGCGGTGACGTGCGGGTCGAACGGGTCGCGCTCCCACCCGTCCTCGCGGGCGGCGGGGACGACGTCGATGTGGCCGTTGAGGAGGAGCGACCGCGCGCCCTCGCCGCTGCTCCCGCGCAGACGCGCCGCGAGCTGCGGCCGCCCGGCGAACGTGATCCCGGGGACGGTGAGCGGGTGGTCCGCGACGTCCTTAGGCGACGGCTCCCACAGGTCGATGTCGGCCCCCGCGGCCGCGAGGCGGTCGGCCAGCGCCTGCTGCAGCGCTGCCTCGTCGCGCGCGGGCGCGGCAGGGTCGGACCGGCTCGTGGTGTCGAACCGGATGAGCTCGCACGCGAGGGCCACAAGCTCCTCACGGCGTTCGGCGATGCGGTCGACGAGCCGCTGCTCGTCGGCGTCCAGCGTGGATCTCTCCCGCGCCGGCACGCGATCGATGCCCGGCATGGCGCGGCACCTTACGGTCGGCCGTTTCGGACGCACAGGTGTTCTTCAAACGCCTTGGCCGTAGCGGTGGCATCGAGGCGTCCCGGTTGTCCGCAGCGGCGCGTCGCGGCGACGGCATGGCAGGGTGTGCGACACCGATGACGCTCCTGCTCGCCGTCCCCAACGTCTCCGAAGGCCGCGACCCCGCGAAGATCGCCGCGATCGGCGACGCGTTCGCGTCCACGGGCGCGCGGCTGCTGGACGTCCACGCCGACGCCGACCACCACCGCTCCGTCTTCACCCTCGCGGCCGGCCCGGGGGAGCTGGCGCCGGCGCTCCTCGCGGGCGCGCGCGTGGTGCGGGAGCTCGTCGACCTGCGCACGCCCCGCGGCTCGCACCCGCACGTCGGGGCGCTGGACGTCGCGCCCATCGTCCACCTCACGCCCGCCGACCGCGGCGCCGCCTGCGCCGAGGCGCTCCTCGCCGCCGACCTCCTCGGCACGGACGCGCAGATCCCCGTCTTCCTCTACGGCGTGTTGAGCGGCGGCCGCACCCGGGCCGAGCTGCGCCGCGGCGGGCTC
>DATMVO010000169.1:0-3988 GCA_035563115.1 Solirubrobacteraceae bacterium
GAGCGGGCGCCGCGGGCGGCGCGGTGCCGACGTGGTCGGCGTTCTGCTCGAAGGTCGGGGTCGTCGGCGCGTCGACGTTCACGACCGCGTCGCTGAACCGCGCGAGCGGCCCGTAGTCGCGCCCGTCGATGCCGGTGAAGCCCGCGGCGTCCCCGACGAGGCGCATCCGCTGGATCACCTGCGGCGTCGACAGCGCCGCGCACGGGCCGGCGGCGCCGGCCTCCCCGTCGCACAGCGCGACGAGCGCGGCGACGTGCGGCGTGGCCATGCTCGTCCCGCTCTGGGTGGTGTAGACGCCGCCCTTCCAGGTCGAGCGGATGCACGTGCCGGGCGCGGCGACCAGATGGGCGCGGTCGGCGTCGCGCGTGGCGAAGTTCGAGTACGAGGTCGCGGCCGCGCCGTCGCGCAGGCCGCCGCACGTGCTGCCGAGCGCGCCCGGCAGGCCGTCGGTCTCCGTCATCGCGGCGACGGTCAGCACCTCGGGGTACACGGCGGGCGTCGCGCGGCAGGTCGCCATCCCGGCCGGGCAGGTGTCGTCGTCGCTGGGAACGGCGGCGACGTCGTCGCCCTCGTTCCCCGCGGCCACGACGGGCACGATCCCCGCCTGCGCGAGCTTGCAGAGCGCCTGGTGCTCGGGGTCGTTCGTGCAGGTCGAGTCGGACGCGCCGCCGCCGAGGCTGAGGTTCACGACGGTGATGCCGAGCGTCGGCGCCAGCTCGCGGACCTTCTCCAGCCCGCAGACGACGCTGCTCAGCGTGCCGCTGCCGCTGTTGTCGAGGACGCGGAACGCGACGATCCTGGTGCCGGGCGCGACGCCGCTGACGCCGAAGCCGTTGTTGCGCGCGCCGATGACGCCGGCGACGTGGGTGCCGTGGCCGTTGCCGTCGTCGGCGACCGGGTCGTTCGAGATGCAGTCCCAGCCGGAGACGGCGTTGAGGTCGGGATGGTCGAGGTCGACGCCGGTGTCGACGACCGCGACGGCGCCGGTGGCGGCCTCGTGGACCTGGCCGGTGGCCAGGCTGCCGACGCGACGGACGCCCGGCTGCACGCTCAGCCAGCTCGTCGCGGGGACGGCGGCCGCGGCGCGAACGGGGCGGTCGGCGACGACGGCCTCGACGGCGGGGTCGCGCTCGAGGTCCGCGATCTGCTCGCGGGTGAGGTCGGCGGTGAAGCCGCGCAGGACGTCGTCGTAGCGCTGGTCGGCGTCGAAGTCGTGCTCCTGCTCCAGCGCGGCGGTCTCGGCGGCGACGGGCGTGGTGTCGTCCTGGAGGACGACGATCTGGTCGCTCGCACGGGCCGCGGCGGGGGACGCGAGCAGCACGACGAGGAGCGTGGCCACGAGGGGGAACCGGCGCACGTCCCGTTCTTCGGTCGCACCCGCCCCCCGGCTTGAGGTGGGTGTTCCGTTTTGGCGCGTTCGCGCTGGCCGCCGCCCGCTGGGGTACGGTCGCGCTCGCGTTGTGACCCTCATGCCCGACGAGCCCACCCCCACCGCCCCGCCGCGGCGCCTGCCGTCGGGCCGCCACGGGCTCGAGCGGGCGTTCGTCGTCTCCGACCAGCGCGCGCGGGTCCTCGACGGCGCGGGCCGCGCGTTCGCCGAGCTCGGGTTCGCGCGGACGCGGATCGCCGACATCACCAGCCTCGCCGGCGTCTCGCGCACGACGTTCTACGCGCTCTTCCCCGACAAGGAGTCGTGCTTCCTCGCGACGTACGAGACCGTCGCGCAGATCCTCCTCGCGCGGGTGGCGGAGGCGTCCGGCGGGGCGGAGACGCGGTCGTTCGAGGAGCGGATGCGGACCGGCATCCACGCGTTCCTGGCGACGCTGCAGGCCGAGCCGGCGTTCACCCGCATGTGCATCGTGGAGGTGGTCGCGGCGGGGCCGCGGGCGCTCGCGCGGCGGGACGAGGTGATGGGCGCGTTCCGCGCGTACATCACCTCCGGGCTGGTGGAGGCGCCGGGCGCGCGCCCGGTCCGTCCGCTCGCCGCCGAGATCTTCGTCGGCGGGATGTACGAGGCGGTCTACGCGCGCACGCTGCGCGGCGAGGGCGACCGGCTGCTGGAGCTGGAGGACGACCTCGTCGAGGCCGCGCTCACGCTCTTCCTCGACCGCTAGGCCGCGATGGCGTCGATGGTGCGGAGCGCGACGGTGTCGTCGTCCAGCTCGCTCCCGCCGCGGCTGGCCAGCTCGAGGTCGGCGAGCGCGACGAGCGCGTGGCGCAGGTCGTCGACGTTGGCCTTGCGCGCCTCGGCGATGCGGCGATCGGCCGCCCACGGGCTCATCTTCAGCGTCGGCTTGATCTTGCCCAGCGGCTCGCCGGCCTCGATCCGCTCGGCGATCATCAGCACCTCGCGCAGCCGGCGCGCGACGAGCGGCACGAGCCGCGCCAGCGACTCGCCCTGCGCGCGCAGCTCGACGTACCAGCGCGTCGCGGTCTCGCGGTCGCGCGCGACGAGGGCGTCGACGAGCGACCAGACCTGGCGCTCGGCGCTGTGCGCCGCGACGGCCTCGACCTCCTCGATGCCGATCGCCGCGCCGTGCCCGTGCTCGAGCGCGAGCTTCTCCAGCTCGCGCAGCAGCCGCTGCTGACGCTCCCCCACCGCGGCGACGAGCGCCTGCGCGGCGGTGTTGTCGATCTGCACGCCGAGCCGCTGCGCCTGCGCCTGGACCCAGCGCGGCAGCTCGCGCGCCTTGAGCGTCGCCTCGGTGCTGATGTCGCCGCCCGCGGCCTTGACCGCGTCGATCAGCGCCTTCGGCACCTTCGCACGCCCCTCCTCGCGGCCGAAGAACGAGACGGTGGTCTCCGGGTCGAGCTGCTTGAGGACCGGCACGAGGTGCTGCTTGACCTCGGCCTCCTTCCACTTCTCGACGCCGTCGACGATGACGAAGCGGCGGCCCATCGCGAAGGTCATGGCGCTGAGCGCCATCGCGGTGGCCTCGGGCGTGGACTCGTCGCCCTCGAGCAGCTCCGCGCCGTTGGCGCCGGACTGCTGCTCGGCGATCGCGCGCAGGCGCCCACGACGCTCGGCGATCCGGCCGTGGTCGTCGCCGTGGATGAGGTAGGCGGGCTTCCAGGCGGGCGGCATTCGGGGTCCGAGGCTACTCGGCGGGGCGGTCGTCCCCTTCGATCCGCGCCAGCCGTGCCTCCAGCTCCAGCACCCGCTGCGCGAGGTCCTCGTCGCGGTACCAGTGCACGACCTCGAGCTTGATCCCGTCCGGGTCGAAGAAGAAGACGGCGTAGTAGCCCGGGCCGTAGTCGTGCTCCTGCGGTCCGCTCTCGATCTCGTGACCGCCGTCGCGCAGCCACGCCGCGATCTCGTCGACCGCCTCGCGGCCGGGCGCGGCGAACGCGAGGTGGTGCAGGCCGAGCCCGTACCGGTCGTACCGCTCCTCCCTGGTCCGCGACTGCCGCTCGCGCACCGAGACCTGCCCGTATCCGCCGGGCCGGCCGAGGTAGACGACGCGCTCGCCCCGCTCCCCGACGATCTCCGAGCGCCGGACGTAGCCGAGCGGCCGCAGCAGCCCCGCGTAGAACGCGAGGCTCCGGTCGAGGTCGGACACGACGAGATCCAGATGGTCGATGGCCTCCATGCGCGGATCATGGCGGCTCGCCCAGCGCGACGCGGACCGTGCCGTCGCGATCGGTGCGGCGGACGTCGGGGACGGCGGCGCGGAGCGCCTTCAGCGTCGAGGGCGCCGGGTGGCCGTACGTGTTCTCGCCGACCGGGATCAGCGCGGTGCGCGGGCGGAGGCGTTCGAGCAGCGCGGGCAGGCCCTCGTCGGAGGAGCCGTGGTGGGCGACCTGGAGGACGTCGACCCGCGGGAGGTCGAGCCCGAGCAGGACCGGCGACTCGGCGTCCGCGGTGATCAGCGCGGTGCCGTGCGGCGCGCGGACGAGCGCGACGGTCGCGGTGAGGTTGGGGTCGCCGAGCCGCTCATCGCCGGGCGGCGGCCACAGGACGTCGATCGCGATCCGGCCGGCGCGCAGC
>DATMVO010000170.1:0-6381 GCA_035563115.1 Solirubrobacteraceae bacterium
GCACCGCGTGGGTCGCCGACGACGTCCACGCGGCATGGGCCATCAGCGGCGTCAGCAGGTCCCCGCCCAGCGCCTCGAAGCGCGCGGCCGCCCACGCGTAGTCGCGGGCGGAACGCGAGAGCGCGGCGGCGACGTCGGGCGACGCGGCGGCGGCGACGTCGCGCCGGTGCGTCTCGGTGCGCACGTCGCGCAGGAACGCGAGGAACCGCTCCGCGATCCCGGGCGCGGCGAGCTGGTCGGCGAGCACCGGCGTGACGGAGAACGTCAGCTCGGGCGCGCGATCCAGCACGTCCAGCAGCGGCAGGTACGACGTCGCCATCGCCTCCCACAGCCACTCCTCGCCGAACGGCCACGTGCCGTAGCCCTCGACGTACGGCATGTGCGTGTGCAGGACGACCGCGAGGCGCCCCGGGCGGGACGCCGCCATCAGCGGTTGCGGCAGACCGCGACGAAGTCCAGCGCGCGCTCGTCCGCGGGGCGCAGGACGAAGTCGCGCACGTTCATCGCCGGGATGAACCAGGCGTAGAACGGCTTCGTGATCTTCAGCTTCGGGTGGAGCCAGTCCCAGCCCACGCGGATCGCCTGCTCGTGCACGAGCAGCTTGCGCGCGTGGTAGAGGCCGAGCACCTCGACCTCGTCGTAGTGGCGCTCGCACAGCTCGCGGAACTCGTGCAGCTGGTACTCGAAGACGTGCCACGGGTTGCCGGAGCGCTCCTCGCCCTCGGGCGCGAGCGTCTTGACGTTCGGCGTCGAGACGAACGCCAGCGGGGCGCTCTTCTTGAAGTTCTCGAGCACCTCGTCCGGGTTCTGGACGTGCTCGATCGTCTGGAGGAACGAGACCGCGTCGGCCGGCTCGCTGTACGTCTCCACCAGCGACCGCTCGAACCGCACCCGCGGGTACCGCGCGACGCTGTGCGCGAACGCGTCCGGGTTGGCCTCGACGCCCACGACCTCGCGGGCGCTCGACGCGATCACGTCCGCGCCGTAGCCCTCGCCCGACGCCATGTCGATGACCTTCAGCCCGTGCGTCTGCCGCGCGATCCACTCGTAGACGACGAGGTGGCGCTGGAACCAGTAGTTCTCCTCGGGCACGTCCGGGAGCGTGCGCTCGCCGGTGAGCTCCAGCGGGGGAACGCCGTCGGGCTGGTCCTGCTGGACGTACTTGGGCTGCGGGGCCGATGCGGTCATGCGGCCGGTGACGCTAGCGCCTCCGCCCCGCGGCCGGGCACGAGGGTGATCGCGCGGCGGCGCGTCGGCTCGAAGCCGTCGCGGGTCGCGCGCAAGTCGACCGAGCGCAGCAGCTCGCCGAGCACGACCTGCATCTCGAACAGCGCGAACGACGCGCCGATGCAGCGCCGCACGCCGCCGCCGAACGGCAGCCACGTGTACGTCCCCGGCTTGCTCGCCAGGAACCGCTCGGGCCGGAACACGTCGGGCTCGGGGTAGATGTCGGCGCGGTGGTGGACGAGGTAGATCGACGGGTTGACGATCGTCCCCGCCGGCAGCTCGTAGCCGTGGATCTCCACCGGCTGCGACAGCTTGCGCGCGACGAGCGGGAGCACGGGGCGTAGCCGCAGCGTCTCCTTCGCGACGGCGTCGAGGTACGAGCCGTCGCCGCCGCGCGCGTCGCGCACCGCCAGCTCCATCGCCTCCGGATGCCGGAGGAGCCGCTCGACCGCCCAGCCGAGCGCCGTCGCGGTCGTCTCGTGGCCGGCGAGCAGGAGGGTCATCAGCTCGTCGCGCAGCTCCCCGTCGGACAGGCCCTCGCCGTCCTCGTCGCGGGCGGAGAGCAGCAGCGAGAGGATGTCCTCGCGGGCCGCGAGGTCGGGCGCGCGGCGCCGCTCGGCGATGATCGTCAGGAGCGCGTCGTCGACCGGCTTCAGCACCCGCTGGAACGGCGCGTGGCGCTCGATCCGCTCGGTTCCGCTCAGCGCCAGCCGCATGAACCGCGCCGGCTTGACCGTCCACTCCAGGAGCTCCAGCAGCACCCGTCGCAGGTGGCCCATCTCGGCCGCGTCGGAGACGCCGAAGACGGCGCGCATGATGATCTCCAGCGTCACCTCCTGCATCCGCCGCGCGATCTGGACCGGCTCGCCGGCCGGCCACGTGGAGATCTCGTGCTCGGCCGCCTCGCGCATGATCTCGCGGTAGCGCTGCATCCGCTCGCCGTGGAAGGGCGGGAGGAGAAGCTTGCGCTGGCGCAGGTGCTCCATCCCGTCCAGCAGCAGGAGCGAGTGCGGGCCGAGGATCGGCCCGAGGATCGCGTTCCCCTCCCCCGCGCGGTACACGTCCGGCGAGCCGGTGAAGACCTGCTTGACGTCCGCCGGGTCGGCGAGCACGACGAGCGTGGCGCTCTCGCGGAAGCGGAGCGTGAAGATGTCGCCGTAGTCGGCGTGCGCGCGGCGCAGGAACGGCTTGGGCCGGGTGATCCAGGCGGCGGCCTGGACGGGCATCGGCCACGGCCGCCCCGGCGGCAGCTGACCCTTCGTGCTGACGAGCATGGGCGTTGACGGACGTTACAGTTCCGCGCGCTATGGCCGCTCCCGAAACCGCCGCAGAGATCCGCGACGTCAACACCCGGTACCACGACGACGCGGCGGCGACGTACGACGCCAAGTGGGGGATCGACTTCGGCCCGACCGGCTACGACCAGGTCGCCGGCAAGCTGCGCAAGCTGCTGGGCCCGGAGCCGTGGGGCGTGACCGACGCGCTGGAGATCGGCGCCGGCACCGGCTACTTCTCCCTCAACCTCGCGCTGGCCGGCGAGGTCGAGAACGTCACCGCCACCGACATCTCGCCCGGCATGCTGAAGGTGCTGGAGGCCAACGCGAAGCGGCTGCAGATCCCGGTCACGACCGCCGCGTGCGACGCGCAGGAGCTGCCGTTCGAGGACGAGTCCTTCGACCTCGTCCTCGGCCACGCGGTGCTCCACCACCTGCCCGACCTCGACGCCTCCTTCCGCGAGTTCCGCCGCGTGCTGCGGCCCGGCGGGCGGATCGTCTTCGCGGGCGAGCCCTCGCGCACCGGCGACAAGATCGCCGCGTGGCCCAAGCGCGCCGCGTGGAAGGCGTCGCCGGCGTGGCGGAAGCTGATGCGCGCGAGCGAGGCCGAGCACAAGGGCCAGCACGGCGACGCGGACCCGATCCTCGAGACGATGGTCGACGTCCACGCGTTCGTCCCCGACGACCTCTCGCGCGCGGCGCGCGGCGCCGGGTTCACCGACGTGGACGTCCGCGGCGAGGAGCTGCTGGCGAACTGGTTCGGCTGGGCCAACCGCACGCTGGAGTCCACCGCAAACCCGGAGGAGGTGCCGTGGCTGTGGAAGCAGTACGCGTTCCGCGGCTACCTCGCGCTCCAGGCCGTCGACCGCGCGCTGCTGGAAGGCCGCCTCCCGCCGGCGATCTTCTACAACCTGATGATCGCCGGCCGCAAGGCCTAGGCGCTAACGCCGTTCACTCCGCGCTCAAGTTCCGGGCGCGCGGAGCCGACAGAGGGGTCCAGGCCGCGGGTTAACCACGTTAACCCGCCACGCCCGCCTCGCCACCCCGAACTCTCCGGAGCCCTCCTCTCCATGCCCCTTCGCCGCGGCCTCGCCGCGCCCTTCGCCCTGGCCGCGTTCGCGCTCGGCCTGCCCGCGGCCTCCGCCTCCGCGGCGACGCTCGCGTCGACCGTGCTGCAGCCGTTCGAGCAGCGCACGCAGAGCTCGTACGCCTCCGCGCCGGTCGTCGTCGGCGCTGCCGCGTTCTTCGTCGCCGACGACGGCGTCCACGGCGACGAGCTGCACAAGACCGACGGCACCGCGGGCGGCACGACGCTCGTGAAGGACGTGCGCGTGGGCCCGGATGGCTCGGCCATCGACCGCAGCTCCATGGTCGCGTTCGGCGACAGCCTCTACTTCGTCGCCTCCAGCACCGCGGCCAGCGGGCGCGAGCTGTGGAAGTCGGACGGCACCGCCGCCGGCACCACGATGGTGAAGGACCTCGGCAACTCCCCCTACCCCTACGTGACGCTGGCGGTCGCGGGCGACAAGCTCTTCTTCGCCGCCGGCGCCGCCATCGCCAACGACGACGACGCCGTCCACGGGGGCGAGCTGTGGGTGACCGACGGCACGCCCGCGGGCACGAGCCTGGTCAAGGACATCCGGCCCGGCGCCGCCGGCAGCGAGCCGTTCTCCTTCGCCCGGTTGGGGACGACCGGGAGCAAGGTCGTCTTCTACGCCAACGACGGCACGCACGGCTACGAGCCGTGGGTGAGCGACGGCACCGAGGCCGGCACGACGCTCCTGAAGGACCTCTCGCCGGGGACCGGGTGGAGCTTCCAGAACCTCCCCAACACCACGTCCGTCGGCGAGAAGGTCGCCTTCGCGGCGAACAGCGCGGAGCTGTGGAGCACCGACGGCACCGAGGCCGGGACCGCGCTCGTCAAGGACTTCCCCAGCCAGACCAGCCAGCTCACCGCGGTGGGCGGCCGGCTGCTCTTCATGACCTCCACGAACGAGACCGGCTACGAGCCCTGGGTCAGCGACCTGACCGACGCGGGGACGCAGGTCATCGACCTGGCGCCCGGCGAGAGCGGCTCGTACGCCGGCTCCTTCGTCACGGACGGCACCACGGCGTGGTTCGGCACCCCGCTCTCGAGCGCGGGCGCGGAGATCTTCCGCACCGACGGCACCGTCGCCGGCACGACCGCCATCGACACCGTTCCGGGCCCGGAGGGCTCCTACGACGGCAGCCCTCGCCCGATGGGCGTCGCCGGCGGCCGCCTGTACTTCCGGTACGCCACGCAGGAGACCGGCGCGGAGCTGTGGTCGGTCCCGACGGGCGGCGGGACGCCCGCGCTCGTGCGGGACATCGAGGCAGGGCCCGAGTCATCCGACCTGGGGGACACGGGCACGGCGTTCGGCGGCGCGCTGCTCTTCCCGGCCGACGACGACCGGACCGGCACCGAGCTGTGGCGCACCGACGGCACGACCGCCGGCACCGCGCGGATCGTCGACCTCAACGCCGACGCGACCGACCAGACCAAGCCCTACGGCGCGGTGATCGGCGACACGCGCGCCTTCTACCTGGCCGAGACGCGGGGCAAGCGGGCGCTCTACGTCACCGACGGCACGCCCGGCGGCTCGCGCATGGTCAAGGCGATCGCCGACGGTCCCGACGAGATCGGCCGGCCGGCCCTGATCGGCGAGATCGCGTACTTCCCCGTGCTGGAGGACGGCACCGTCACCCTCTGGCGCACCGACGGGAGCGAGGCGGGCACGCAGCCGGTGCGGACGCTCACCGGCAGCTCGACCTCCTGGAACCCCGTTCTCTCCGGCGGCGCCCTGTACTTCGCCACCGGCGACGAGCGGCTCGAGCGCGGCGGCCCGCCGCCGACCACGACGCTCTGGTACACGGACGGGACCACGGACGGCACCGTCGTGGTCGACACCCCCGGCCTGACGGAGATCGCGCCGCTCGGCACGCTCGGCTCGACGCTGCTCGTGCAGGGCCGGGCGAGCGGCACCGGCCGCGAGCTCTACGCCCTCGACGGCCCCAGCGCGCAGCTGCGGCTGGTCCGGGACATCGAGCCCGGAACCGGCTCCTCGCGCCCCTACGAGCTCGCGACCGCCGCTGGCAAGGCCTACTTCATCGCCGACACCAGCGCGTCCGGCACCGAGCTGTGGACGACCGACGGGACGACCTCCGGGACCACGCAGCTCAAGGAGATCGGACCGGGCCCGGAGGGCGGGCAGATCCGTGAGCTGACGCCGGTCGGCGACCGGGTGCTCTTCCGGGCGACCCTGCCCGACACCGACGGGCAGAACGTGCCGTACGTGACGGACGGGACCGCGTCGGGGACGAAGCCGCTGTCGAACGACCCGGCGAAGACCGGGACGTACCCGAGCGGCTTCACCGCCCTCGGCGAGAAGGCCGTCTACCGCGCGTCCGGGGCCGACGGCGACGAGCTGTTCGTGACCGACGGCACCGAAGGCGGGACGGCCTCGCTCGGCAGGCTCGACGACTACTACGGCGACGAGGACATGCAGGCCGTCGCGGGTCGCGTGTACTTCCGCAACACCGACGACGCGCACGGCAGCGAGCTGTGGTCGACCGACGGCACCGCCGCGGGCACGTGGCTGGAGGCCGACCTGCTCGCGGGCGGCGGCAGCTCGAACCCCGCCCTGTTCGGCGAGCTGAAGGACGGCCTGCTCCTCAGCGCGTACGACTTCACGACCGGCCGGAGCCTGCTGCGCTACGGCGCACCGATCGCCGACGTGACGCCGCAGCCCGAGCCGCCGAAGGAGGAGCCGGAGACGCCCGTGGACGGTGGCGGCGACCCGCAGCCGCAGCCGCAGACCCCGGCCCAGCCGCAGACCCCGGCCCAGCCGCAGACCCCGGC
>DATMVO010000171.1:0-5441 GCA_035563115.1 Solirubrobacteraceae bacterium
CGGCGCGGGCGTCGCGGCCTGCCACTTCGCCGACGAGGTCGTGGCCGCGCCGGCCGCGCAGGTGCTCGATGCCTGAGCCGCTGCTGCTCGCCTCGGGGCTGCGCAAGGAGTTCGGCAGCGCCGTCGCGGTCGACGACGTGAGCTTCGCCGTCGAGGCCGGCGCGTCGCTGGCGATCGTCGGCGAGTCCGGCTCGGGCAAGTCGACGTGCGCGCGGATGGTCGTCGGGCTCGAACGACCGACCGCCGGGACGATCGCCGTGGACGGCGAGCCGTGGTCGCTCGGTGGGCGGGTCTCGCGGCGCGAGCGGCTCCGGCGCGGGCGCAAGGTGCAGATGGTCTTCCAGGATCCGTACCTGTCGCTCGACCGGCGCCAGACCGTCCGCGACTGCCTCGCCGAGTGCCTCGATCTCCACGTCGCGCTGGACCGCGATGCCCGCGAGGCGCGCATCCAGCAGCTCCTCGACCAGGTCGGCCTGGACGAGCGGCAGGCGCGCGCCCTTCCCCGCGCGCTCAGCGGTGGCCAGCGCCAGCGCGTCGCGATCGCACGGGCGCTGGCCGCCGAGCCACGGCTGCTCATCCTCGACGAGGCCGTCGCCGCGCTCGACGTCTCGATCCAGGCCCAGGTGCTCAACGTCCTCGCGGACATCCGCGCGGCGACCGGCATCGCGTTCCTGTTCATCTCCCACGACCTGGCCGTCGTGCGGCAGGTGTGCGACGAGGTCCTCGTCCTGCACCGCGGCCGCGTCGTCGAGCAGGGCGGCGTCGACGCGGTGCTCGAGGCGCCGCGCGACCCGTACACGCGGCGGCTGATCGACTCCGTCCCGCGGCCGGGCTGGAAGCCCCGGCGCCGCCGTTCCTCCACCCCCGAACCCACCCCGGAGATCTCCACATGACCCCGCTCCCCGAGCCCTCCCTCTCCTTCGCCTTCGAGGCCCGCGTGACGTGCGCGCCGCCCGAGCGGATCGGCCACGGCACCGGCGAGGAGCTGTGGTTCACGCCGATCGTCGGCGGCACCGTCGACGGCCCGCGGCTGCAGGGCGAGGTCGTCGCGACCGGCGGCGACTGGTCGACCACGCGCGGCGAGGCGACCGAGCTGGACGCGCGGTACCTCCTGCGCGCCTCCGACGGCGCGCTGATCGACATCGTCAACCGCGGCTTCTGGCGGGCGTCGAAGGAGGTCGAGGCACGGCTGGAGGCGGGCGAGGAGGTCGACGAGTCCGAGTTCTACTACCGCACCTCGCCGGTCTTCCGCACGGACGCGCCCGCCCACGCGTGGATGGCCTCGACGGTGTTCGTGGGTCTGGCCCGCCAGGAAGGCGACCAGGTCTGCATCCGCTTCTTCGCGGTGGACTGAGGATGGCCGTCGACTACACGCGGATCACCGCGCGGCCGGTGGATCCGCGCGCGTTCGAGGTCATGGTCCGGATGCGCGACGGGGTGCGGCTGGCGACCGACGTCTACCTCCCCGAGGGCGACGCCGGCGAGGGTCCCGGCCCGACGATCCTCACGCGGCTGCCGTACGACAAGAACGGCGAGTACACGTTCCTCCCCGAGGTCGCCGCGTACGTGACCGCGCGCGGCTACCGGATGGTCGTGCAGGACGTGCGCGGCAAGTTCCGCTCGGAGGGCGAGACGCTGCTCTTCGTCAACGAGGCGGCGGACGGGTTCGACACGCTCGAGTGGCTCGTGCGCCAGCCGTGGTCGGACGGCGTCGTCGGCATGTGGGGCGACTCGTACTACGGCTACACGCAGCTCGCCGCCGCGTCGACGGGCCATCCCGCCCTGCGTGCGCTGGCGCCGCGGGTGACCGGGACGCGCCTGGGCGCGCTGCCGATCCCGCGGCCGGGCGACGTGACCGCCGAGGTCGAGATGTTCGTCCACCGGCTCTATCCGGTCTCGCACTTCCAGTCGCGCGACACGTTCGAGTGGGAGCCCGACTGGTCGCGCCGGCCGTTCGCGGCGGCGGTGGAGGAGTGGTTCGCAACGGTCGGCGAGCGCTCGGCGTCGTACGACCTGTGGATGCCGCACCCGGTCGACCTGCGCCGGTTCCCGTTCGGTCACCCGTTCGACGCGCCGCCGGTGCCGATCCTCCAGACGATCGGGTGGTTCGACAACTGCGCGCCGTGGCAGTGGGCGGACGTCGCGCTGATCGCCGAGCGGCCCGGGTGGGCGCAGGGGCAGTACCTGCTGATCGAGGCGATCGACCACGAGAACACGAGCTTCGCCGACGCCGGCGCGCCCGCGGGCCAGGCGCCGGACGCCGAGCGGCTCGCGCAGATGCTGCCGCGGTACCTGGACCCGGCGCTCGAGTTCTTCGACGTCTTCCTGCGCGGGGCCGGGTCGCCGGACGACCTGCCGCGCGTGCGGTGGGAGGTGACCGGGCGCGGCGAGGTGCGGACGGCGCCGTCGTGGCCGCCGCCGGAGGCGCTGCCGCGTGAGCTCCATCTGACCGCGTCGGGCGCGCTCGCCGATTCTGCGTCCGACGGCGCGGCCACGCGGACGTGGACCCACGACCCGGCCGACCTCGTCCCGTCGCCGGTGCAGAACGCGTTCGGGTTCCTGCTCGAGTACCCGGACGAGCGGGGGCTCGCGGCGCGCGACGACGTGCTGGTGTTCGACGTGCCGCCGGTCGACGCGCCGCTGGTGCTCGCCGGGCCGGTCGCGCTGCGCGCGACGATCTCCTCGGCCGGGCCGGAGATGGACCTCTTCGCGCGGCTGGTCGACGTCGCGCCGGACGGGGCCGCGCACCTGATCGCGCGCGGGCAGCTGACGCTCCTCGACGCCTCCGCGCCGACCACGGTGGAGGTCGACCTCGGCCACGCCGGCTACGAGCTGGCGGCCGGCCACGCGCTGCGGCTGACCCTCGCCTCCAGCGACTTCCCGGAGTTCGTCCCCGCGCCGGGGACGGGGAAGCACCGGTGGCTGGCGACGGAGGGCCGGGCGAACGAGCAGAAGGTGGTGCTGGGCGGCGCGGACGGCGCGGTGCTCCGGCTCACCGTCCTCTGAGCAGGGAATTCGTGGCACAAGAGACCGGCGGTCTGCCGTGGTGGCGTTCCAACGCACCGTCGGTCTCTTGCGCCGTACCCTCGGAGGCCGGGATGACGACGTTCCAGCGCGCACGAAGCGCCGAGCAGCGTGAGGCACGGCGGGAGGCGATCCTCGCCGAGGCGGCGGCGATGCTCGACGAGCTGCCGGTGCGGGAGGTGACGCTCAACGAGCTCAGCCGCCGCGTCGGGCTGGCGAAGTCGAACGTGCTGCGCTACTTCGAGTCGCGCGAGGCGATCCTGCTGGAGCTCCTCGACCGCGCGTGGCGCGGGTGGCTCGCGGCGCTCCCGGCGCAGCTCGCCGATGACGCCGGGCGGGCGGCGCCGGTGCGCGCACGGGTCGAGCGGGTCGCCGCCGCGCTCGCAGGCTCGCTCGCCGCCCAGCCGGTCCTCTGCGAGCTGCTCGCCGCCCGGGGCGGGACGCTGGAGCACAACGTCTCCGCCGACCTCGCCGCGCTCCACCGCAACAAGGCGCTCGCGAACGCGATCTTCCTCGCCGACCTCCTCCGCCGCCCGCTCCCCGAGCTCGGCGCCGACGCCGAGCGCCTCGCCACCCTCCTCACCCTCCTCGTCCCCGCCGCCTGGACCCACTCCCAGCCCGCCGCCAGCGTCCTCGCCGCCTACCGCGCCGACCCCCAGCTCGCCGCCCGCCACACCGACTTCGCCCCCGCGCTGCAGGACCTCCTCACCACCTCCGGCCTCGGCCTCCTCGCCCGGCGCGCTGCGTGACCGACGCCGCACCGGCGGACAGGGCGCGGCGTGTCACAGTGGAAGGCGTGTTCCGCACCCCGCTTCTCAACCCGTTCACCACCGGCGGGCGCCGGGCGCAGGAGGCTGCACGGGCATGAGCCGCCCCGACGACCACGACGCCCTCGGCCGCGGCGGCGCCGAGCTGCACTTCCACCTGCTCCCGCAGGTCGACGACGGGCCCGAGTCGCTCGACGAGAGCGCCGAGCTGGCCGCGATGGCCGTCGCCGACGGCACCGGGATCGTCGTCGCGACGCCGCATTTCAAGCAGATCGACACCGCCGAGCTGGACGACCGCCTCGCCGAGGTGCGTGCGCGGCTGCGCGCGGACGGCATCGCGCTGGAGGTGCAGGCGAGCAGCGAGCTGGCGTTCAGCGACATGCCGCACGTCACCGCCGCCGACCTGGACCGGATCGCGCTCGGGCCGGCCGACGCGCGCTGGCTCCTGCTCGAGGCGCCGCTGCCCGGCACCGACGGCACCGCCGAGGACTACGCGCAGGCGGCGGACGAGCTCCGCGCGCGCGGGTTCGGCGTGCTCGTCGGCCACCCCGAGCGCTCGCCCGCCCTGCGCGAGGACGCGGGGACGATCCGCCGCGAGCTCGCCGCCGGCAGCGTGCTCCAGCTCAACGCGACGTCGCTCCTCGGCCGCCACGGCGACGAGGCGCGCGACGCGGCGCTGAAGCTCGCCCGCGAGGGGATGGCCGCGGTCGTCGCCTCCGACGCCCACCGCCCGACCCGCGGCCCCTCGCTCACCGCCGCGGAGGACGCCCTGCGCGCCGCCGGCATCGACGCGGCGACCGCGCACGACATGGTCCGCACGGCACCCCGCCTCGTCCTCGAGCAGGGTCTCGCCGCCCGCGACCGCCGCGCCCTCGGTCACCCCCGCGCGGCCTGAGCGGCGGGGTGGCCGGAACCGGCTGCCGAAGGATGAGCTAGGCGCAAGGCTGTCGTCTCGACCGACATCGTCCGGAATGCGACGACGGACGAGGGTGCAGTGGGCCGCCCGGAGCTGCACGGCGTAGGCGCGGGGGAACTGTGCGCGCCGCTCATCCTCGCGTGCCTGCGGCGCGAGTCGGAGACGCTGGCCGCGCTGCGGGAAAGCGGCGGGTTCGTGGTCAATCTCCTCGGCGCGCGCCGGCGCCGCGACGTGGGAGGGGGTCGGCGTAGCGAGCAGGACGGCGTGCCGGTGCTCGACGGCGCGCTCACGACGCTGGGGTGCCGCGTGCACGAGCAACCGGACGGCGGCGACCACGTCACGTCGTGCCGCCTCGACCTCGCCGCCTGACGCGACCCACTCGTCGCCGCGGTACCCGCGGCTCGCCGAGCATGTTAGTTCTAATGACATTACGGGCAGCAACCTTAGATCGCATACATCGACGACATCACGAAGGAGGGTCCATCGTGAAGTCCGACCGCAAGAAGGTGAGCCGGAGCATCGAGCTGAAGCGCGCACGCCGGCGCCGCAGGACGAAGCGGTTCGCGGGAGCGGCACTGGCCGCCGTCGCAGCCGCGCCGGGTGCCGCGAACGCCCAGGAGCTGACCGTCGGACAGGCGCCGCCGCAGCCTGACGTGACGGTGGAGTCGGCCCCGCCGCCGCAGCCGGAGCTGCAGGTGGAAGCGGCGCCCGCACCGCAGCCCGAGCTCAAGGTC
>DATMVO010000172.1:0-23485 GCA_035563115.1 Solirubrobacteraceae bacterium
TCGTCGGCGCGCCGGGCGAGGCGCGCGCGCTGCGGCGCAAGATCGAGCGCCACCCCGAGTACGGCCTCGACGTCGTCGGCACGGTGCTCCTCTCGCGCGCGTCGCCGCGCCGCCCCGCCGGCGCCGTCCCCGCGCGGGTGCGCCCCGAGGAGGTCCTCGGCCTGGTCAAGGAGCAGCAGCTGCACCGCGTGATCCTCGTCAGCCCGCCGGAGGACGAGGCGGGCGGCGACCGGTACGGCCTGGCCCGCGCGCTCGGCGAGCACGGCGTCCGCGTCGACCTGCTCCCCGCGTGGTTCGAGATGCTCGGCACCCGCCTGGAGCTCCACGAGCTGGAGGGCACGTCGCTGCTGACCGTGCCGTACGTGCGGCTCGGCCGCACGGCGCTCGTCGTCAAGCGCGTCTTCGACGTCTGCGTCGCCTCGCTCTGCCTGCTCGCGATGCTCCCGCTCCTCCTCCTCAGCGCGCTGGCGATCAAGCTCGACTCGCCCGGCCCGGTCCTCTTCCGCCAGGTCCGGATCGGCCGCTGGGGCGAGCCGTTCGAGGTGCTCAAGTTCCGCTCGATGAAGGTCGGCGCGGACGCGGTCAAGGACCAGCTCGCCGACCTCAACCTCCACGGCGGCCGCGGCCCGGCCATGTTCAAGATCCGTCGTGACCCGCGCGTGACGCGCGTCGGCGAGCTGCTGCGCCGTACGTCGCTGGACGAGCTGCCGCAGCTGTGGAACATCGTCCGCGGCGACATGAGCCTCGTCGGCCCGCGCCCGCTGATCGAGCGCGAGGCGCGGCAGGTCGAGGGCTTCTACCGGCGCCGCAGCGAGCTGACGCCCGGGCTCACCGGGCTGTGGCAGGTGAACGGGCGTTCGGAGGTCCCGTTCGAGGCGATGGTCAACCTCGACTACCTCTACGTGACGACGTGGTCGCTGTGGGGCGACCTGAAGATCCTCATCAAGACCGTCCCGGCCGTGCTCGCGCGGCGCGGCGCGTACTGACCGAAGGTTCGACCGGCTTCTACATTCGGGTGTGTGGCTGTCCCCGCACTCGAGCTCCGCGGGCTGACGAAGCGCTACGACGACGGGTACCTCGCCCTCGACGGGTTCGACCTCTCCGTGCCCGACGGCGCCTTCTTCGGCCTGCTCGGCCCCAACGGCGCCGGCAAGACGACGCTGATCTCGGCCGTCACCAACCTCATCCGCGTCACCGGCGGCGAGGCGCTGATCTTCGGCCGCCCGCACGACTCCATGGACGCGCGCAAGCTGATCGGCCTCGCCGAGCAGGACATCAACCTCGACCGCTTCCTCGACGTGGAGGAGACGCTCCTCTACCACGGCGGCTACTACGGCATGTCGCGCGCCGACGCCCGCCGCCGCGCGCACGAGATGATGGACGTGTTCGACCTGCTGGGGAAGGCGAAGGTCCGCGCGCCCAAGCTGTCGGGCGGCATGCGGCGCCGGCTCCTGCTCGCCCGCGCGCTGATGCACCAGCCGCGGATGGTGATCCTCGACGAGCCGACCGCCGGCGTCGACTTCGAGCTGCGGCTGGAGCTGTGGGAGTACATCCGCCGCCTCCATGCCGAGGAGGGCGTGACGATCCTGCTCACCACGCACTACCTCGAGGAGGCCGAGGAGCTGTGCGAGGAGATCGCGCTGATCCGCGGCGGCCGGCTGCTGGCGCGCGACAGCGCCGACGGGCTGCGCGCGGCGTACGACGCGACCACGCTGGCCGACGTCTACGTCAAGGCGATGGCCGACGCGGCCGGGGCCGCCGCATGAGCCGCGGGCTGCAGGCGCTGACCGGCCGCGAGATCGCGCGCGTCCTCAAGCTGTGGACGCAGACGATCGGCGCGCCGGTGATCTCGTCGTTCCTCTTCATCCTCGTCTTCGGCCTCTCGCTCGGCGGGCGGATCAAGCAGATCGAGGGCTTCGACTACGACGTCTTCATCGTGCCTGGCCTGATCACGATGGCGATGGTCCAGGCGGCGTACGCGAACAACTCCGCGTCGGTCTTCCAGGCGAAGTTCGACCGCTACCTCAACGACGTGCTCGCCGCGCCCATGAAGCCGTGGGAAGTCAACCTCGCGCTCTCGCTCGGCGGGGTCGTGCGGGCGCTGCTGATCGGCATCGCGCTGCTCGGCGCGTCGCTGCTGGTGGTCGACGTCCCGATCCGCGAGCCGCTCGTGCTGCTCGTCGCCGTGACGCTCGCGCTGGCGCTGTTCAGCGCGCTGGGCGTCGTGGTCGGGATCTACGCGGAGAGCTGGGACCACACCGCGTTCGTCAACAACATCGTGATCCTCCCGCTCACGTTCCTCGGCGGCGTCTTCTACTCCGTCGACGTGCTGCCGTCGCCGTGGGAGGAGCTCTCGCACGTCAACCCGATCTTCTTCCTCGTGCAGGCCGTCCGGTACGGCTTCCTGGGGACGAGCGACGTGTCGGTCTGGCTCGCGCTGGGCGTCACCGCCGTGCTGGCGGCGGTCTGCATCGCGTGGTCGACGTGGCTCTTCGCCACGGGCCGGAAGATCAAGCCGTAGATGGCCGACGCGCCCGCCGCACCGGCCCCGGGCACCGGGACGCCCGGCCTCGCCCGCGTCCCGGCGGTCGCGCTCGTCGCGGGCGGGATCACGTCGACGCAGCTCGGCGCGGCGATGGCGGGAACGCTCTTCGACGAGCTCGACGCGGCGTCCGTCGCGGTGCTGCGGCTCGGGTTCGCGGCGATCGTGCTCTTCGCCGTCTTCCGGCCGAAGATCCGCGGGCGCCCGCGCGAGGACCTGCTGCTCGCGGGCGCATTCGGGCTGACGCTCGGCGCGATGAACCTGACGTTCTACGAGTCGATCGAGCGGATCCCGCTCGGCATCGCGGTGACGATCGAGTTCGCCGGGCCGCTCGCGGTCGCGGTCCTCGGCTCGCGGCGCCGGCTCGACTTCGTGTGGGTCGCGCTCGCGGCCGCGGGCATCCTCGTCCTCGCGGATCCAGGCGGCGGCTCGCTGGACACGTGGGGCCTCGTGCTGGCAGGCATGGCGGGCGTCGGCTGGTTCACCTACATCCTGCTCTCCGAGCGGACCGGCCAGCGGTTCTCCGGCGCCGAGGCCGTCGCGCTGGCGATGGTCGTCGCGGCGCTCGTGCCGCTCGGGCCGGGCGTCGCGGAGGGGGCGGGGTTCCTCCTCGAGCCGGAGTTCCTGGCGATCGGCCTCGGCGTCGCGGTGATGTCGAGCGCGATCCCGTACACGCTGGAGACCGAGGCGCTGCGGCGGATGCCCAAGAACGTCTTCGGGGTGCTGATGAGCCTCGAGCCGGGGGTCGCGGCGCTCGCCGGCTTCCTCGTGCTGGGGCAGGAGCTGGGGGTGCGCGAGCTGGTCGCGATCGCCCTCGTCGTGACCGCGTCGGCGGGCGCGACGCTGGTCGCCGGGCGCGGGGCGTCGTTCCCCGAGCCCGAGTAGCGCGTAGGCTCCCGCGACCGCATGTTCCCGCTGAACCTCCCGAACGTCCTCACGCTCGCGCGCATCCTGCTCGTGCCGGTGCTCGTCGTCGCGCTGCTCGACGAGACGAACAACGGCGACATCCTCGCCGCGGTGGTCTTCGCGATCGCCTCGGTGACGGACTTCGTCGACGGCTGGCTCGCCCGCTCGCGCGGCGCGATCACGTCGTTCGGCAAGCTCATGGATCCGATCGCGGACAAGCTGCTCGTGATCGGCGCGCTCGTGTCGCTCGTCTCGCTCGGCCGGCTCGCGGCCTGGATCGCGATGGTGATCATCGCGCGCGAGCTGGCGGTGACGATCGCGCGCGCCCAGGCGCCCGAGGTGATCGCCGCGGCGAACCTCGGCAAGGCCAAGACCGTGCTCCAGATCGCGGCGATCTTCTTCCTCATCCTGCTCGACCCCTCCCCGGTGTGGGTCGACGCGCTGATGTACCTCGCGGTTGCGGTGACGGTGATCTCCGGCGCGACGTTCTTCCTCGACCTGAAGCGGCGGGAGACTCGTGAAGGGTTGCGCGGCAGTTCGTGAAACCCGCTAGGCCACGGGGTTTCCGTCTGGTAGAACTCCCCGTCGTGGCTCCTGGTGTCGACTGCAACGAGACCGCAACGCACGCGGACTAAAGATCCAGCGGACAGTTGTCCGATGGCCTGGGTGGAGACAGAGATCCACTTGTAGGGCGGGTCCGGAGACCCGAACAGTCTGGGGGGACTACGTGAGCACGGAGAAGCCGCTTCTGGCGGATGAAGCATCGATCGTGGAGCTCGACGAGCTGCGCCCGCTGATCGCCGAAGGGCAGGAGAAGGGCGTCCTGACGTTCGAGCAGATCGCGACCGCGCTCGAGGAGGTCGAGGTCACCAAGGAGCAGGTCACCGAGCTGCACGGGTGGCTCGACGACCAGGGCATCGAGATCGTCGGCGCGGACGGCCGCCGCGCGACGTCGGAGGCCGCGAAGATCGAGGCCGCTGCCGAGGCGCGCCGCCGCGGGGCCGGCGAGGACGGGCCGAAGAAGCCGGCCGTCGACCTGACGGTCGAGCCGTCGCTGGACTCGCTGCGCCTGTACCTGCGCTCGATCGGCAAGGTGCCGCTGCTGACCGCCGCCGAGGAGGTGTCGCTCGCCAAGCGCATCGAGCGCGGCGACATGGACGCCAAGCAGCACATGGTCGAGGCGAACCTGCGGCTGGTGGTCTCGATCGCCAAGTCGTACCTGGGGCGCGGGCTGACGTTCCTGGACCTGATCCAGGAGGGGTCGCTGGGCCTGATCCGCGCGGTGGAGAAGTTCGACTACCGGCGCGGCTACAAGTTCTCGACGTACGCGACGTGGTGGATCCGCCAGGCCGTGACGCGCGCCATCGCCGACAAGGGGCGGACGATCCGCATCCCGGTGCACATGGTCGAGAAGCTGAACAAGGTGGTGCACGTCGAGCGCCAGCTCGTGCAGTCGCTCGGGCGCGAGCCGTCGCCGGACGAGATCGCCACCGAGCTGGAGTGCACGACCCGCGAGGTGCGCGACATCCTGCGCATGTCGCAGCAGCCGGTCTCGCTCGAGAAGCCGATCGGCGAGGAGGAGGAGTCCGAGCTGGGCGACTTCGTCGAGGACGAGACGACGGTCTCGCCGTTCGAGCAGGCGTCCGAGGCGCTGCGGCGCGACAACGTCCGCAAGGCCCTGGCCGCGCTCCCCACCCGCGAGCGCGAGGTGATCGAGATGCGCTTCGGCCTCACCGGCGGCCGGCCGCGCACCCTCGAGGAGGTCGGCCGGGCGTTCAACGTCACGCGCGAGCGAATCCGCCAGATCGAGAACCACACCCTCAAGAAGCTCGAGTCGCTCCCGGAGGCGCAGCGCCTCCGCGACGCCGTCTGACCCGCGGGTCGCGCGCTTCGCAACGACTCTGCAACGGGCCCGTCGCGCGACTGTGCGGCGGGCCCGTTGGCGTCCGGACACGAACGTATGTTCGTTGGCATGACGACGACGACTGCGATGCGGCTCTCCCCGCGCGAGCAAGGGGACGTTGGTGAGTTCTCGGCGATGCTCTGGCTCGCCGAGCAGGGCGCGAAGATCTACCTGCCGTTGGGCCACAGCCCCGACGTGGACCTCATCGCCGACTTCGGCGACCGTCTGGTGCGGGTGCAGGTGAAGACGTGCACGTACTTCCGCGGCGAGCGGTGGTGCGTGATGATCGCGACCCGCGGAGGGAACCAGAGCTGGTCCGGGGTGGTGAAGCGGTTCGATCCGTCGAGGGTCGACGCGCTGTTCGTCCTGGCGGGCGATGGGCGGCGGTGGTACATCCCCGCCGACCGGGTCGAGGGAACGTCGGGCATCCTCCTCGGCGGGCCCAAGTACGCGGCCTTCGAGGTGGACCAGGGTGCGCCGATTTCGGGGGTTCACGCTGGCCCTCGCTAAACTGCCTGCTCGCCTCGGCGGGATTCCGGAGCGGTCAAACGGGTGCGGCTGTAAACCGCATGGCTCTGCCTTCGCAGGTTCGAATCCTGCTCCCGCCACTGAGACGTTCGAGAGGGTCGCGAAAGCGGCCCTCTCGCCGTTCTGCGGCATGATGCGCGCCGCGATGATCGTGGTGTTGATGGCAGCGGCCGGCGCCGCCGGGGTCGTGTCCCGCTACGGGCTGTCGACGTGGATCGGCAGCGCGCCGTGGGCGATCGTCGGCATCAACGTGCTCGGCTCGTTCCTGCTCGGCCTCCTCGCCGGCCTCGGCGCGAGCGACGACGTCCGCACCGTCCTCGGCGTCGGCTTCCTCGGCGGCTTCACGACGTTCTCGACGTTCTCGCTCGACGTCTGGTCCGATCTCGAGGCCGGCCGCACGGGCCGCGCGCTCGCCGTCGTCGGCCTCTCCGTCGTCCTCGGCGTCGCCGCCGCGGGCGTCGGCTGGGCCGCCGGACGCGCCTAGCCCATCTCGCGCGCGCGGACCCGCTACTCTTCCCGTCCCCGCCCTCTTAGCTCAGTTGGTAGAGCACTTCCATGGTAAGGAAGGGGTCTCCGGTTCGAGTCCGGAAGAGGGCTTCCATCGGAGCACCTGCATATCGCAGGTTTTCGCCACCGTCGATCGTCGTTCTGATCGGCGCTCTCGCCGCTACTGGGCAGCTTCTGGGCACAGCGCCCTGCCCAGCGGTGCCCAGCACGACCCCTTCCTGACAACACATGGGGGGTGGTTCGGGCCGTCGCGCGACTCAGCAGCAGACCGTTCTTCGCTCTGCTCCTGGATGCCTCGCACGCCCTTCGACGACCTCGACGACGGCCACGTCCTGACCCCTCAGGACATCGCCGAGCGACTGCGCGTCGATCCGCGTTCGGTGCGTCGTGCGATTGCTCGCGGCGACCTCGCCGCGAGCAACACGTGCGGCCTCCGGGTGCTCGCGTGCGACGCGGCTGCCTGGTGGCGCGCGAAGTCGGTCAAGGCGACGCCGGGCGCGACCGCCGACTCCCCTCCTGTGGCGGTCGCGCCCGTCAAGCCTGCGCGCCGGTCGACGAAGCGCTTCGCGCGGTCGACCGGTGATCGGCTGCCGTTGCCCCCGCGGGCGGTGCAGTCCTGATGGCCGCGACCAGCGAGCTGCCGCCCGGCATCAAGCCACGGCGGTGGACCCGTGTCGACGGCACGGTCACCGAGACCTACACGGTCCGTTTCAAGGACGAGACCGGCAAGCAGCGGCGGCGCACGTTCGACACCGTCGATGACGCGCTGGACTTCCACGCGCAGCGGCGTAGCGCGAAGCGCTGGCGTCCGCACGAGCTGCGCCAGGAACAGCTCGGCAAGCAGACGCTGGCCGAGTTCTTCGCGACGTGGTGGACGCGGTACGGGATCGTCGAGCTGGAGCGGTCGACGCTCTCGACGTACCGCAGCGTGTGGGAGGCGCACGCCGAGCCTCGGCTCGGCCACCTGCCCCTGGGCGCGATCGATCCGGAGGTCGTCGTGACCTTCCGGGGCGAGCTCATCGAAGCCGGCGTCGGCAAGCACTCGATCGTCAAGACCATGTCGCTGCTCCAACGCGTGTTCGGGGACGCGGTGGAGACGGGAGCGGCGCTCTACAACCCGTTCAAGAGCGTTCGCAAGCCAACGCCGGAACCACCGCGCGCGGTGCGGCCGTTCACCCCGCTGCAGGTGGAGATGCTCGTCGCCGACATCTCCGCCCGCGGGTACGCGCAGAGCGCCGCGTTGGTGCGGCTGATGGCGTACACGGGTCTGCGGCCGCAGGAGGCGCTCGCGCTGCGGTGGTACGCGTTCGGCGGAACCACGCTGCACGTCGAGGACGCCAACGCCGACGGCGAGCTCAAGCCGCTCAAGAACCGGCGCAAGGCGCGCAAGCGCGGACGGAGCATCGACCTCATCGCCCCCGTGCGCGAAGACCTCGACGCGTGGTTCGACGTCTGCGGCGCACCCGGGATGGGCGAGCTGATCTTCCCGCACGAGACGTACGGCGGCCCGTGGCTCTCCGAGCACTACCGCACGTGGCGCCGGCGGGTCTACGTACCCTCGGCGGAGAACGTCGAGCTGCACACGAAGAAGCCGTACAACTGCCGCCACACCTGGGCGTCGCTGCGGATCGCCGAGAAGCGTCTGTCGGTCGCGGAGATCGCCGAGGAGATCGGCGACAAGACCTCCACGGTCCTCGACACGTACACGCACGTCATCCGCGAGTGGCGCGGGCGACGGGCGATCGACATCGAGAAGGAGGTGCGCCGTGCGCGGGTCAAGGTCGGCTAGTTCGAACCGACGGCCAGAACTGGCGGAGACGGGGCGTCGTGCGCGACACTGGGGAGCGATGGAGTTCTCGGTCACTCTCGACGGCGAGCCGGACGCCTCCGGGACGCTGCCTGCGGAGGACGCCGCGCGCATCCTCGCCCTGTTGGTCGAGGCGGGCATCTACCTCATGGCGGCGCTGGTCGGCCCGCGTGTGGTGACGACCGGCCCGACCCTGGGCCTGTCGGCGGTCGAGGCTCAGCGGCTCGTCCTCACCGCGTCGTCTGCGGCGGCGCCCGCGGTCGAGGCGTTGCTCCATGCTCGCGACGAACGCGTCGATCCCGCGGTGGCCCGCGCGGTACTCGATGTGGCCGAGGGCATCGGCGTCGGTCAGCGCTACACGGCGATCACCTTCGCGACGCAAACGGACCAGGTGCGGATCGACGCCGCAGCCTTACGCGATCTGCGACGGCTCGCCTTGACGGCGGGGGAGCGGTCCGCGCCGGCGGTGTTGCCGGCAACGCTCGACCCAGATACCTTCCACCGCGAGCTGAGCATCGCCGAGCTCGCTGAGCGCCAGGGGGTCGGGCCACTCGACGATCCGTCCGTCCTCTTCGACGTCGAGGCCAGCGACGAAGAGCGGGACGCGTTCATGGCCGCGATCGCCGAACTCGACTAGGTGCGCCCGACAGACGTCCCCGCGGGTCCGCTCGCGATGGACACCGACGCCTTCTCGTTCCTCCACCAGGAGAAGGGTCGGCACGAGGAGTTCCGCTCGCTCGTCGCAGGCCGACTCGTGGTGCTGCCGTTCCCGGTGGTGGGTGAGCTCCGGGTCGGGGCGATCCGAGGGAAGCTCGGCGCGCGCCGGGTCGCCGCGCTCGAGGCGGCGATCGCTCGGTGCGTCGAGGTGTCGGCGGACGCTCGCGTCGTTCGCGAGTGGGCGCCGCTGCGGGCAAGGCTCTTCAACCAGCTCGCGGGTGAAGGGATCAACGACCTGTGGATCGCGGCGACGTGTCTCGCGCACCGACTTCCGCTCGTGACGTCGAACCTCCGAGACTTCGGAACGATCCAGCGCGTCGAGCCCCGGCTGGTGCTCGTTCACCCCGACCTCTAGCCGCGCCGTCCGAGGGTTCTCATGTCGCCTTCAGGCGTGCGTCGCCGCTCGCCACCGTGCGAGATGTTCGTTCAGCGGTGTCTTCCCCTTGGCGCGGCCACCTCGGACCGCCACGCCACTGGCGACCTTCGTTGCCAACTCGCCCAGGTCTGCGGCGTGCCTCGGCGCCCATCCGTGCGCGGCGGCCCACGCTCGGATCTGGTCCCCGTCGAGTGTCTCGCCGCCGTGACGCAAGGCCTTGAGGTAGTCGACGGCCTTCGGCTTGTCAGATGGGTGCGTGATCCCGCTGCTGAGGTTAATGAGCGCGGTCAATTCGCTAAGAGCCTCGTTGATGAGCGGACTCAGCTCTTGCGGGGCAGTGATGGTCTGACCCGTCCGCGGATCGATGAGCGCGAAGCTCCTCCGCCACACGGACAGGTCGGTCTCCGCCCACGGGATCGCGCAGATGGCTGCGGGACGCATGTCCTCGACCTTGCCGATGACGTCGTCAGCAGCCCACGGCACGAAGACCGGCCCCCGGTAGCTGAACGGTGGCTTGCTCAGTAGCAGGACTTCAAGTGTCACCCCCGCCCGGACGGGCATCTGACGATCTCGGTTGAGGGCGCATGCCGCCCCGTCGCCTAGAGAGCGGCTCAGCGCGTCGATAGTCCGAACGGCCGGGACCGCGACGGCGGCCTGACTGTGCCCGTGATCGATGGCGAACTGCAGCAGCCACCGAACGCCTTCGCGTTCCGCGTCGGCGTTGGGGCCGTGCTCGTCGATCAGGAACCGCTGCGTTTCCACGGTCCTAATCTTGCCGTCCCGCCCGGCGGAAGCTGCGAGGTCAAAGCGCGGGGAGAGCCGCCGGGCTCGCACGGCGTTCGCTGACCTCCACGTAGTCGGCGACGATGGCGTCGAGCTCTGCCTTGCTGGTGAGGCCGCGTTCGATGAGGAAGGAGCGGCCGCGCTGGCCGGGGGCGGGGCAGTCGGTGAGGCGGACGACGCCGTTGATGCGCTGGCCGTAGATGACGCGCTCGCCCGACCCGATGGTGAAGCACGCGAGCTCCTTGCGCTCGCCGATCGTCGGGTTGCCGGCGGGCGCCGGCGCGGTCTGGCTCCACCGGGCGGTCGAGCCGTGACCCTCGACGTCGGTCTCGTCGTGGCGGGCGGCGTCGCCGCGCTCGGTTGCCATCGCGGTCTGGATGTCGCGCAGCTCGCGCGCCCGGTCGGCGGCGGGTGTGGGCTTCACGCCGAGGAGGCGCTTGATCTCGGTGCTGGCCTGGTCGGCGGTGCGCGGGAGGGTGAAGGTCTGGCCGGTGCGCTGGGCGAGGGCCTTGAGGTAGCGCATCTGCTTGGGGGTGGGCTCTGCGGGCATGTTCGGCGTCCTCCAGGTGGTCGGGATCGAGGTCGCCAGGCGTTTCGGCCCAGGGGATGCGAACGCACGCGACACGTTCGGTCCGCAGGACTCGGCGTCAGCCGACGCGTCAGCGCGAACGTGGTGTGGCGGATTGCACTCCTCCTGGGCCAGCCTTCAGGCGTTCCTCGTGTTCCCGGTCCGCCTGGTGGACCCCGTGACCTGCAGGGCCCACCCCGGAGCGGTTCGTCCCTCAAGCCGTTGCCGGCACCGCGTCGTCAGCCGCCGCGTCCGTGCTCTGGACGGCGTCCTCGATTCTGCGTGCGAGCCGGTCGATCAGGCCTGCCGCGCGCTCGATCGTCGCCAGCTCGGTGCTCTCCGACCACGACGCCAGGTACGGGATTGAGTAGCCCGCGGTGTCGAGCCCCAGCGACCCGCAGACGGTGTAGGCGACCGACTCGACGACGAGCTCCTCTTCCGCGTAGGTGAGCGCACCGTCGTCCTCATCGGGCTCTGCGCGCAGCAGCGCGTGCGCGAGCTCGTGCACGAGCGTCTTGACCTGCCCGTTGACGCTGCGCCCGGCCGCGATCGTGATCTGCTTCGTCTCGAGGTCGTACGTGCCGCCCTTGCTGCCGGGCAGCTCGGAGAGCGTCACGGACGAGCCGATGTCGCCGGCCAGCTGCACGAGCTGCGGCCACACGTCGGCGAGCTCGTCGCCCTCGATCTGGACGAGCGGCGGATCCAGCGGCACCGGCTCGACGGGTGCGGGGAGCGGGTCGACCTGCGAGCGGTCGAAGACCGGCCCGAGCTTGAACCGCGTCGGCGGCTTGTCGTCCGGCACCGCGCCGGCGGCCTTCCACTCGGCGATCGCACGCTTGGACGGCGGCATCGGCATCCAGATGCGGATCGCCTGTTCGCCCTTGCGGACCGCGTAGCCCAGGTTCAGCCACGCGCGGAACCCGGCGACCCGCGTCGCCTCGGGGCACTGCATCGCGATGAGGAGCTGGTTGCGCAGCGTGTAGGTGTGGAAGTGGCGCCGGACGGCCAGCCACCGTTGCCAGCCCTCAGTGCTCTTGAGCTGCTCGACGGCTTCCTGGCTCTTCTGGCGGTCGGCCTCGCGGCGCGCGGCGCGCTCGTCCTCGGACAGCTTCGTGCGCGGCATCGCGCACCTCCCTGGGGTCTGGGCTCCGCCGGTTGCGGAGCCGTCCCCGCCCTCCCGCGCGCCGAAGGCGTGCCACCATCGGCGGGAGTCGGCTGCGCGCCGGCGTCGCCCAAGCGCCTTCGCCTCAGAACGCAACGAGCCGGCACATGGCCGGCTCGTCACTCGGTTCTAGGAGGAGAGAGAACGAGAGGTTCTCCACACTTCCTCGACTGCCGCTAGAGATCCTTGAGCAGCACCTCCTCATCGGGCACTTCGTCGATCAGCCCGGCGAGGAGGAGCGACTGCACGTGGAACATCACGGTCCCCAGCGGCCGACCGACCTCGGCCGCGATCTCGGGGCCGGTCAGGTCGCGGTCGTCGAGCGCAGCGAGGACCGCCGCGCGAACGTGGCCGCCCGGCGTGCTGTCAGGGCCGGGCGCCGGAACGCCCGCCCGCAGCGTGTACCTCACTCGCCCGAGAGCTCGACGGTCCGGATCGCGGCGTGGCTCAACGCCACGAACCCGCCGCCCTCCCGGACGACGCCGAAGCTCTCCAGGTTGCCGATCAGCTCTCGCACGACGTCGTTGGTCGCGAAGGCGAGCTTGGTGAGGTCGTCGAGGTGGACCGGGGCGGGGTACTCGCCGAGGATGATCTGGAACAAGTCCCGCTCACCAAGCGGGATGCGGGCCCGCTCGTCAGCGGGCTCAGGGGTACGCTCGTCGCGCATGGAAGGTCCTTTCTTCCGTGCCGGCCCCCGGCCGTGTCCGCGGCGCGGGGGCACCTAGTTGTCAGGAAGGGCCCCGTAGGGACGAGCGCGAGAAGTTCGCCCCCACCCGCGCGCACTTGGCGCGCGGGCGCTCGGGGCTTCTGACGTCAGCCGGCCTGCGCGAGCGGCTCCTCCTCGACCGCGGTGACGTCGTCCGTCTGCTCGGCGTCCGTCGGCTGGTCTGGCTCGGTCAGGGCGAGGAGCCGGTCGGCGATGCCGTGCGGCACGACGTTGAACCCGTGCTCGCCGCGGAGCTTCATGATCGCCTCCCTGCGCTCGCCGTGGGTCATCGATGCGGCCCGCTCGGCGAGGTTGACGAGCAGTTCGTCGCGCTGGCGCTGGAGGCGCTCGGCCTCCTCGCGCTCGGCGGCGCGCTTGTCGCGCGCCTCGCGGATCGGCGTGGTGACCTTCTCGGGGAGGACGTCGATGATCAGCTCGTCGAGCAGGTCGCCGGCGGTGCCGGTCCACGGCAGCCCGGCGCCGCCGTAGGTGGAGAACGTCAGCTCGTGGAAGCTGCGCGAGGACTGCGCGACCGCGGTCTCGTCGGCGTGGCGGGCCATCGCGATCAGCGCCAGCGATCGGCCGGCGATCTCGCCTGCGGTCTTCGCGCCTGCCAGGTACTCGCGCGCCTTGGCCGCCGCCTCGCGCGGACCGAGGTACGCGCGCTTGGTCTGCGTTCGGCTCGTCGTCTGGGTGACCCAGCCCGGGAACCCGTACCGGGCGCCGCGCGTGGCGAGCTTCTCGAGCCCGCTGACGAGGTCGACGGCGGTGAGGATCTTCAGCACGCGCGCGTCGACCTTGACCTTGGACAGGTGCTTGACGAGCGCGATGCCCAGCTCGTCGTTGCGCGACGCGGCCTCCGCGCGGGCGGCGAGCTCCGCCGCCCGCGCCTGGCGCCGCTGCTCCTTGAGCGCCTCCTCGTCCACGGCCGCCGGCGGCACGGGCCCCGTGCCCGCGGCCGGTCCGTCGCCGCCGTCCGGCGTCTCGTCCTCGTCCGACTCGTCGGGCTGCAGCACCGCCCGCGCGTTCTCGAGGTGCTTGGCGATCGTGTCCGTCGCGAGCTGGTCGGCGACCTCCTGGCCGACGATCAGGTAGTCGTGGCCGGTGGACGTCGGGTGGACCGCGCCGAGCGCGACGGCCTGCTCGACCAGCTCGGGGTGCAGCTGGAGCGTCACGTTCGCGTCCGGCGCAACGCAACGCAGCTCGGCCAGCTCCGCGAGAGAGGCACGCGCCTCGTCACTGACGGTGAACCGGCTGAGCGGGTACACGACGCTCGCGGCGTAGACCCCGTCCGGGAGGTCGGCTGCCTGCTCGTCGTTGCTGCCGATCAGGACCGCGATCGGGTCGTCGACGACCTCGCTCCAGGTCGTCGGCTCGTCCCAGTGGTTCACGGGCTTGTCGCTGACGCGCTTGAACGCCAGCGTCGGCAGCTCGGCGTGGATGTGGGCGAGCTTGGACAGCGTCTCGATGGCGCCGAGCGGGATCGTCTTGTCGACGATCTTCGACCACAGCTCCTCGGGGAGGTCGAGGATCCGCAGGCGCTCGCGCACGACCCGCTCGCTGACGCCCGGGACGCGGGTCGCGATCTCGCGCGGCGTGAGCTTGCGGTCGCGCAGGCGCTGGAAGGCGTGCGCCTCCTGCACCGGGTTCAGCGGCACCGACCCGAGGTTCTCGGCGATCGCGTCGTCCAGCCCGTCCGTGCGCTCATCGGGCACGCGGACGAGCGCGGGGATCTCCATGAGCCCGACCTGCGCCGCCGCCCGCGTGCGGCGCTCGCCTGCGGTCAGCGGGAAGTCGCCGTCCTCGTCGGCCGGGCGGACCAGGATCGGCTGCAGCACGCCGAGCTTCTCGATCGACTTTGCGAGCTGGTCGATCGCCGCCTTCTCGGCGTCGTCGCGCGGGTTGAACCCGTCGACGATCTTGATCTTCGACAGCGGCAGCATCATCAGCTTGCCGCCCGCCGGCACGCTCGCCGACTCCCTCCCCTGCACCTCGACCTGCTTCTCGGCAGTAGCCATGAGGCAACTCCTCATCACGTCGGGGGCCCGCCCCGTCGGCGGGCCCTTCCCGACCCATCCGCACGACGAAGTCGTGCCACCGTCGGGAGGGAGGGCATTGCCGGCGGGCTGCGTTCGCGCCTCCCTTCAGCGAGCGGCGCGTGGTGCTCTCGGGCCTCTGTTACGACGAATCCCGCTGCTCCTCGTGTGATTCGATACAGCTACTTGCCCCACTGACTTGGGAGGAAAAGGTCATGGCTAAGAAGACGAGCAACGACGCTCCAGGGATGCGAGGAAATCGCGCGAGGACCAGCGACGGGACGTTGCGGGAGAAGCGCGGGGACACCCACATGGGGACGATCGAGAAGGAGTACGGGCTCGACCTCGGTGTGCGCAGCGACATGCGGTGGGACACGTACAAGGAGCAGCACGGCGTCGAATCGATCAACGACCTCGTCCACGGGAAGGGCTCGGGGAAGCACCGGTAACCACAGACGAGAAGCAACGTGGCGAGACAGCGGCGCCGACGCGCTTGGATCATTCGCTGGGAATGGGAGGGCGACCGATCGGTGGTCGAGCAACCGGTCGCGGCGGTTCTGTCCGCACGCATTGGTCATCAACGGGTGGCCCAGATCGTCGAGGCACTCTACGCCGCCCGCGCGTATACACCGGACGAGATGCTGGAGGCGTTCCGTCAGGGTGGACACAATCCATACCCGGCGCGGTACGGCACGGCGGAGATCGACGACCCCAGCGGCAACGGCAGACGTCTGCGAGCGAAATGGACTGGCCAGATCTACTGCGGTCATAACCCATGGCTTCATGCTCGGCGTGCCAGCGTGTGGACCGGAGACGACGGCGGCATCGAGTGGAAGGACGACCCGGCGCCGGGTGCCTCCTGAATCCGATTGCGTGAGTCAATCAGCTTCTGCGCACTCGGGAGTCGCGAGCGCGATGAAGGCGAACTCGCCGTTGACTAGCGGCACCTCGTGCGGCGCCTTCCGCGCCCAGGCGAAGAGCTGATCCCAGCTCAGCTGTCCCGCCCACATCGCGTCGATGCGCTGGGCGGGCGTCATGGACCAGAGCTGCCTCCGGCCCTCGGCGCGCGCGGCGGCTGCCGCGCGCGCTGTCGTGGTGGGCTCCACAGCGATCAGAACGGGATGTCGTCGCCCTCGGGCGTGGCCGGGGCCTCACCGGGCTGAGCCTCGCCGTCCTTGCGCGGGGTGCGGAGGTAGTCGATCGTCCGGGCGACGATCACCACGCGCTCGTGGTACGTGTCGTTGTCGTCGCGCCACTCGCGCTGCTCGAGGCGGCCCGCGACGGCGACCTCGCGGCCCTCCTTGAGCCACTTGGCCGCGGAGTCGGCCTGCTTGCCCCAGACCTCGACGGTGAAGAAGTCGGCGTTCTTCTTGGAGCCCTTAGGTCGCGGGACCGCGAGCCGCATGGTGGTGACCGGGCCGTTGGCAGTCTGGGTGACGGGCTCGGCGTCCTTGGTGAGCCGGCCGATCTGCTGGGTGGTGTTCATGAGGGCCTCCTGGTGGAGTGGGTTGGCTGTTGAGCCCGTCGCTGCCGGCGACCGGCGCGCGGAGCCGAGCCCTCAAGGCGAAGGGGAGTCGCCGTCAGGCGACCGAAGCGCCAGCCGGCGTCGGCGAACCTGCGAGGGCGACATGCCAAGCCGCTCCTGGAGGACCGACCTGAACGGGGACCGCGGATGCGGGCTCATGCCGACCTAGTCGCACGACGACCCACCGACCCCCGTCTCGGTGCGCGCTGCGACCGCCGCTCGCGGGCCTAGGCTTGGCAGCCGATGGAGCTGTCTCGACGCAGCCGCCAGAAGTTCGCGGACCTCTGCGCAGCGCACGGCACGGTGCGGAAGATCGAGGACGTGTACGTCGCACACGACTTCCTGTTGCCGGCGCAGTTCGAGGTGCCGCCGAGCGGCCAGCGCCGTGCGATCTGCGCTGCGGCAGAGGAGGGCGCGGATCTCTCAAACTCGGCGGTGCAGCAGCGCCTGCTGCGCGTCTACCTCGACGCGATCGACGACTTCGGACGTAAGGCGTCAGGGGGCTTCGCGCCGCTGGGCGAGGAGGAGGACCCGCTATGGGACGAGGCTCGGACGTTGGTGCGAACGCTGCGTCGGGACGGTGCTCCCATCGACGACAACGGGGAGCTCGTCCTGGGTGCGACGCCCTCGGTCTTGCCGATCGAGCGCTTCGACCGGCTGAGCGAGCCTCGGGTGCTGCTTGATCATCTCGCTCGGATCGAGGCCGGGATCGACAGCGACCCGGCCGGCGCGATCGGCAGCGCCAAGGAGCTCGTCGAGAGCGTGTGCAAGTTCATCCTCGACGACTACGGCGTCACCTACAAGAAGGCCGCGACGCTGCCCGACCTCTACGGCGCTGTTGCGACCGAACTCGGGCTCGCGCGTGAGTCGGTGCCGGAGAGCGCGAAGGGCAGTCAGGCAGCCCAGAAAATCTTGCAGAACCTCATGACGGCCGTGCAGCAGCTCGCCGAGCTGCGCAACGAGCTCGGCCGCGGGCACGGCCGCACGAAGCTCAGTCCGGCATACGCCTGGCACGCTCGCCTGTCGGCGAACGCCGCGCGTACCGTCGTCGAGTTCTTGCTCGAGACGTGGCACGCCCGTCGCTCGGCGGATGGCGCGGCCGCTACAACCTGACCGGAAGCGCCTCAGAGAGCAGCGCGAACGGCGGGGGCGATCCGGTCGCCGAGGAGCGCGATCGACGTGTCGACGCTCTCGCGCGGAAGCCCACCCCAGTCGGCCTGGCCGAAGAAGCGGTCGATGCCGCCGAGCACGTGGTGAGCCTCGAGAATCTTGGCGATGATCTCGTCGACCGAGCCGATCATGAGCGCCTGGCCGGGCTGGGTGCCGGCGAGGAACGCGGCCTGACTGACGTCGAAGCCGCGGCCGCCCCGGGTCTTCGGCCGCAGGTACTCGTGGTAGTCGAGGTGCCGAGCGTCGGCGCCTGCAGGCCAAGGCGGACAGCGATGTGCGCACTCGTCAACTTGAAGGGGGGTGCCTGCGCGCTCGCGCGACTTCAGTGATAGAAATCCGCAAAGCAGCTCGTTGAAACACGCGTGTGCAGCTTGCGGGAGCTGAATGTCGCGACTAGACGCAGTCGATCTTGAGCAGGAGTACGTCGCCCACCGCGGAGCGGTGATGGCGATGCTGCGCACGGAGTTCGGCGGCTTACGCGACCAGCACGACGAGCTCTACCACGAGGCTTGGGCCGAGCTGCTGGAGCTACGGGCGCGTGGGCAGGAGCTGACCAGCGTCAAGGGGCTTCTGAAGACGATCGCGTGGCGGCGCGCTCGCGACTCCCTCCGGAAGATGCGGCCGGACGCCATCGACCCGATGAGCGCCACCATCCAGCTCGAGCCCGACTCGGCGCCGCTGCCGGAGGACCACGCCCAGGTGCGCATCGACGCTGCGGTGCTCCGCCAGATCATCGATCGGCTGGAGCCGCGGCAGGCCGCCGCGTTGAAGCTGCGATTCGACTGGGGCCTGAGTGGCCCGGAGATCCAGGAGCAGCTCAAGATCAGTCGCAAGGCGCTGGAGAAGCTCGTCACCGCTGCGTACAAGGCGGTGGCCGAGGAGGCCGGTCTGGACGCGCAGGGCGAACGCCGTTGGACGCGCCGCCAACGGAGCCTGCTCGTCGCGTGCGAGATGGGCCTGGCGACCGAGCAGCAGCGTGAGCAGGCGCAGCGGATGATCGACGAGGACCCGGCGTGCCGAGCGCTCCTGCGCGAGATGCGCAGCACCGTCAACGACGTCGCCGCCGCGCTGCCCGTCCCCGTCCTCGCCACCGACGAACGCGCGCAGCAGGCGCTCGCGCCGGTCATCGACCGCACGAGCGACGCGTGGGCGAGCGTCAAGCATGCGGCGTCGAACCTGCTCGGACGAGGCCCCGGCTCCGCCACCGCGGTCGAGCAGACCGCCGGCGCGGGCGGAGCCCTCCTCGGCGGCGGCGTCGCCACGAAGGCGGTCATGGCGTGCCTCGCCGCTGGCGGAGCCGCCGTCTGCCTTCAGACCGGAACGCTCCCCGGCCTTGGCGGAGGCTCGCCTCCGGCTGAGGCGGAGGCGCCGCCGCGCATGGCGGTACCGAAGCCGGAGCGGACCGCAAGGGCGCCGGTCCAGCAGGTCACGACGACGGCGAAGGCGGAGGAGCCCAAGCCGCAGTCAAAGCCGAAGGCGAAGAAGCGCGAGGAGCCGAAGCGGACCTCGACGGCGCCGACGAGCTCGCCGAAGGCGACGCCGGAGCCGTCACCGGTCCCGGAGGGGACCACGGAGTTCGGGCCAGGCGCGGTCGGCAGCAGCGCCGCGCCGCAGGCGCCAGCACAAGCACCCACAGATGGAGGGGGGGAGTTCGGCCCGTGACGCGACCTAGGGAGAAGACGCTCGATCCGGAGGCCCACATGCCGCGACCGCACTTCTCGTTCCGCACTCTGCTCCTCGTTCTGCTCACGACTGCGCTCGTACCGCTGCTCCCGCGGCCCGAAGCCGCGTTCGCTGGCGGCTACGACGTCTTCGCGTGCGATCCGAACCAGGGCGGCGGCGGGAGCCCGAGCTGGGCGCTGAGTGCCGACGGCGGGCACACCGCGTACTTCGCGTGCCCCGCGACGCAGGACGAGCACGGCATCATCGTTCGGAGCGTCTGGGACAACTCGACGTCGGGATTCCTCCAGGGTGCGTACGCCGTCTTCGATGCTCCGGCGGGCAACGTCGTCGAGAGCCTGAGCGCGTCGATCCGGCTGCAACGTCCGAGCTGCGACTGGAGCGTCGGCGTCGTGGCGAGCGGCTACGACCTCGGCGGCACCGGGATCTACCACCTGAGCGGCGGCTACTGCGGCGCCGATGCGATCTGGTGGACGCGCTACGACCTGGGCATCAACGCTCCACGCGTGCGGATCGAGGCGCGCTGCGCCGCAGGCTCGTGCGCACGAGGGCAGACGTACTCGGGCGGTCCCGGCGTCGCGCAGGCGCAGCTCAAGGACGTCCGGGTCCGCGTCCGTGACGACGTGCCGCCAACTGTCACGAACGGCCGCGGGACCCTCTGGAACGGCGGGTGGGTCAGTGGTGTCGCCGGCATCGGCTTCGATGCGAGCGACAGCGCGGGGATCCGCGAGACGCTCGTCAAGATCGACGGTAACGTCGTCGAGCGCAGCCTCAACGGGTGCAACCACCTGCTGCGGGCGCCGTGTCCGAACGTCGGCCTGTCCGCGTCGGTCCAGACGGCTGGGATCAAGCCGGACGGCGCGCACAAGCTGACGCTGGAAGCGGTCGACGCCGGCGGCAACCCAGCGACCGCGGAACGCTGGATCTACGTCGACAACACGCCGCCTGCCCAGCCGACGAGCCTCGCGGTGGCCGGCGGCGAGGGCTGGCGTGCGGAGAACGATTTCGACCTGACCTGGACGAACCCGGAGGAGCCTGGTGTGGCTCCCGTCGCAGGCGTCGTGTACGAGCTGTGTCCGGCCGAGACGCAGGCAGCGCCGCCCGGGGCCGGCTCGGCGGAGACCAGCAGCAAGTGCGTCCGCGGCAACAAGGCCGGTGCCGACATCGAGAAGCTGGAGGACCTGAAGCTGCCCGAGGCGGGCGAGTACGTCCTGCGGGTGTGGCTGCAGGATGCCGCTGGCAATCACGATCCACGGACCGCCGCGCCGCCGCTCCGGCTGCGACTCGACGAGCTGGCGCCTGAAGTCGCGTTCGAGCCGCTCGACCCGGCTGACCCGACGCTGCTCAAGGTTCGTTCGGCCGACCGGGGCTCCGGCATCGCGCAGGCGCAGATCGAGATCAAGGCCCGCGCGAGCGCGACGTGGATGCCGCTCCCGACGGCGATCGAGGACGGCCGGCTCACGACCCGGCTTGGCGACGAGTGGATGAAGGACGGGGCCTACGACCTGCGTGTCCGGGCCGTCGACCACGCGGCCAACGAGCGGACGAGCGACACGCGCACCGACGGCGCGAAGGCCGAGGTGACCATGCCGATTCGGATCAAGACGCGACTGCGCGTCGGCGTAAAGCGGCCGCGCTCGAAGAAGGTGCGGTACCGCGGCAAGCATCGCGTCCGGTACGGCCGGCCGGTGCGGATGGTGGGCCGGCTCACGACCCCCGACAAGAACCCGGTCGCGGACACCGAGGTGCTGGTGTACTCCCAGGCGCGCCGAGATGGCGCACCGCAGGAGTTGCTCGCGACGCTGAAGACGTCTCGCAAGGGCGGCTTCTCGTTCCGCGTGCCGAAGGGCGTCAGCCGGACGATCCGCGTCCGGTACGGCGGGACGGCGAACGTCCGGAGCGCCACGCGCGACGTCGCGCTGCTCGTGCGCGCGCGGAGCACCGTGCGGCCGTCCCGCAAGCGCTTCGTCAACGGCGAGACGATGAAGCTCCGCGGCCGGCTCCGGGGCGGCGGCATCCCACCCGAGGGGAAGCTGGTGGAGCTCCAGGTCATGCTCCGCGGGCGGTACCGGACGTTCGCGACGACGCGTGCCGACCAGAAGGGGCGGTGGTCCTACGACTACCGCTTCGACGGCACGCGCGGCCGGCTGACGTACCGCTTCCGCGTGCGCGTCCCGCGCGAGGCGACGTACCCCTACGAGACCGGCACCTCGCGGGTGGTCAAGGTCAAGGTCCGAGGCCTGTAGATGGCCTGCGAGCGATACAACTCCGCCCCGGCGGGGTTAGGGAACGGCAGAGGCTCCTGGGAGGGGTACAGATGATCCGACGGCTGGCAGACCGACTCACCTACGCGAACGTCGTGGCGACGCTCGCGCTCTTCATCGCGCTCGGCGGAACGTCGTACGCCGCGGTGCAGCTCTCGCGCAACAGCGTTGGGCATCAGCACATCAAGGCGGGCGCCGTGCGGTCGTCGGAGGTCAAGAACCGCTCGCTCCAGCTCAGCGACCTGAGCCCGCGGGCGCGGGCCGCTCTTGCCGGCAGAACGGGTCCGGCAGGCCCGGCAGGCCCGGCTGGCCCTGCAGGAGCGCCAGCGGCGAAGTACTTCGCCGCCGTGGCGGCGAACGGGTCGATCGTGCGAGGCAACGCCAACAGCGGCGGCAGCGTCGAGGGCGTCGGCACCTTCGTCGTCGGCTTCCCCGAGCGCGTCAGCGCCTGCGTCTACACGGCGACGATCGGAACGACCGACGGCACAGCGCTCGGCGCCGGCCGGGCGACGGTGCGCGAGCTCGATGGTCGCGTCGGGATCCAGACCTTCGACCCGGCGGGGAACCCGGCGGACCTGCCGTTCCACCTTGTCGTCGCCTGCTGATCTCTATGTGTCGTAGACAGGCGAATGCTCAGGTGGATCGATCCGTCGTGTCCCGGCGAGGGTGGCTCCGCGTAGGCGAACGAAAGGGCTGAAAACCGTCACCGGGTACTTGGCATCGATGCGCGACAGCGCGTTGACGACCTGGTGGAACAGAACACTGAGGCGGCGCGGGTCCGTTGCGTCGAGTCGCTTGAGGAGCTCGACGAGCGGCGTGGACAAGTCGATGTGAGCCGCCACGGAGTTCCGGCGATCGCGAACCCACGCCACCTCGGTCATCGGGAGCTGGGCATGCTCGACCTTCAGGTCTGCTGCCTCCACGTAGGCGTCGGGAAGCAGCTCAACGAGCGGCGCGAAGCGATGGCTCTGAGCTCGCCCCTGAGGCACGTCGAAGATGAGCTCGATGGCGTTCGCGGTCTCGATGATGGCTCCCGCGGCGACAGCACGGTGGAGCCACCGGCTAGTGGACACCGCGGTGCTCGCGGTGGCGTACATCTCCCAGCCATCGATGGCATCGCTTACCTGTCGCAGACGCTCACCGATCGCCGTGCCTTGAATCGGGGTGGTGGTGTTGGCGACGGTCTCGCCGAAGGAGCCAGTGGCGATCGAGACGCCAGCAGCCGGCGGGTGGGCGAACGCTGCGGTGAGCGCGGCTGATACGTCGTCCGAGAGGTCGGGCGACGTAAACGGTCTCGAGCCCGCGGCCGCCGCCAGCTGGTCGAAGATCACGCGCATGTCGTCGCAGAGGACACCCACCAGTGGACGGTCGATCTCAGCGAAGAGGGCGTTCGCGCCCGCCCAAGCGTCGGCATCCTCAGTCGGCCCAATCGGCTGCCGATGTGCGCCGATGCGATCACGCAGTGGGCGGTAGGGGCCCCAATCGCGATCGGCTAGCGCGTTGAGCTCGCTCCTAAGAGGTGCGAGCTCCTTCGAGCGCCCGGTCGCCTTGGCGATCTGGTTGCGCGTGGGCCGGCTGATCTCGATGAAGGCGGCCGTGGCGACAAACACGCCTCGCGCCATGAGCCGCTTCGCGAATGGGTCGGGGAGCGCGTCGGCGAGTGCTGCTGCGGCGCATGCCTGCGCGAGAGCAAATCGCGCCTTCTCGACTCCGTCGATCACCACGTTCGGGACCGTACCCGCGTCGTAGGACGCTGCGGGCCCCCCGGCTCGACGAAGATCTGGGGAGGGGTGATCGCGGCGTCACGCGACCTGGAAGGCGAATGGGCTTCCAGGTTGACAACGAGTTCGACATCGAGGACGAGTCGCTGGTCGCGGTGGACGGGCCGACCGTGGCGCGCGAAGAGCGTCCGACCGGGCCGCGCCGGCCGGACGCGCGGCTGGTTCCGATCGCGGCGGTAATCGCGGCCGTCATCGCTGCGCCGGCCGTCGCGCGGATCGAGACCGGGCCTGAGGGCAGCTCAGCACCGGCCGCCCTGACGGCCGCGCCTCGGGCTGTCGCGCCGACCATCGTCGCGGCGCCGCGACGCACAGATCGCGTCGCATCTGGGAGCGCTGCTCGTCGCGCGGAGCGGCGGAGCGTCGGCACGAGCCGCCGGCAGCGCGAGCAGACGACGGTCCGTCGGCCCGCGACGCCCCCGGCAGCAGCACCAGCACCAGCACCTGCGCCGCGGCCGACGACGCCTCCGGCGCCCGCTCGTGCGCCGACCGCTCCGCCCGCGGCGCGTCCCGCTGAGGGGCCGGGG
>DATMVO010000173.1:0-2482 GCA_035563115.1 Solirubrobacteraceae bacterium
GGGCGGCGGGGCGGCCGAGCTGCTGCGCGACGCCGAGGTCGCCGCCGACCGGGCGAAGGCCTGCGGCCGCGACCGCTGCGAGCTGTTCGACGACCTCGCCCGCGTGCGCGCCCGCGACCGGGTGCGGCTGGAGGAGGACCTGCGCGGCGCGGTGGCGCGCGACGAGCTCGTGCTCGCCTGCCAGCCGATCGTGGGGGTGGGCGACGGGGCGGTCGTCGGCGTCGAGGCGCTCGTGCGCTGGCGCCACCCGCAGCGTGGGCTCGTCCCGCCCGGCGACTTCATCGAGATCGCCGAGGAGGCCGGGCTGATCGGCGAGATCGGCGGCTGGGTGCTGCGGCAGGCGTGCCTGGAGGTCGGCTGGCGCCAGGGCGCGCGGCCGCTGACCTGCCACGTCAACCTCTCGCCGCGGCAGGCGGCCGACCCGACGCTGCCGGGCATGGTGGAGGACGCGCTCGCGGCGTCCGGGCTCGCCCCGGAGACGCTGGTGCTGGAGCTGACGGAGAGCTCGCTGATGGAGGCGGGCGACCGGCCGCTGCGGGTGCTCGACCAGGTGCGCGAGCTGGGCGTGCGGATCGTGCTCGACGACTTCGGGATGGGCTACTCGTCGCTCGGGCGGCTGCGGCACGTGCCGATCGACGGCCTCAAGATCGACCGCTCGTTCGTCGCGGGGCTCGACACGGTGGGCTCGCGCGACGCGCTGATCGTGAGCGGCCTGGTGGAGCTGGCGCGGGCGCTGGGGCTGACCGTCGTCGCCGAGGGGGTCGAGACCGCGGCCCAGCTCGAGCGGCTGGAGCGTATGGGCTGCCGGTACGCGCAGGGCTTCCTGCTCGCGCGGCCGGTGGACGGGGAGGCGCTCGACGCGCTCCTCGCCCGCGAGGGCGGCCTGCTGCCCCGCGCGGCCTGACGCGGCGCGTCAGTCGCTGTCGAAGCCGCCGCGGCGGCGGTTCTGCTTGCGCTCGGACTGGCGCTTCTTCGCGTCCAGCCGGCGGAGCTTCGAGCCCTTCGTCGGCTTCGTGGGGCGCCGGACGCGCGGGACGTGGAGCGCCCGCTCGATCTTCCCGCGCAGCCGCTCGACCGCCAGCTCGCGGTTGCGCAGCTGCGAGCGGTGGTCCTGCGCGACGGCGGTCACGCGCGGGCCGAGCCGGTCGCGGACCCGCGCGCGCTGGGCCTCGGAGAGCTGCTCGCTCGCGTCGACGTCGAAGATGGCCTCCACGCGCGACGCCGTGACGTTCGCGTGCTGGCCGCCGGGACCGGAGGAGCGGCTCGTCCGAAGCTCCGCCTCAGCGAGCAGCGCCTCCCAGTTCATCGTCGGCGGCCCACGACCGGGCTAGTGGTCGGCGACCTCGCCGCCGCCGTCGACCTGCAGGCCCTCGTCGGCCCACTTCTGCAGCCCGCCCTCCATCGACCAGGCGTCGAAGCCGGAGGCGCGGAACGCCTGCGCGGCCATCGCGCTGCGCGCACCGAGGCGGCAGTGGAAGACGATCTTCTGGTCCTTGGGGAGCGTCGCGGCCTGCGAGCTGAGGCGCTCGAGCTCGATGTGGCGCGAGCCCTCGATGTGGCCGGCCTCCCGCTCGTACGGCTCGCGGACGTCGACGACGATCGCCTCGCCGCTGTCGAGCAGCTCCTTCGTCTGCTGCGGGGTGACTTCGATCTCGGGATCCATGAGGGGGTTCTCGCTCATCGTGGGGTCTCGTCCCCCACACTACCGCCGCGGATGCGCTGCCAGGCGTAGGCGCCGACGAGCAGCAGCAGGCCGAGCCCGAGCATCGAGCCGACCCGCGCGAACGCGTCGAGCTCGGTCAGGTCGTGGAGCACCACCTTGCACAGGGCGACGCCGAGGAGGGCGAACCCGGTGGTCCGCACCGCCTGCAGATCCATCCGCAGGCCGGCCACGAGGAGCGCGACGCCGGTGACGCCCCACAGGCCGCTCAGGGCGGTCTGCGCTCCCGCCCCCGCGCCGAGCACGGTGACGAGCAGCGTCGACGCGGCGTAGAGGGCGACGCCCGCGGGCGCGGCGAGGCCCAGCGTGCGCCAGCCGGCGATCGCCAGCGCGGTGAACGACGCCAGCGCCGCGGCGGTGTCCGGGAGGCCGTCGAGCAGGGCGTCGGGCGGCGCGATGGACTCCAGCGCGTACGCGGTGGGGAGGGCGAGCAGCGTGAGCGCCGCGATCCGGGCGTCGGGATCGTTCAGACGGCGGCTGAGCTCGGCGACGACGGTGGCGAGCGCGGCCCAGGCGACGACGAGCCCCGGCCCGTCGAGCAAGAGTGCGGCGAGGCCGGTGGTCGCGGCGAGGCCGAGGCCGTGGAGGATGTTCCGCCACGTGCGCCGGTAGTGGAGCACGACGCCGGAGGCGAAGCACGCGACGGCGAAGCCGGCGAGGGCCGTGGCCGACGGCGCGCTCGTGTCCGGCGGGAGCGCCGTGATCGCCGCGAGCGCGACGTGGACGCCGAGGCCGATCTCGGCGGCGCCGCGCAGGTCGTCG
>DATMVO010000174.1:0-14758 GCA_035563115.1 Solirubrobacteraceae bacterium
GGGAACGCCCTGGCGACGGACGGGCGGCGCGAGGCGGCGCGGGCGCCGCTGCACGAGGCGCACGTGCTGGCGACCGAGCTGGGCGCGAGCGAGGTGGTCGACCAGGCGGCGCGGACGCTGCGCGCGGTCGGCGGGCGTCCGCCGGCGGAGACGGGCGGGCCACACGGGCTCACCGCGTCGGAGCTGCGGGTGGCGCAGCTGGCCGCACGCGGGCGGACCAACCGCCAGATCGCCGACGAGCTGGTCGTGAGCCCGCACACGGTGCGGTTCCACCTCAGCGGCGTCTACCGCAAGCTCGGCGTCACGGCGCGCGAGGAGATCGCCGGCGCGTTGGACGGGCGCGCGCCCGCGGGCTGAGCCGCCGCGGGCGCTGGCCGGTGCGTCAGCCGCGGATGTGGTCGACGACCGCGGCCGCGAGGCCGACGTAGGCCTCCGGCGTGAGGTCGAGGAGCCGCTGCCGGTCCGCGTCGTCGAGGTCGAGGCCGGAGACGAACTCGCGCAGCCGCTGCTCGTCGATCCCGGCACCGCGGGTGAGCGCCTTGAGCTGGTCGTACGGGTCGTCGCCGCCCTTCTTGCGCATGACGGTCTGGACCGCCTCGGCCAGCACCTCCCACGCGCCCGCCAGCTCGCCGCGCATCGCCGGTTCGTTGACCTCGATCTTCCCGAGGCCCCGGAGCGCGCTGCGGATCGCCAGGAGCGAGTGGCCGACGACGACGCCGCTGTTGCGCAGGAGCGAGGAGTCGGAGAGGTCGCGCTGGAGCCGCGACACCTGCAGGGTCGAGGCCATGTGCTGGCCGAGGGCCGTGCCGACGCCCGCGTTCGCCTCGGAATTCTCGAAGTCGATCGGGTTGACCTTGTGCGGCATCGTCGACGAGCCGACCTCGCCCGCCACCACGCGCTGCTTGACCAGCCCGCGGGAGATGTAGGCCCACACGTCCCGGTCGAAGTCGACGAGGATCTGGTTGAACCGCGCGAGCAGGTGGAAGAGCTCGGCGATCCAGTCGTGCGGCTCGATCTGCGTCGTCACCGGCGCCCAGGTCAGCCCCAGGCCCTCGACGAACGCCTGCGACCGCGCCTCCCAGTCGATGTCCGGGTGCGCGACGTGCAGCGCGCCGTACGTGCCGACCGCGCCGTTGAGCTTGCCCCGGTACTCCTGGCGGGAGAGCTGGTCGAGCTGGCGCTGCCACCGCGCGACGAAGACGGCCATCTCCTTGCCGAACGTCGTCGGCGTGGCCGGCTGGCCGTGGGTGCGGGAGAGGAGCGGGATCGCGCGCGTGGACTCGGCCAGCGCGCGGACGCCGTCGACCAGCTCGGTCGCGGCGGGGAGCCACGCCTCGCCGATCGCGTCGCGCAGCATCAGCGCGTACGAGAGGTTGTTGACGTCCTCGGAGGTGAGGCCGAAGTGGATCAGCTCCCGCACGTCGTCCGGCACGCGGTCGCGCAGGAAGTACTCGACGGCCTTGACGTCGTGGTTCGTGCGCGCCTCGATGTCCTTCACCGCCTGGGCGTCCTCGTCGCCGAAGCCGTTAACCAGCTCCCGCAGCGGCAGGAGGTCGGCGCGGTTCTCGGTGAGGAGGAGGAGCCACTCGACCTCCACCTGGACGCGGCGCTTGATCAGCGCCCACTCCGAGACGTGGTCGCGCAGCGCGGCGACCTGGCGGGCGTAGCGGCCGTCGAGGGGCGAGATGTCGCGCAGGCTCACAGCTGGACTCCGTTGACGCGGACGAGGTGGAGGGCGGCGATGGTGGCGGCGTCGGCCACCTCGCCGGAGAGGATGAGCTGGTCGAGCTCTGAAGGCGTGACGGCGCGGGTGCGGAGGCCGACCTCGGTCTCCTCCGGCTGGGCGTCGCCGGCGGTCAGGTCCGACGCGAGGAAGACGTCGCAGGTCTGGCTGAGGATCCCGGGCGCGTAGAAGAGCTGCCCGAGGTGGCGGAGCGTGCCGGCGCGCAGGCCGGTCTCCTCCAGTAGCTCGGTCCGCGCGGTCTCCTCGGCCGACGCGTCCTCGCGATCGTCGAGCGCGCCCTGCGGCAGCTCCCACAGGAACCGCCGCGTCGGGTACTTGACCATGCCGACGAGCGTGATCCGCTCGCCGTCGTAGGGCACGACGAGCGCGCCCGGCCGCTTGTCCATCACCGCGTGGATGCCGGGCGAGCCGTCGGGCCAGGTGATCTCGTCCTCGCGCACGGACAGCCAGGGGTTGGCGTAGACCGTGCGCGAGGAGCGCGTGACGATCGGCTGGGAGCCGTCGCTCACGCGTTGAGGATGCGCAGCGCCAGGTGGGCGGCGTTGCGCGGGTTGTCGAGGCCGACGGCCGCGACGGGGACGCCCGGGGGCATCTGGACGATCGAGAGGATCGCGTCCAGGCCGCCGGCCGCCGTGAGGCTGCTGGTGAGCGGGACGCCGATGACCGGCAGGTCGGTGTGCGCGGCGGCGACACCCGGGAGCGCGGCGGAGATGCCGGCGCCCGCGATGATCACCTTGAGGCCGCGCATCCGCGCGTTCTTGCAGTAGTCGGCGACGAGCTCGGGGTCGCGGTGGGCCGACATGACGCGGATCTCGAAGTCGACGCCGGCCTCCTCGAGGATCTTGCCGGCCTTCTCCATCGTCTCCATGTCGGACTTGGAGCCCATGATGATGCCGACGCGCGGGGCGGCCTCGTCGAGGGCCCGCACGTCGGCGGTGCCGGTCTCGGTCAGCGGCTCGGCGGGGGTCGTCGTCTCGGTCTGCGTCGGGTCGGTCATGCGCGCTCCACGGCCCGCTGCGCGATGTCCCGCCGCAGCTGGCGGCCCTCGAAGGTGATCAGGTCCGCCGCAGCATAGGCAGCGTCCCGCGCGGCAGCCGCCGTGGGCCCGAGCGCGGTGACGTTGAGGACGCGTCCGCCGGCCGTGACGATGGCTCCGTCCTCCTGCTGCGCGGTGCCCGCGTGGGTCACCTCGACGCCGTCCGGAACCGCGTCCAGGCCGTCGATCACGTCGCCGCTGCTGCTGGTCTCCGGGTACCCCTTGGAGGCCAGGACGACGGTGACCGCGTGGTCGGGCGCGAAGTCGAGCTGCGCGCCGCTGAGGCCGCCGGGGCGGGAGGCGGCGTCGAGCAGGGTCGCGAGGTCGCTGCGCAGGCGCGGGAGGACGGCCTGCGTCTCCGGATCGCCGAAGCGGACGTTGAACTCGAGCACCTTCGGGCCGTCCGGCGTGAGCATCAGGCCGGCGTAGAGGACGCCGTGGAAGGGCGTGCCGCGCTCCTTGAGCAGGTCGATCACCGGCTGGTGGACCTGCTTGGCCAGCTCGTGGACGTCGGGCGTGCCGGGGACGGGCGAGTAGGCGCCCATGCCGCCGGTGTTGGGGCCTTCGTCGCCCTCGAAGATCCGCTTGTAGTCCTGCGCGGGCGCCATCGGGACGGCGCGCTCGCCGTCGCAGAGGGCGAGCAGGGAGAGCTCCTCGCCGACGAGGTGCTCCTCCACCACGACGGCCTCTCCGCCGAACCGGCCCTCGACGAGGAACTCGTGGAGCGTCGCGCGCGCCTGCTCCTCGTCCTCGGCGATGACGACGCCCTTGCCGGCGGCGAGGCCGTCGTACTTGAGGACGGTCGGGTAGCCGCCGGTGCGCGGGATCGCGGCGAGCCCTTGGTCGACGGTCGTGACGGTCTCGTATCGCGCGGTCGGGACGTTCGCGGCCTCCATGACCTCCTTGGCGAACGCCTTGGAGCCCTCCAGCCGCGCGACGGCCTGACTCGGCCCGAACGCCGCGATGCCCTCCGCGGCGAGCGCGTCGACCAGGCCCGCGACCAGCGGCGCCTCCGGTCCCACGACGACGAGATCGGCCTGCTCGGCCTTCGCGGCGGCGACCAGCGCCTGGACGTCGCTGCCGCCGACGCCTTCGAGCACGCGCGCGTCCCGCGCGATGCCGGGGTTGCCGGGCACGGCCAGCACCTCCGGCGCGCTGGGCGCACGGAGCAGCGCCCGGACGAGCGCGTGCTCCCGCCCGCCGGGTCCGACGACGAGGATCCTCAAGCCGGCAGCGGGCTCAGAGCCCGGCGATGAAGTCGTCGATCGGGATCGCGACGAGCGTCTCGAAGCGCGTGGTGCCGCGCGAGCTCAGCTCGATCGAGACCCGCGACATCGTCTGGTCGTCGGGCGCCTCCACGACGTTGACGAAGTCGTAGTGCCCGAGGGTCGCCCACTGCGCCTTCACCTCGGCCCCCAGCTGCTCGATCTCCTTGTTGACTTCCTTGATCCGCTGGGGGTTGTTCTTGATCGTCTGCACGCCCTCAGGCGTCAGCGTCGAGAGCATGATGTACGTGGGCATGCAGGCGTTTGTATCTCAAACGCCTGCACACCGCACGCCCTACAAGGAGATGACCGGCTCTCCCACGGGCACGACGCCCTTGGCGAACGTCAGCTCGCCGTCCGCGCCCGCGTCGACCTGGACCACGTCGCCGCTGGTGAACTCGCCCTCCAGCACCGCGATCGCGAGCTTGTCGACGAGGTGCTTCTGGATGGTGCGCTTGAGCGGGCGCGCGCCGTAGGTCGGGTCGTAGCCGAGGTTGCCGAGCAGCTGCTTGGCCGCGTCGGTCAGCGTGACCGTGATGCCGCGGTCGGCGATGCGGGTGAGCACGCGCTCGGTCTGCAGCTCGACGATCGCGCCGATCTGGTCGCGCGACAGGGGCGCGAACTCGACGATGTCGTCCAGCCGGTTGATGAACTCGGGGCGGAAGTGGGTCTCCGCGCCGCTCCGGCCGCCGGGGATGTTCGACGTCATCAGCAGCACGACGTTCTTGAAGTCGACCGTCCGGCCCTGGCCGTCGGTCAGCCGCCCGTCGTCCATCACCTGCAGGAGGATGTTGAAGACGTCCGGGTGGGCCTTCTCGACCTCGTCGAGCAGCACGACGCCGTACGGACGCCGCCGCACCGCCTCGGTCAGCTGGCCGCCCTCGTCGTAGCCGACGTAGCCGGGAGGCGCGCCGACGAGCCGCGACACGGCGTGCTTCTCCATGTACTCCGACATGTCGATCCGCACCATCGCGTCCTGCGTGTCGAACATGAACTCCGCCAGCGCGCGCGCCAGCTCGGTCTTGCCGACACCCGTCGGGCCGAGGAAGAGGAACGTGCCGATCGGGCGGTCCGGGTCGGAGAGGCCGGCGCGCGAGCGGCGCAGGGCGTTCGAGACGGCCTCGACCGCCTCGTCCTGGCCGACCACCCGCTGGTGCAGGCGCTCCTCCATGTGGACGAGCTTCTCGACCTCGCCCTCCAGCATCCGCGCGACGGGGATGCCCGTCCACTTCGCGACGACCTCGGCGATGTCCTCCGACGTGACCTCCTCCTGGAGGAAGCCGGCGTTGCCGTCCGTCTTGGACTCGGCCTCGGCGAGCGCCTTCTCGAGCTCCGGGATCGTGCCGTAGCGCAGCTCCGCCGCGCGGCCCAGGTCCGCCTCGCGCTCGGCGGCCTCGATCTGCGTGTGCGCGCGGTCGAGCTGCTCGCGCAGCTGGCCGACGCGGCCGATCTCGTCCTTCTCGGCCTGCCACCGCGCGGTCATCTCGGCGAGCTGCTCGCGCACGTCCGCCAGCTCCTGCTCGATCGCCTCGCGGCGGTCGACGGACGCGACGTCGGTGTCCTGCTCGAGCGACTGCCGCTCGATCTCGAGCTGCAGCTCACGCCGCTTGACCTCGTCGATCTCCTGCGGCACCGAGTCGATCTCGATGCGGAGCTTGGACGACGCCTCGTCGATCAGGTCGATCGCCTTGTCGGGCAGGAACCGGTCGGTGATGTAGCGGTGCGAGAGCGTCGCCGCGGCGATGACCGCCGGGTCGGTGATCCGCACGCTGTGGTGGACCTCGTACCGCGTCTTGAGGCCGCGGAGGATCGCGATCGTGTCCTCGACGGTCGGCTCGTCGACCACGACGGGCTGGAAGCGCCGCTCGAGCGCCGCGTCCTTTTCGATGTGCTTGCGGTACTCGTCGAGCGTGGTGGCGCCGACGGCGCGCAGCTCGCCGCGCGCGAGCATCGGCTTGAGGAGGTTCGCGGCGTCCACCGCGCCCTCGGCCGCGCCGGCGCCGACGATCGTGTGGAGCTCGTCGATGAAGAGGATGACCGTGCCGGCCGCCTCCTTGACCTCGTTGAGGACGGCCTTCAGCCGGTCCTCGAACTCGCCGCGGTACTTCGAGCCGGCGATGAGCGCGCCGAGGTCGAGCGCGACGACGCGGCGGTCGCGCAGCGACTCGGGGACGTCCTCGGAGACGATCCGCTGGGCGAGCCCCTCGACGATCGCGGTCTTGCCGACGCCCGGCTCCCCGATCAGGACGGGGTTGTTCTTCGTGCGGCGCGAGAGGACCTGGACGACGCGGCGGATCTCGTCGTCGCGGCCGATGACCGGATCCAGGTCGCCCTTGCGGGCGCGCTCGGTGAGGTCGACGCCGAACTTCTCCAGCGCGCGGATCTTGTCCTCGGGCGACTGGTCGGTCACGCGCGCGGAGCCGCGCACGTCGCCGAGCGCCTTGAGCAGCTCGGCCTTCGTCGCGCCCGCGGAGCGCAGCGCGTCGCCCGCCTTGGAGCCGTGGCCGGCGAGCGACAGGAGCACGTGCTCTACGGAGATGTACTCGTCCTTGAGCTCGCGCATCTCGTGCTCGGCGCCGCGCAGCACCTGGACGAGCTCGGAGGACGGGGAGCCCGACACCTCGCCGCCCTCGCCCATCTTGGGGAGGTTCGCGATGGCGGCGTCGAGCGGCGTGCGGACCTGGGCGATGGGCACGCCGAGCTTGTGGAGGACCGACGGGACGATGCCGCCGTCCTGCACGAGGAGGACCGCGAGGAGGTGCTCGGGCGTGGCCTGCGGGTTGCGCCCGGCCTCCGCGAGACGGCTCGCGTCGCGGATGGCCTCCTGGGTCTTGATGGTGAAGCGATCTGGCTGCATGAAATCTCAGTCGGTCGGACTGAGATCAGTGTAGCCGAACGCGGGCGGCTTGGCACGGGGTGGGCGCGGGTACCCCGTGACCACACGTCACCACCCGAGCTGGAGAAGAGGAGCATGGCCGACAAGGAGTTCAAGGGCGAGGAGAAGGGGCGGTTCCCGTCCCTCCTGCTGGTGGGCGTGGCCTTCGCCGTGGCCGTCAACGTCGCCGCCTTCATCGCCGACACCGAGTTCGGGTTCCCCGTGCTCATCCTCACCGTGATCTGCGTCGTCGCGGCGCTCGCCTTCCGCTTCATCGCGGGCGGCAGCCGGAGCGGCGGCGGCAGCGACTCGGACAGCGAGTCGAACTTCCCCCGCCAGGAGGCCCGCTTCGACCGCCCCCTCGGCGACACGCCGGAGGCGCACGACGAGCTCAGCGTCCACGACATCCCCGTGGACGCACCGGAGCGCCACCGCAGCGAAGAGGTCGCCGAGGGCCAGGAGAAGGTCTTCCGCGGCCCCGTGCAGTAGCCGCCGCACCAACGGCTACCGAAACTCCGGTCGATCAAAGTTTGGTCGACCGGAGTTTGGTCAAGCGGAGTTTCTACGCGCTGGCGGGAGCGCCGTCGGCCGGGGCGTCGCCGTCCGGCTCGACCGGGCCGTCGGAGAGGGACGCCGGCGGGCGCGGGACCGGGACGAGGTCGCCGCGCTGGTAGGGGACGAGCTCGCCGCGCTGGGCCTGCTGCTTGAGGTGCTCGTTCTGGAGGTAGTTGGCCTGGGCCTCGTTGCGCGCCTCCGACAGCTGCTTCTCCAGCAGCTCGATCTTGCGCTTGGCCCGGGCGAGCTGGTTCTCGAGATCCAGGACGCGCTCGACGCCCGCGAGGTTGAGCCCCAGCTCCGCCGTCATCTCCTGGATGCGGCGCAGCTTCTCGACGTCGGACTGCGAGTACAGGCGCGTGCCCTTGGGCGAGCGCTGCGGCTCGATCAGCCCGCGGGCCTCGTACATCCGCAGCGTCTGCGGGTGCATCTCGGCCAGCTCCGCGGCGACGGAGATCATGAAGACGCCCCGGTCGATCGAGACGTCGATCCTGGTGGTCGTCCGGCGCCGCGTGCTCATGCGAAGAGCCCCGCCCGCGGGTTGTCGCCGTTCATCGACTTCGACAGCTTCTCGACGAGCTTCTCCTGCTCGCTGGTCAGCTGGTCGGGCACGTCGATCGTGAACCGGTAGCGGATGTCCGCCCGGCCCTTGCCGCCGAGCAGCGGCGGGCCCTCGCCGCGGAGCCGCTGGACGGTGCCGTGCTTCGTGCCCGGGGGCACGCGCAGGCGCTTGCGGCCGTTGAGCGTCGGCACCTCGATCTCCCCGCCGCGCAGCGCCTCGGGGATCGTCAGCGGCACCTCGACCTCGACGTGCTCGCCCTTGCGCTTGAAGACCGGCGAGTCGAGCACATGCGTGAGGACGAACAGGTCGCCGGGCTGGCCGCCATGACGGCCCGCCTCGCCCTTGCCGGCGAGGCGGATCCGGCTCCCCTCGCGGACGCCCGCGGGGATGTTGACCTTGTACTTCTTCACCGTCTTCGTGGAGCCCGAGCCGGCGCAGACCGGGCACGGGTCCTCGATGACGGTGCCCGCGCCGCCGCACTGCGTGCACGGCTGGTTGATCGAGAAGAGCCCCTGGCCCTGCGACTCGACGCCGCGCCCGTTGCACCGCGGGCACACCTTCGGTGCGGTGCCCGGACGGGCGCCGGTGCCCTGGCAGTTGCCGCAGCGCTGCGACGTCGGGACGGTGAGCGACACCTGCGCGCCCTCGACCGCCTGCTCGAACGTCAGCGTCACCTCGGTCTCGAGGTCGCGCCCGCGCTCGGACGACTGCGCGCGGCCCGTCGACGCACCGCCGGCCGCGCCACCGCCGCCGCCCGGCCGGCCACCGCCGCCCCGCCCGGTCGCGTTGCCGAACAGGTTGCCGAGGATGTCGGAGAACGAGCCGGCGTCGAAGCCGCCCGCGCCGCCGGCACCGCCCGGCCCGCCCGCGCCCGCGAACGGGTTCATCCCGCCGCGGTCGTACTGGCGGCGCTTGTCGGCGTCGCCGAGTACGTCGTACGCGTGCTGGACCTCCTTGAACCGCCCCTCGGCCTTCGGGTCGTCCGGGTTGCGGTCGGGGTGGTACTGGCGGGCGAGCTTGCGGTACGCCTTCTTGATCTCGTCCGCCGAGGCGCCCTTGCCGACGCCGAGCACCTTGTAGAGGTCCTGCTGGGCCATGCGGTCCTCGCCTACGCCGCCACGACGACGCGCGCCGGCCGGATGACCAGGTCGGCGAGCTTGTAGCCCTGCTGGTAGACCTCGGCGACGGTGCCGGACTCGGCGCCCTCGACGGGCTGCTGCGTGATCGCCTCGTGCACGTTCGGGTCGAAGACCTCGCCCTTGGGCGAGTACCCCTCGACGCCGACGCGCGTCAGCGCCGCCTGCAGCTCGGACTGGACGAGCCGGATGCCCTCCGTCAGGTGGTGCTCGCCGCCGTCCGGCTGGGACTGCGACGCGGCCAGCGCGCGCTCGAGGTTGTCGAGCGCCGGCAGCAGCTCCTTGACCACCTTCGTGATCCCGCGCTGCTCGGCTAGCCCCTGCTCACGCGCGGCGCGCTTGCGGAAGTTGTCGAAGTCCGCCTGCGTCCGCTGGGCGAGCTGGAGGAACTCATCGCGCTCGGAGGCCTTGGCCTGGAGCTCGGCGAGGTCCTGCTGGACCGCCTCGGCGGGCGCGGCCTCGGCCGCGCCCTCCTGAGCGTCCCCGCCCTGCTCGGTCTGCTCGGCCTCGGCCGGCGTCGCGGGCGCCTGGGCGGGATCGGGCGCGCTGCCGGGCGCGCCCTCCTCCACCGGAGCCTCGGTGCGGCTCTCGTCGCTCACTAGCGGCCCTCGTCCACGACCTCGGCGTCGACGACGTCCTCCTCGGCGTCATCGGACGACGAGGCGGCGCCGTTGGCGGAGGCGCCGTTCGGGGCGCCAGCGTCGCCCTCCTGCTGGGCGGCCTGCTGCTCCTGCGCCTTGCGGTACATCGCCTCGGAGACCGCGTGGAACGCCGTCTGCAGCGCCTCGGCCTTCGCGTTGATGTCGGCCGGGTCCTCGCTGGTCAGCGCCTCGCGGACGTCCTTGATGCGCTGCTCGATGTCGGCCTTGGAGGCCTCGTCGATCTGCTCCTCGAGGTCCTTGAGCTGGCGCTCGGCCTGGTACGCCGCGTTCTCCGCGTTGTTCCGGGCCTCGACGAGCTCGCGCAGCCGCTTGTCCTCGTCGGCGTGCGACTCGGCGTCGTTGACCATCTTCTTGATCTCGTCGTCCGACAGACCGCCGCCGGCGCGGATCTCGATCTTCTGCTCCTTGCCGGTGCCGAGGTCCTTGGCGGAGACGCTCAGGATGCCGTTGGCGTCGATGTCGAAGCCTACCTCGATCTGCGGCACGCCACGCGGCGCCGGCGGGATGCCGGTGAGCTGGAACTTGCCGAGCGACTTGTTGTACGAGGCCATCTCGCGCTCGCCCTGGAGCACGTGGATCTCCACCGACGGCTGGTTGTCCTCAGCGGTCGAGAAGACCTCCGACTTGCGCGTCGGGATGGTCGTGTTGCGCTCGATGAGCTTGGTCATCACGCCGCCCTTGGTCTCGATGCCGAGGGTGAGCGGGGTGACGTCGAGCAGGAGGACGTCCTTGACGTCGCCCGTGAGGACGCCGGCCTGGACGGCCGCGCCGACGGCGACGACCTCGTCCGGGTTGACGCCACGGTGCGGCTCCTTGCCCGTGAGCTCCTTGACCTTCTCCTGCACGGCCGGCATGCGGGTCATGCCGCCGACGAGGACGACGTGCTGGACGTCGGTGACGCCCTTGGCCTTCGCGTCGTCGAGCGCCTGCCGCACCGGCGCGACGACGCGGTCGATCAGCTTGGCGGTCAGCTCGTTGAAGCGCGCGCGGGTGAGGCGCTCGTCGAGGTGCTTCGGCCCGGACTGGTCCGCCGTGATGAACGGCAGGTTGATCTGGGTCTCCTGCGCCGTCGAGAGCTCGATCTTCGCCTTCTCGGCCGCCTCGTACAGGCGCTGGAGGGCCATCGGGTCGGACGCGAGGTCGATGCCCTGCGTCTTCTTGAACTCGCCGACGAGCCAGTCGACGATCGCCTTGTCGAAGTTGTCGCCGCCGAGGTGGTTGTCGCCCGCGGTGGACTTGACCTCGAACACGCCGTCGCCGATCTCGAGGACCGACACGTCGAACGTGCCGCCGCCGAGGTCGAAGACGAGGATCGTCTGGTCGTCCTCCTTGTCGAGGCCGTACGCCAGCGAGGCCGCGGTGGGCTCGTTGATGATGCGCTTGACGTCGAGGCCGGCGATCTTGCCGGCGTCCTTGGTCGCCTGGCGCTGATCGTCGTTGAAGTACGCGGGGACGGTGATGACCGCGCTGTCGACCGTGTCGCCGAGGTACGCCTCGGCGTCGGCCTTCAGCTTCTGGAGGATCATCGCGCTGACCTCCGGCGGCGAGTACTGCTTGCCGTCGATGTCGACGCGCGCGTCACCGCCGGGGCCGCTGACCACCTGGTACGGGACCATCGACTCCTCCTCGCGCACCTCGGCCTCCTTGCGGCCGACGAAGCGCTTGATGGAGAAGATCGTGCGGCCCGGGTTCGTGACCGCCTGCCGCTTCGCGACGGTGCCGACGAGGCGGTCGCCGCCCTGCGTGAACGCGACGACCGACGGGGTGGTCCGGCCGCCCTCCGAGTTGGGGATCACCGTGGGCTCGCCGCCCTCGAGGACGGCCATGCACGAGTTCGTGGTGCCCAGGTCGATGCCGATCGTCTTGCCCATGGTCTCCTACAACGTGGGGTACGGAAGAAATCTGAGCCTCAGTGTAGAAGATCTTCGACGAGTCGTGCGCGATCTTCGGACGTCTGGCGGACGAGCGTGAACCCGCGCGCCTCGTAGTTGGCGCGGGCGTGCGGGCCGTCGAGCTCGCACGTGTTGAGCGTGACCTCGCCGCCGTCGCCCGCGAGCTCCTGCGCGCGCCGGACGACCCTGGTGAGGAGCGCGCCGCCGAGGCCCTTGCCGCGGAAGGGCTCGAGCAGGCCGAACGTCTGGATCTCGCAGCCGCCGTCGCGGGGCAGGAGCTCGGCGTACCCGGCGGGCGTGCCGCGATCGTGGACGATCCACAGCTCCACCCTCTCCGCGTGCCGCTGCCACTGCGCGGCGTCCCAGTGGAGCTGGTGCGTCCAGTGGAAGTCCTTGCCGATCTCGGTGTAGAACAGCTTGTTGAGCGGCCCGAACGGCACCTCGGCACGCCGCACGTCAGCGGTGCGCGATGACGGCTTCAGCTCGTCCAGCTGCAGGTACCAGACCGTGGTCGGGCGGGGTTCGGTGATCTGCACCACCCCATCGTGACGCCCCTCGGCTCAGCCGTCGCCGCGACGGGCGATCACCGCACGACGATGGTCGCGCTGCTTGGCCACCTCGGCCCTGATCTGCGGCAGCCGGGTGGCGCGGTGCGCCTCCGGCAGGCGGTCGTCCGCGAGCAGCGCATCGAGGACGTCGATGCCGTCCTCCAGCCAGAGCCGCATGGCGTTCTTGTCGTATCGCGCGAGCTCGAAGACGCGCTCGTTGAGCTTCGTCACGACCCGCGGGTCGATGCCCTCGTCGAGCAGGAACCGCCCGAAGGCCGGGACGAGCTGGATCGCCGCATCGAGCTGCCGGCGAGCGAGGGCGGTGCGCTTCCCCGGCAGCGACGTGTTGGCGACGCGGCTGCGCAGGCAGCGCTCGGGATGCATCACCCACAGCGGGATCTCGCGCCCGTCCTCCATGGCGATGCGGATGGGCACCGCCGTCCGGCGGACGTCCTCGGCGATCAGACCGTGCGGCTCGGCGAGGAAGTCGAGCGTGCGCTCGTACCCCTCGCTGTCGACGAAGACCGCTTTCCCGGTCTGCGGCGTGACGTCGTCGAAGCGCGGGACGTAGAGCCGTCCGCCGAGCAGCTGCGCTGCAAGCTCGACGTCGCTCCTCTCCCCCTGGAAGTCGACGTCCCGGCTGGTGACCGGTGCCTGCCCGGCCGGGAGGTAGGTCATTAGCTGCGCGCCCCAGATCGCGACGGCCTGGCCACCGATCAACACGACGTTCGAACCGGCGACCACCTGCTCGAGGCGGCCGATGATGCGCGCCGCCTCGTCCGGCGACAGCGGCGGCGGCTCGTTCAGACCAGGGACCGCGCCGACGCGAGGTCGATGCGGGCGCGGGACGGCGGGAACGCGAAGGACTCGTTCTCGCGCTTCAGCTGAGCGAGCGACTTCTCGCCGGAGTGCAGCGCACGGACGTCCGCGGCGCGCAGTCGCTCCTTCTCTGCGACGCGCTCTTGAGCGCTGTAGCTGTGGACCTGGAGGGCCATGCGTAGGTGAAGCGTAATACGAGCGGACGGGTGCGTCGAGTCGAGGTCTCCCCGCTTGCAGCTCGCGCAACACGATGATCGGCGCGACGAACGCGGGACTTGAGCCGTGTCAGACCCGGCGGGCGGGGCACATGCGGCGGAGGGCGCAGCGCTCGCAGGCTGGGCGTTGAGCGAAGCAGGTGCGGCGGCCGTGGCGGAGGAGGTTGACGTGGAGCTCGAGCTCGGCGCCGCGGGGAGTGAGCTCGAGCATGGTGTCGTGGAGGCGGTCGAAGTTCTTCGTCTCCGGGAGGAGGGCGAGGCGGGTGGCGACGCGGGAGACGTGGGTGTCGACGGGGACGTCGCGCATGCCGAACGAGAAGAGGAGGACGCAGGCGGCGGTCTTGCGACCGACGCCGGGGAGGGCGGTAAGCTCGGCCTGAGCCGCTGGTACGGGGAGCGACGCAAGGTGATCCAGCGACAAGGGATCGCCGACCGCGTCGAGGATCGCCTTGATGCGGACGGACTTGACCTTGGAGATCCCGCCCGGGCGGATGGCCTCCTCGACCTCCTCGGACGGCGCGCCGCGGACCGCCTCCCACGACCCCGCGAACCGCTCGCGCAGCCGCAGGTAGGCGATGTCGCGGTTGCGGTCGTTGGTCGACTGCGAGAGCACCGTCAAGACGAGCTCGTCCAGCGGCGCGCGGTGCGGCGGCTGGATCGGGACGCCGTAGACGTCCCGCAGCCGCGCGCGGATCCGGGCTAGGCGAGCGCGCCCCATCGCCCCAGCGAGCGCGCCGCCTCCTCCACCGCGTCGCGCAGCGCCGCGACGATCGCCGGCGGGTAGAAGCCCGTCGCCGCCAGGCGGCCGAGCACCACCGACATGAACGCGTCGTCGGTCCCCACCGCGGACACGATCGGGCCCTCCGGCGCGACCGCCCGCACGTCCCCGCGCAGCCCGCTGCCGCGGAGCAGGGCACCGCCGCCGGCGCCGCGCACCAGCACGTGCCGCGCGCCCATCGCGAGCAGCCCCTCGGCCGCCGCGGCCGGGTCGTCCTCGCCGGACAGCAGCCGCGCCTCGTGGCGGGTGCACGCCACGAGGAACGCGCCCTTGACGATGTCGCGCGCCTCGCCGGCGGCGCGGCCGGGCGACTCCCACCGGTCGAGCTCCAGGCGCGGGTCGAAGATCACCGGCTGGTCCTGCGCCAGCGCCCGGTCGCGGGCGGCGACGGTCAGCGCGCGCCCGGTCTCCAGCGCCAGCGTGTTCGCCGTCAGGTAGAGCGCGTCGCACTGGTCGACGGCCTGCAGCAGCCGGTCGCCGAGCGCGTCGACGACGGCCGGCAGCGTGTCGCCGTAGAGCGTCGAGCTGCCCGCGCCGCTCTCGCCGACGGTGACGAACGAGACGGGCGTGGCGACGTGCGCGTGCAGGCCGAACCAGCCGAGGCCGACGCCCTCGGCCTCGAGCCGGTCGCGCAGCCAGCCGCCCCAGGCGTCGGCACCCGCGCCGCCGGC
>DATMVO010000175.1:0-7826 GCA_035563115.1 Solirubrobacteraceae bacterium
CGCCAGCCACACGGTCAGCAGCGCCGGCACCGCGACGGCGAGCGCGGTGCCGGCGCGCGCGGCCATCGCCCCCGCCCGTCAGACCGCCGCCGTGACGGGCGCCGCCGCGGCGAGCCCGAAGTGCGCGCTCTGCTCGGCCCGCAGCCGGTCGCAGAGCCGGCCCGGCGGCAGCTCGACGTCGTCGTACGTGAGCACCTGGTCGACCGGCACGTCGCGCACGAGCCGGCACCCCTCGGCGAGCCCCATCGGCAGGAGCGACGCGGCGCCCGGCGCCGCCACGTTCTCGCACTGCCCGTACGTCATGAACCAGCCGATCCCGTCGAGCGTCTCCCCAGCGCGCAGGTCGCGCTTGGCCGTCGCCACGACGTCCACGACCGGCGGGCCGAGCGGCGTCACGATCGGGTCCTTGAAGAGCGCGACCCGCGCGAGCGACGTCGGCACCTCCAGGTGGCACAGGTGGTAGGGCGTGTAGAAGGTGTAGAGCGGCCCGTCGCCGAGCTTGTAGAGCTCGAGCCACTTGCGTTGCAGCGGGTGCTCGACCGTCCCGAGGACGAACACGCCCGGCCCTGGCTCGGCGCCGACCAGGTAGTCGACGCGCCCGTGCTCGAGCAGCGCATCCAGGTCGAACAGCTGCTGGGCGTCGTGCACGTGCGCCGCGTCCGGTCCCTGCATCCCGCGCTCGATCACCGTGAAGCCGGTCGCGTTCGCGCACAGCCCCATCTCGAACGACACCTTCGTCCCGTCCGCGAACGACGCGGCCATGTGCGGCGTCAGCCCCTTCCGCGCGGCGAAGCCCGCCTGCGTCTCGGGGTTGCGGAACCGGTCGTGCAGCCCCTTCAGGTTGCCGAGCAGCACGGGCGTGACGCCGAGCCCGGTCACGAAGCGGTGGAGGTTCATGATCACGCCCGGCTGGTCGCCGTCGGCGTCGGTGTAGACGACACCCGCCCGGTCGGCGTGGACCTTGAGGATCGGACCGAGCGTCGCGTTCAGCTCGGCGTTCATCGCGACGACGTCCTTGCCGTGCGCGATCGCGTCGAGCACGACGCCCGCGCCGAACTCCACCGCGCCGGTCACCTCCAGCACGACGTCGATTCCCTCCGCCGCGCAGATCAGCGACGGGTCCTCGACGAGCGTGGGGCGGCGGGCGGCGATCAGCCGTTCGAGCTCCCCCACGGTCGACGCGGTCGGCGGGTCCTCGACCCCCGCGAGCGCCATCGCGTCCAGCGCCCGCGCGCGGGTGCGGTTGTAGAGCGCGACGAGCTCCATCCCCGGCGTCGCGGTCGCGATCTGGAGCGCGATCGCCCGCCCCATCGCCCCCGCGCCGACCATCCCGACCCGCACGGGGCGCCCCTCGGCGGCGCGGCGCTCCAGCGCCCGGTCCACGATGATCATGCGACGGCCTCCATCTGCGCGGCGTGGGCGTCCAGCGAGAAGTCGGGCCAGGACGCGTCCTTCTCCGAGACGACCGCCACCGGCCGCTCCCATTCGACCGCGAACGCGGGGTCGTCCCAGCGGATCCCGCGCCCGGCCGCGGGCGTGTAGAACGCGCTCACCTGGTAGTGGAGCGCGGTGTCGTCCTCCAGCGTGAGGAACCCCTGACCGAACCCCTCGGGCACGTAGAGGAGCCGCGGCACGCGCGCGTCGAGCACCACCGACGTCCACTGCCCGTACGTCGGCGAGCCGGGCCGCAGGTCGATGATCACGTCCTGCAGCGAGCCGGAGACGACGCGGAAGAGCTTGGCCTCGCGGTGCGGCGCGACCTGGAAGTGGAAGCCGCGCAGCGTCCCCGCGCGCGCGTTGACGATGAGGTTGGTCTGGACCATGCGCGACACGAGCCCCGCCTCCGCGAACTCGCGCTCGCAGAACAGCCGCGCGTTGAGGCCGCGCTCGTCGCGGATCTCGTCCAGCTCGATCAGGTACGCGCCGGCCGGCTCCAGCTCGGTGAAGCGCATCAGCGGTCCCCACCCGACAGGACGCGCGACCCGTGCGCCTCCGGCGCCACCGGCACGTCGACCAGCCCGGGCAGCGCCGCCCGCACCGCCCCGCGCTTCGACGGCTCGACGATGAACAGCAGGAACCCGCCCCCGCCCGCGCCGAGCAGCTTCCCGCCCAGTGCGCCCGCGTCCATCGCCCGCGCGTACCACTCGTCGATCCGCGGGTTGGTGATCGTGGAGGCGAGCCCGCGCTTGAGCCGCCAGCTCTCGTCCAGCACCGCTCCGAACGCGCGCGCGTCGAACCGCCCGGTGCACAGCGCCTCCTGCAGCCGGTACGCATGCGAGCGCATCTCCCGCAGCGTCCCCAGCTTCGAGCCCGTCCTCGCCTTCTGCTCCACGAGCACCTTGCCCGCGTCGCGCTGGTGCCCCGTCCAGAACATCGCGACGTGCTCGAACAGGTCGGCCAAAGCGCCGTTGACCCGCTGCGCCGGCTCCACCGTCACGCCGCCGCCGGTGCGGAACGTGAAGAGGTTGAGCCCGCCGAACGCCGCCGCGTACTGGTCCTGCTTGCCGATCGGCTCGCCGAGCACGTCGATCTCGATGTGCGACGCCTCCTCCGCCAGCTGCCCCGCGGTCACCCGCTCGCCGCGGAGCGTGTGGAGCGCGTGGAGCAAGCCGACGCAGAACGCGCTCGACCCGCCCAGCCCCGTCGACGCGGGCAGGTCGCCGATGATCGAGACGTAGATCGGCGGCTCGATCTCCAGCAGCTTCAGGCACTCGCGCGCGATGTCGTTGCGCACCTCGTCGACCGTCGCGACCGACTCGGCGCTCGAGTACGCGATGCGGACGTTCTCGTCGAACACCTCGCCGTGGCGCTTGACCGTCACGTAGACGTAGCGCGCGATCGCGGTGGAGAAGACCGCGCCGTCCTCGTGGTCGTAGAACGCCGCCAGGTCGGTCCCGCCGCCCGCGAACGACACCCGCAGCGGCGTGCGCGTGACGATCATCCCGCGCGAGTGGTCGACCCACGCACGCGACGCCGGCGCGGGTCCGGCCGCCACCTCCGGCGCCAGCGCGCTAGCCATGGCGCAGGCCCCAGTCGTACGGGATCTCGTCGGTGAACGGATCCATCCGCAGCATCTCGTCCGGGTCGTGCGGCTCGGTCGCGGCGTTGGCGAGGATGCACTGCTTGTCGCCGTACGCCTTGTAGCCGTTGGCGATCCCCGGCGGCATCTGCACGAGCACGTAGTTGTCCTCGCCCAGGTAGACCTCCTGGAGCACGCCGCGCGTCGGCGACTCCTCGCGCAGGTCGTACATCACGAGCTTCGCCCGACCGCTGACCACCGCGTTGTTGATGGTCATCGTCGTGTGGATGTGCCACGCCTTCACGGCGCCCGGCCACGAGCACGAGAAGTAGATCTCACCGAACGCGATGAAGTGCTCGTCGGTGGCCTTGAGCATGTGCATGATCTTCCCCCGCTCATCGACGATCTGGCGGAGGGGGACGATCTTCACGCCGTCGATGAGCGGGACGTTCTGCGTCTTCGGCGACGCGATCGGCGGGGCGCTCATGCGGGCACCACGGCCTCGGTCCAGCGCAGGTCCTCGTCCAGCTCGCCGGTCTCCATCAGCCGGCTCAGCCACCGCAGCCGGGTGTACTTCGCGTCGGTGTAGTCGGCCTCGGTGACGCCGTACCGCAGGAACGCGTCGCGCAGCTCGATCGCGCCGCGCGCGGGCGTCCACTCCCATTCGAAGTCGGGGAACGTGCGCGCGAACTTCGAGAAGTCGGCCTGGTAGGTGCGCTGGTCGGCGCCGGCCTCGCCGAGGATCTCCAGCGTCGCGCCCGGCACCGCCTCCACGGCCGCCTCGGCGAGGTCGCGGATCGTGAAGTTGAGCGACGCGTGGCCGTTGTTGAACGCCTCGCCGGCGACGAGCTCCAGCGGCGCCTCCAGCACCATCGCGAACGCGCGCGAGAGGTCGAGCACGTGGACGACCGGCCGCCACGGCGCGCCGTCGCCGAGCACGACGATCTTCCCGCGCGTCACCGCCGAGCCCATGAAGTCGTTCATCACGGTGTCGAACCGCATCCGCGGCGAGAGCCCGTAGACCGTGCCGTTGCGCAGCCGCGTCACCGCGAACGCGTCGTCGCTCATCTCCGCCAGCGCGTGCTCGGCGTCGACCTTCGAGCGCGCGTAGTCGGTGCGCGGCGCGAGCGGGGCGGTCTCGTCGACCACCGCCGCCTCCGACATCCCGTACATGATGCAGCTGGAGGAGAACAGGAACCGGCGCACGCCCGCGGCCTTCGCGAGCTCGGCGAGCCGGATCGTCGCCCGCGTGTTGATCTCCTCCGTCCACGCCGTGTTGAGGTTGCCGATCGGGTCGTTGCTCAGCGCACCGAGGTGGACGATCGCGTCGAAGCCCGCGACGTCGGCGGCGGTGACGTCGCGCAGGTCGCGCCGGATCTCGGGCACCTTCAGCACGTCGGGCACGAGCGTGCAGTCGTCGAAGTAGCCCGTGTCGAGGCCGGTGACGTCGTGCCCCTCGCGGACGAGGAGCGGGGTCAGCACCGAGCCGATGTAGCCGCGGTGCCCGGTGACCAGAACCTTCATACGGCGATCAGTCCTCCGGTGTGGTGGATGAGGCGCTGGGCCACGTCGGCCAGCGAGGTGCGCTCGTCAAGCAGGACGGACGGCGCCCCCGCCGCCGCGGCCGCCTGCGCGTCGCGCTCGTCGTCGCCGACGAACGTGGTGCGGGAGAGGTCGAGGTCGTGCTCGCGCTGGGCGGCGAAGAGCATCCCGGGGCGCGGCTTGCGGCAGGCGCAGCCGTCGTCCCAGCCGTGCGGGCAGACGTAGATCGCGTCGATGCGGCCGCCCGCCTCCTCCGCCTCACGGACCATCCGCGCGTGGACGGCGGCGAGGCCTGAGTGCGTCATCGCGCCGCGGGCGATCCCCGCCTGGTTGGAGACGACGAACGTGCGCCAGCCGGCGTCGGCGAAGGTGCGTAGGGCGTCGAGGGAGCCGTCGCGCCAGACGAACTCGGACGGCCGCGTGACGTAGTGCGCCCGCGGCGGCTTGACGTTCAGCACGCCGTCGCGGTCGAGGATCACGGCGGGCTCGCGGCGCAGGAACCGCTCGGTCGCCGCGAGCCGGTCGAGCTTGCCGACGTCGTAGTAGCGGTGGCCGGTGACGTGCGCGTACAGCGCGCCGCGCGCGACCAGCCGCGGGTACAGGACGTGCTCGACCTGCGCATCGACGTCGGGGAGCCCGTCCAGCGCGTCGCGGCGGAGCAGCACGAAGCCGATGTCGACGCCCGCGAGGCCGGGCGCCGAGCGCGTCCGGTCGTACGCCTCCACCCGCCCGCCGTCGCCGATCCGCACGTTGTCGCGGGTGAAGCCGTCGTCGTTGGCGTAGACCGTCACCTGCGCCGCCGGGCGCCCCGCGGCGACGTAGTCGGCCCACGCCCGCTCGAGGCTCAGCGGCCAGAAGTTGTCGCAGTAGACGAGCAGGAACGTCTCGTCGAGCGCGCCCCGCTGCGCCGCGTCGCGCAGCCGCGTGAGCGTGTGGACCTCGGGCGGCGTGACGAGGTGCGTGGCCGCGACGCCCAGCGCGGAGCCGTCCCCCACGTGTGCCTGGATCATCTCCGCCCGGTAGCCGAGGAGCAGCAGCTGCCGCGTCAGGCCCTGGTCGCGGAGCAGCGCCATCAGGTGGTCGAGGAACGGCCGCCCGGCGACCTCGACGAGCGGCTTGGGCCGGTCGTCGGTCAGCGCGCCGAGCCGCGTCCCGCGCCCGCCGGCGACGATGACGGCCTGGGTCGGAGGGCCGTCGCTCATGCCTCGCACAGGCACTTGGTCAGGACGTGGCAGAGCGCGGAGTGCGCGTCCTCCACCAGCGCGTAGGCGCCCGGCGCGCTCGGCAGCCAGACGGGCTGGTCGAGCAGGCCGAGCAGCGCGCCGCCGTCGAAGCCGAGCAGGCCGAGCGTCGTGACGCCGTGCTCGCGCGCGCACTCGACGGCCGCCACGAGGTTGGGCGAGTTGCCGCTGGCGGAGATGACGAGCAGCGCGTCGCCCTTGCGCGCGAAGTTCTCGAGCTGGCCGGCGAACGCGCGGTCGTACCCCTCGTCGTTGGCCAGCGCGCTCAGCCACGCGCCGTTGTCGGCGAGGCTCATCACGCGGACCGGGGCGCGACCCGGCGAGCGGGTCGCCTTCCCCAGGTCGCACGCCAGGTGCGACGCGGTCGCGGCGCTGCCGCCGTTGCCCGCGACGAAGAGCGTGCCACCGGCGTCGCGGGTGTCCCGCAGCGTCGTCACGAGCCGGTCGAGGACGAGCGGGTCGACGCCCGACAGCAGCCCGTTGAGGGCGGTCGTGTGCTCTTCGATGATCCGCTGAGTCGGCAGCGGCCGGGTCGCCTGCAGCATGGGTCGGTGCCTCTCCGTCCGCGGTGTCCGGGGCGTCGTTCGCGGTCCTCGTAGGGACCACTACCTGAGCCGCGGAACGCAAGTCAAGGTCCTGAGCATCCAGGGCTCCCTTGTCATGTTTCGGCGCTGCCGGCGGGCGCTTCCGCCGCCCGGCGCCGCTCGCCGAAGGCGGCTCCCGCCAGCGCTCCGGCCAGCGCGAACGCGGCCACGAGGACGGCCTGGTACGTCTTGACGTTGTCGAACGCGCTCGCCACGAGCAGGCCGGCGAAGATGCCCGCGACGGCCACCCCGTACGGCCGCAGCCCGGCGATCCGGCGCGCGTGCCAGGCGTTCAGGCCGAGCGCCGCGAGCGTGCCGGTCCACAGCAGCAGCCCGAGCGCCCCGAGCTCCACCCCGACGTAGACGTAGTCGTTGTGGGGGTAGACCTCGATGTACGTCGCGCGGCTCGACGCGGTCTGGAAGTCGAAGTCGAACATCCCGATCTCGCGGTCGGTGAGCGGCAGGAACGTGCCCATCCCGTTCCCCGCGACCGGGCGCTCGGCGGCGTACGGGAGCATCCGGTCCCACAGCTCGGTCCGCCAGTCGAGCGAGTTGCGCTGGATCGCCTTCGACGAGCCGGACAGGTCGGCGAAGCGGCCGGTCACCTGCTCCACCACGCCCGGGAACGCGAGCGCCATCAGCACGACGGTCAGCGCGCTGAAGAGGATCAGGCTGCGGTGGACGAGCAGCGCGACGAGCGCGAGGCCGAGCACGAACGCGCCCCACGCCGAGCGCGCGAACGTCTGCATCAGGCAGACGAGGCCGAGCACGAGCAGGACGCCGACGAGCTTGCGCGCCGTCGAGCCGGGGCGCAGGTCCATCCAGGCGACGATGCCCGCGACGAGCACGACGGCGAGGAAGAGGCCGAAGCCGTTGGGGTGCACGAACGTCCCCTGGATGGAGGAGAACCCCTCCTTCACGACCCGGTCGCCGCTCGCGAGCTGGAGGAGCCCGACGGCGAGCGGGACGGCGGCCGACGCGAGCACCGCGGCGAGCACGAGGTGGAAGCCGCGCACGTCGCGCACGAGCGCGGCGGTCAGCACGAGCACGGTCACCGGGAACGCCAGCTGCGTCCACTGCGTGAACCCCTCGCCGGGGTCGAACGACCACGTCAGCGAGACCAGCGCGAGCAGGAGGAAGCCGGCGGCGAGCGGGATCGCCGGGGTCGCGGGGAGCCGCGGCCGGTGGAGCACGAGGGTCACCGCGCCGGCGACGATCGTCCCCACCGCGAGCATCCCGAGCAGGTTCACGCCGCCGACCGTGAACGTGTCCGCGACGCTCTCCATCCCGGGCCGGACGACGAGGATCGCGAGCAGGACCGCGGCGGGGAAGAGGGCGAAGATCGCGACCGCGACGCTGCCGACCGCCAGGCCGGCCGCGACGAGCGGCGCGAAGCCGGTCGCGACGCCCGCCAGCGTGCTGAGCACCGCGATCGCGAGG
>DATMVO010000176.1:0-6416 GCA_035563115.1 Solirubrobacteraceae bacterium
CCGTCGTCCGCCGTGCCTCGCTGGCCCGCGCCGCGTTCGCCGGCACGAAGGCCCGCACGGTGAAGATCACGCTCCGCGGCTCGAAGGCCGTCGTCGCGACCGGCACCGTCAAGGGCCGCACGCTGACCTACAAGGCGACCAAGAAGCTGACCGGCAAGGTCGTGCTCCGCTCCGGCGGCCGCACGGTGACGGTCACCGTCAAGTAGCCCGCGCTCAACGCCAGGGGCGGACCTTGGTCCGCCCCTTCGCCTTCGCCTCCACCGGCGCGTCCGTGACCGGGGGCGGAGGCGGAGGCGCGACGCCCAGGTGCTTGTCGGTCTTCTCGCGCGCCCACGCCCACGCCTCGCGCTTGGAGACCCACGCGCGCTTGTCGCGCCAGATGGCGGCGCGGGCGGACGCGATCATCAGCCGGTGGTCGGGGTGGTGGACGGCGTGCCACTGGACGTTCGCGCTGTGGGCGTCCTTGATCAGCTCGTCGTCGACCTCGCCGATCAGCTCGGACGCGGGGTCGCCGGCCAGCGTGACGGAGAACCGGCGCGCCACCGCGAGGTCGAGCACGAACCAGTGCCACGACTCCGCCATCGGGTCGTGCCCGGCGTGGCGGATGCCCTTGCCCGTGTTGAGGTTGAGCTCCCACCGCTGCGCGCGGCGCGGCGACGCGACCTGCGGGCGCGTGTACGCGACCAGCTCGAGCTTCGTCGCCGGGCAGCGCAGCGCCTCGTGCGAGCACGTGTCGACCACCGCGTCCCAGTCGCTCACCGTCAGCGGCTTGTCGACGATCACGATCACGTCGAGGTCGCTGCGGCCCGGCTCGTACGTGCCCATCGCGTACGACCCGATCGCCGCCGCGCACATGAGCCGCTCGCCGAGGCTCTCCTCCAGCCGGGTCCCGAGCTCCTCCAGGTAGGCGGTCGCGTCGGGGTCCGTGCTGGGCGTGACTACAGGGGAACGCCCCACAGCGGGAACCAGCGCTCGAGCTCGGGCTCGAAGGGGAGCTCGCCGCCCAGCTGGGCCTTGAGCTGCAGCTCGCGCTCGTTGTCGCGCGCCTGCCTGCCGGGCGCCGGCACGAACGGGTACCAGCTGCCGCGCTTGACGTTGTAGATGAGGTGGATCCGCTTGCCGGCCTCGTCGCGGAAGCTGAACACCGCCGCGAGGACGCGGTCGCCGTAGCCGGACGTGTCGAGCGCGTCCTTGACCGCGTTGATGCCGACCACGAGATCCTCGACGTCGTCGTCCTGCAGCACCGCCCAGCGGTAGCCGAAGTCGTCCTCGGTGGTCTCCACGAGCGTGCCGGTCTCCTCACCGGTCGCGCGCAGGACCTCCTCGGTGTCCTTGACGATCGCGTTGAAGTCGCTCGTCGCAAGCGGCTGGAAGACGATGCCGGCCTTGCCCGCGTTGACGATCCCGTACGACGTCTGGAGCGTCACGTACGCGGTCGAGATCGCGAACAGCCGGTCGGTCTTCGACGGCTTGGCCGTCCGGCTGCGCCCCAGCAGGGAGTCGAGGAAGCCCACGGGCCGAGCTTACGCCACGCCCTGCATCTGCCGCTCGAGCTTCTCCAGCTCGGCGATCCGCTTCTCCATCGGCGGGTGGGTGGCGAAGAGCTCGAAGAGCGACTTCTTGCCCGGCGACGCGATGTAGAAGGCGGCCAGCTCGGAGTGCGCGTTCTGGCGCAGGTCCTGCTGCGGGATGCGGTCCATCGTGCCGCTGATCTTCATCAGCGCGGAGGCCAGCGCGGACGGGCGCCGGGTGATCTCCGCCGCGCCGCGGTCGGCCGCGAACTCGCGGTACCGCGACAGTGCCTGCATGAGGAAGAACGAGACGATGTAGACGGCGAGCGAGACGAGCAGGACGACCGCGAAGCTCGGGCTGTCGTCGTCGCTGTCGGACGAGCCGCCGCCGAAGAGGAAGCCGAACTGGAGGATCATCGACGCGATCGACGCGAAGAACGACGCGAGGGTCATGATCGCCACGTCGCGGTGGCGGATGTGCGCGAGCTCGTGCGCGATGACGCCCTCGAGCTCGGCCGGAGAGAGGATCTCCATGATCCCCGTCGTCACGCAGACGGTCGCCGTCTTCTGGTTGCGGCCCATCGCGAACGCGTTCGGCATCGACGTCCGGACGATCCCGACCTTCGGCTTGGGGATGTCCGCCTGGATGCAGAGCCGCTCGATCATCGCGTGCAGCTCGGGCGCCTCCTGCGGCGAGACCTCGTGCGCCCCCATCGCCCGCAATCCGATCTTGTCCGAGGCGAGGACCTGGACGACGAACAGGATCCCGACGACGATGATCAGCGGGTACACCTTCGCCGCGACCAGCACCGCCACGAGCACGACGTAGACGAGGCCGAGCAGGAAGAACGTCATGAGCATCCGGGCCTGGAGGCCGGCGGGTGCCTTGAGTGCGGGAGTGGACCGGGAGGCCATGGTCCCTCTCAGTCTACGGGAGCGACTGCACCCGATTTTGCAGGCAAATTCAGGATGGCGTCCTACCATCGCCGTCGCTTGATGCGTCTCCGCGTCCTCCTCGCCTGCGCCGTCCTGCCGTTCGTCCTCTGGGCGCTGCTGCCCGTGCCGTCGAGCGGCCAGAGCAGCGGCAAGATCCAGGAGAAGATCGAGTCCACGCGCGGCAAGATCGGCAAGAAGAAGGGCACCGAGCGGGTGCTCTCGCAGGACATCCAGCAGTACACGTCGCGCATCCGCCGGCTCGAGAACCGGATCGGCTCGCTCCAGACGCGCCAGCAGCGCCTGCAGGCCGACCTGGACGCCAAGCGCGCGGTGCTCGTCCGGACCCAGGCCGAGCTGCGCTCCGAGCGCGCCCGCTTGGCCAAGCTCCGCGCGCGGCTGATCGTCGCGCGCCGCACCCTCGCCGGCCGCCTGGTCGAGATGTACAAGGCTGACAAGCCCGATGCGCTGTCGGTCGTCCTCAACTCCGACGGGTTCGCCGAGCTGCTCGAGCGCGGCGAGTTCATCGCGCGCATCGCCGAGTCGGACCGCAAGATCGTCACGGTCGTCAAGAGCGCCAAGGCCGACGCGGTGAAGACCGAGAAGCGGCTCGACACGCTCGAGGCGCGCCAGCAGCGCGTCGCCGCGCAGGTGCTCGCCCGCCGCAACGAGGTCGCCCAGGTCAAGGAGGAGGTGATCGGCACCAAGGTCGGCATGGAGAGCACGAAGCGCGGCAAGGAGCGCGCGCTCTCCAAGGTCAAGGTCGACCGGCACGAGCTCGAGAGCCACCTGAAGTCGCTCGAGAAGGAGCAGGCGAAGATCCAGGCGCGGCTCGCGCGCGTCAGCTCCGGCGGCGGCGCGGTGACCGCCGGCGGCCCGCCGCCGAAGGGCTCGGGCCAGCTCAACTGGCCGGTCAACGCCCCGATCTCCTCCGGCTTCGGCGGCCGCTCCAGCCCCGGCGGCATCGGCTCCACCTTCCACCAGGGCGTCGACCTCCCCGTCCCGGTCGGGACGCCGATCCACGCCGCCGACGGCGGCCGGGTCGCGGTCGCCGGCGTGATGGGCGGCTACGGCAACTACACCTGCATCCAGCACACCGGCTCGCTGTCGACGTGCTACGCGCACCAGTCGTCGATCGGCGTCTCCGTCGGCCAGTCCGTCACCCAGGGCCAGGTCATCGGCATGTCGGGCAACACCGGCAACTCCACGGGTCCGCACCTCCACTTCGAGGTGCGCGTGAACGGCACCGCCGTGGACCCGATGGGCTACCTGTAGGCCGGCTCCTCCGGCGGGCCGAGTAGCCTGCCGCCCCGTGCTGGAGTCGATCGACCTCTTCGGCCTGGACCTCAAGACGTTCGGGCTCTTCTTCGCGCTCAACTTCATCGCGTGGGGCGCCGTCGTCGGCGTCCGGCTGCGGGAGCTGGACAAGCCGGTCGACTGGGCCTGGGAGATGGTCTTCGTCGCGCTCGCCGGCGGCTACCTCGGCGCGCGGCTGTACTGGGTGGCCCAGAACGGCGGCGGGCTGTCGTTCGGCGACCTCTTCAGCGGCTCGGGCCTCATCTGGTACGGCGGCCTGCTCGGCGGCACGCTTGCGGTGAGCGCGTGGGCGAAGTGGCGCGGGTTCCTCTCGCTCCACCTGCTCGACCTCGCTGCGGTCGGCCTGCCGATCGGGTACGCGATCGGGCGGATCGGCTGCCAGATCTCCGGCGACGGCGACTACGGCAAGCCGTGGGACGGGCCGTGGGCGATGGCGTACCCGGACGGCGTGGTGCCGACGGATGACGACGTCCACCCGACGCCGATCTACGAGACGATGGTCATGGGCACCGTCGGCCTCGTGCTGTGGCACCTGCGCGACCGCGTGCGGCCCGGCGGGCTGCTGGCGCTCTACCTGATCTGCGCGGGGCTCGAGCGGTTCTTCGTCGAGTTCCTGCGGCGCAACGAGGACGCGGCGCTCGGGCTGACGGCGGCGCAGCTGTGGAGCGTCGCGCTCTTCACGATCGGCGTCGTGCTGGTCGGCGTCTTCCAGTCGCGCGGCGGGCTCTTCCGGCCGGCCGGCGAGACGCGCGCGGTCTCAGCCGCCTAGCCGCCGAGAGCCTCGATGGGGGAGCGCGCGTGGCGCTGCTCCCCGCCCGCGCTGCGGAGGGTGACCGCGAGCAGCGCTGCGAAGGTGAGGACGAGCGCGACCGACGCGCCAGCCGCGAGGCTGAGGCGGTCGGAGACGACGACGCCCAGCGCACCGCCCGCCGCGCCGACGACGCCCGCGGCGACGACCTGCGCCATGAGCGTGCGCGCGAGCCGCTGCGCGACGATCGGCGGGGCGACGATGACGGCGACCACGAGCAGGTTCCCCAGGCCCTGGACGGCAACGACCATCGCGGCGGCGAGGGCGACGAGGAGCGCGGCCTGGACCCTTGCCGGGTTCGTGCCGAGGGCGCGCGCGGCCTGCGGGTCGTGGACGGCGACGGCGAGCGCGCGGTGCCCGGAGGCGAGGCCGGCGGCCGTGCCGAGGGCGAGGACGGCCGCGGCGATCAGGTCCGCGTCGGTGACGCCGAGCAGGTCGCCGAAGAGGATGTCGGCGAGCTTGGGCGGGATCTCGGGCGTGTTGGCCAGCAGGACGCCGGCGCCGAAGACGGTGGTGACGGTGACCGCGACGGCGAGGTCGGCGCCGATCCTCCTGTCGCGCGCGGCGAGGGCGATGACGACGGCCGCGACGCCGATCCCGCCCGCGGCGCCGAGGAGCAGCGGGGCGCCCGCGATGGCCGCGAGCGCGAGCCCGGGGAGCATCGCGTGGGAGAGCGACTCGGCCGCGTAGGACTGGCGGAACGCGAGGATCCACAGGCCGAGCGGGCCGCAGGCGGCGCCGAGCAGCACGGCCTCCAGGAGGGCGCGGTCGAAGATCGACACGGGCTCAGTGCCCGCCGCAGTCGTGGTGGGGCGCGCAGATCGCCTCTTCGCCGTCACCGTCGCCGACCACGACGAGCTCCGCGCCGTACGTCTCGCGCAGGATCGGGGCAGTGAGCGTGTCGGCGGGCGGGCCGAACGCGACCTGCCGGCCGTTGAGGCACAGGACGCGGTCCCACCGGCGGGCCTGCTCGACGTCGTGGGTGGCGATCAGCAGCGCGCGCCCCTCCGCGACCAGCTCGTCGAGCACGTGGAGGATCCGCTCCTCGCTCGTGCGGTCGACGCCCGCGAACGGCTCGTCGAGGAGGAGGATGCGGGCGTCCTGGAGGAGGGCGCGCGCGATGAGGACGCGGCGGCGCTGGCCGCCGGAGAGGGTGCCGTAGCGGGCGTCGCGGCGGTCGGCCATGCCGACGCGCTCGAGCGCGGCCTCGGCTCGCTCGCGGTCGGCCTTGGCGATGCGGCGGTACCAGGGCGTGCGGGCGTAGGCGCCCATGAGCGTCACGTCGAGGGCGGTGACGGGGAAGTCGAGCCGGGCGTGGTCGCCCTGCGGGACCGCGGCGACCGGCGCGTCGAGGGTGACGTCGCCGGCGCGGGGCGTCAGCTCGCCCAGCAGCGTGCGGAAGAGCGTGGTCTTGCCGCCGCCGTTGGGGGCGAGGACGCCGACGGACTGGCCGGCGTCGACGGCGAAGTCGAGGTCCCGGAGGACGTCCACGGACGGGACGTAGCCGGCGCGCACGCCGGCGGTGCGGAGGAGCTCCTCGGTCATCGCTTCGTGGCCGCCACTGCGGCGAGAGCGTAGGCCGCGCCGCCGAGGAGGGCGATCGCGGGGCCGGGCGGGAGGTCGTACTGGTAGGCGAGCAGCAGGCCGCCGACGCCCTCGGCCGCGGCGAGCGTGACGGCGAGCAGTTGCAGGGTTCTGAGGCGGTCGGTGAGCAGCCGGGCGGTCGCGGCGGGGACGACGAGGAGCGTGCCGACGAGCAGCGCGCCGACGGCGGGGAGGGCGGCGACGACGGTGAGCGCGAGGCCGGCGAGCAGGAGCGCGTCGCCGCGGCCGGTGCGGATGTGGAG
>DATMVO010000177.1:0-3470 GCA_035563115.1 Solirubrobacteraceae bacterium
GCCGCAAGACGGCCGTCCCCGCGGCGGCCGCCGCGACGGACGAGGCCGCCGAGAAGGTCGCCGTCGTCGAGGCCGTGACGGAGGTCGCCGAGGCCGCCAAGCCCAAGCGCGCCCCCGCGCGCCGCAAGAAGGCCGACGCCGAGGTCGAGGCCACGCCGGCCGAGGACGCGCCGAAGCCCAAGCGGGCCCCCGCGCGCCGCAAGAAGGTCGAGGAGCCCGTCGCCGAGGCCGCCTCCGGCGACGCCGCGCCGCCCGCCGAGGAAGCGCCCAAGCCCAAGCGCACGACGACGCGCCGCAAGACGGCCGCCACCGCGACGGACGTCGCCGACGCCGTCGCGGACGAGACACCGAAGCCCAAGCGCACGACCACCCGCCGCAAGCCCGCTGCCGCGGCCGTGGACGCCATCGAGTCCGCCGCGCCCGCTCCCGACGCCGAGGCCGAGGCGCCGAAGCCCAAGCGCGCGACGACGCGCCGGAAGACCACCACCGCTGCCGCATCCGCCGACGCTGAGCCGCCGAAGCCGAAGCGCGCGACGCGCCGCAAGATCGCCGCCGCGGAGGACGTCGAGGCGTCGGTCGCGGAGGCTCCGCCGCTCGAGCCGGTCGCCGAGGAGAAGCCGGCGCCGAAGAAGCGCGCGCCGCGCCGCAAGCCGACGACCACGCCGCCGGACGAGGAGTCCAGCGCGGCTTAGCGGTCGCGTGGCGGTGCGCCGGCGCGGGCGAGGATCTCCTCGACCAGCGCCGACTTCGCCTCCGCGTAGTCGTTCATGTCGTCCCAGTCGAGCAGCGCGAGTCGCTGCTTGAGCGCCGCGTAGGCCGCGCGCTCGCCCGCGTCCGCACGGAGCCGGTCGCGGAAGCGCAGGTACCGCTCCACCTCCACGTCGTCGGACCGCCACACGTGGACGTGGACGTCGCGCGCCGGAGTCCGGACCATCCGGTGGCCCGGCTCGCGCACGCGCAGCTCGTATCCGGCGGTGACGAGCGCGTCGGCGATCCGGTCGTCGTCCGGGTCGTCGACGCCGACGAGGACGTCCACGATCGGCTTCGCGACCAGGCCGGGCACGGAGGTCGAGCCGATGTGCTCCACCAGCCGCGCCGCCCCGCCGAGCGCCGCGACGATCCGCGCGCGCTCCCGCACGAACCGCTCCGGCCACGCCGGATCCGACGGCACGAGCACGATCGCCCGCTTCTCCCGCCCGCCGATCAGCTCGAAGCCGTGCGCGGTCACGAGAGCGGGAGCCGTTCGAGGTGGACCTCGCCCGCGTCGAGCGCGACCCGCTCGCCGCCCTCGGTCCGCACGAGGAGGTGGCCGGCCGCGTCGACGCCGTCCGCGACACCGCGCCCGCCGTTCCACGCGATCTCGCGCCCCGCCAGCCAGTCCCGTGCGCGCCACGCGTCGAGCACGTCGGCGTCGGTCGAGCGGAGCCGGGCGTCGAGCGCGCGCAGCAGCTCGGAGAGGACCCGCTCCACGTCACCCGGCTCGAGGCCGAGGCCCGTCGCGCGCTCGCGCAGCTCCTCCGGCAGATCCTCGGGGCGCAGCGCCACGTTGAGACCGATGCCGAGCACCGCCCACCCCTCCTGCGGGCGCCCCTCGGCGAGGATCCCGCAGACCTTCCGCCCGCCGACCAGCACGTCGTTCGGCCACTTGATCTGCGCCGCCTCCCCGACCACGTCCGCGACCGCCACGGCGGCGGTGAGCGACAACAGCGGCGTCGGGTCGCGGACCACCACGCTCATCAGGAGTGAGCGGCCCGCGGACGCCGTCCACGCCCGCCCCTGTCGCCCGCGCCCCGCGTGCTGCGCGGTCGCGGTCACGAGCGTCCCGTGCGGCGCGCCCGCCGCGGCCAGCTCCCGGGCGCGGAGGTTGGTCGAGTCGGTCGCCCGCAGGTGCAGGCGCGGGGTCCCCAGCGTCACGGCGCGGCGGGCGTGAGGTGCAGCTCGTCGTCGAGGGCGACCGCCATCCGCTCCGCCGCGCTGCCGCGGTTGACGGCCAGCGCGAGCGTCCGGTAGGCGTCCTCGTAGAGCAGCAGCTCGCCCGGCGCGACGTCGGCGAACGTCGTCGCGTAGTGCGCGTCGTGCTCCTCGCCGTCGATCGACACCACGACCTTCGCGCCCAGCCGCAGCCCGGCCGCGCTGAGCTGATCGTGGAGCGCGTCGAGCGTCACGTTGCCGAACGTGTCGATCGCCAGCGCGTGCGCGACGAGCACCTCGCCCTCCAGCCGCGCGCTCGGGAGCTCCAGTGGCGTGAGGTCGTCCACCTCCACCGGCGCACCCGCGTCGTCGAACGGCGCCCCGCCGGCCAGCGCGGCGGCGACCGGCGCGAAGAGGTCGCGGCCGTGGAAGGTGGCGGAGACGGGCCGCAGCCGGTGCGGCGACTCGCCCAGCTCGACCGCCGCGACGACGCCGCCGAACGCCTCGGCGGCGGGCAGGAGCAGGCCGTTGTCGGGGCCGACGAGGATCCGGTCGTCAGCCGCGCACCGCAGCGCGACGGCGCGGCGCTTGCCGCCGACCTCGGGGTCGACGACCGCCAGGTGGACGCCGGGCGGGCAGAACGGGAGCGCGCGGCGCAGGACGAGCGCGCCGGTGCGGACGTCGTGGCGCGGGACGCCGTGCGTCAGGTCGACGACGCGCGCGTCCGGCGCGACGCCGGCCATGACCGCGTGGCAGACCCCGACGAAGTCGTCCTCGAGGCCGTAGTCGCTGAGGAACGTGATGACCACAGCGGGCAAGGGTATGCGCCAGGCATGGCCGAACGCGATGATGCCCCGCTGGCGAACGATCAGGCAGCCGGTGTGCCGCCGAACGACTCGCCCACCGAGCCGCAGGGCCCGGAGGATCCGAGCATCCCGTCCGGCCTGCCGGAGGGCGAGGAGGACAGCCAGCCGCTCGGCGGCGTCGACGAGCCCGATCCGGAGGGCGAGGGCGACACGCCGCGCGGCCCGGACGCCCAGCCGGGCATCCAGCGCGGCGAGCCCGACGTCAGCGGCTAGCGCGCCGCGTCGGCGAGGAGCGCGTCGACGAGCCCGTCCGGGGTGTGGACGGGCGCCTCGACGTCCGGCTCCAGCCCCGCCTCGCGCAGGGCGGCGGACGTGGCGGGGCCGATGGAGACGAGCCGCGGGCCGCTGAGCGCGCCGCCCGCGGCGTCGAGGAACGAGCGGACCGACGAGGCCGACGTGAAGGTCGCGTAGTCGGCGGCGAGCGCGGCGTCGCGCACGTCGTCGGCGAGCGGCTCGGCGAGGGTGCGGTAGAGCGGCGTGACGACGATCTCGGCGCCCCGTTCGCGCAGCGCGTCGAGCAGGACGTCGCGGCCCTCCTCGGCGCGGGCGATGAGCGCGCGCTTGACGGGCACGTCGGCCAGCGCCTCCACCAGCGACTCGGCGACCGCGCGCTCGGGGACGATGTCCGGCTCGATCCCGCCCGCGCGGAGCGCCCGCGCGGTCCCCGGGCCGATCGCCGCGATCGTCGGGCCG
>DATMVO010000178.1:0-4438 GCA_035563115.1 Solirubrobacteraceae bacterium
CCGAGGGCGAGGGCTGGTCGCAGCGCGACCGCCGCCTCATCGCCGTCCTCCCCGCGCACGACAGCGCCTCCGACGCGGGCCGCCGCACGCTCGACACGGTGCGCGACCTCGACCTCCCCGGCAACGCGGCCGTCGGTGGCCCCGCGGCCGAGGACCGCGACCTCACCGAGGCGATCTACGGCTCGTTCCCGCTGATGATCGCCCTCATCGGCCTCATCACCTTCGTCCTGCTCGCCCGCGCGCTGCGCTCCGTCCTCCTCCCGATCAAGGCCGTCGTGCTCAACGTCCTCAGCGTCGGCTCGGCGTTCGGCATCGTCGTGCTCGTCTGGCAGGACGGCCTCGGCTCGGAGCTGATCGGCGGCGTGCCCTCGACCGGCGCGATCACGACCTGGGTGCCGCTCGCGATCTTCGCCTTCCTCTACGGCCTCTCGATGGACTACGAGGTCTTCATCCTCAGCCGGATGCGCGAGGAGCACGACCGCACCGGCTCCACCGACGAGGCGATCGTCCGCGGCCTGGGCCGCACGGGGCGGCTCGTGACGAGCGCGGCGCTGATCCTCGTCCTCGCGTTCGTCGCGCTCGGCGCCGGCCCGAACACCGAGATCAAGATCCTCGCCACCGGCCTCGCCGCGGGCATCCTCCTCGACGCCACCGTCGTCCGCGCGCTCGTCGTCCCCGCGCTCGTGACGCTCTTCGGCCACTGGAACTGGGTCATGCCGCGCCGTCTCGCGCGGCTGCTGTTCATCCGGTAGCCGAACGCGGGTACGGTCGTTCGCGCGTGTCCGGGTCGGAGGAGAGTCGGGGCGATCTGCCCCTGCCCGCGGAGAAGGTCCTCGAGCAGATCAGCGAGGGCTTCGCCGCGCTCGACCGCTCCTGGCGGTACACGTACGTCAACCGCCACGGCGCGGCGATGATCGGCCGCACGCCCGAGGACATGCTCGGCCAGAACGCGTGGGAGACGTTCCCGCAGCTCGTCGGCACCGAGGTCCAGCGGCTCGCGCAGGAGGCGATGGACGAGGCGCGCGCGGCGACGTTCGAGTTCAAGTCGACGATCACCGCCGGCTGGTTCGAGATGCGCTTCAACCCGTCGCCGACGGGGCTCTTCCTCTTCTTCCGCGACGTCACCGAGCGACGGGCCGCGGCGGAGGCGCTCACCCGCAGCGAGGAGCGCTACCGCGTGCTGACCCACGCGTTCAACAGCACGGTCTGGCGCTCGGACGCCGCCGGCGCGCCGCTCCAGGCCGCCGACTGGAGCGACATCGCCGGGCGCGCGGTGGACGACTGGGTGGTGCTGACGCACCCCGACGACCTGCGCCGCGTGGGCGACGCGTTCCGGCACTCGCTCGCGACCGGCGCGGAGTTCGACCAGACCTACCGCGTCCAGCACGCCGACGGGAGCTGGCGCCACGTGCGGGCCCGCGGCGTCCCGCTCCGCGAGGGCGACGCGATCCGCGAGTGGGTCGGCGTCATCATCGACGTCACCGAGCAGGTTCGCGGCGCGGAGGCGCTGCGCCGCGCCGCGCTGGAGGACGCGCTGACCGGGCTGCCGAACCGCACGCTCTTCCTCGAGCACCTGCGCGCCGCGGTCGCGCGCCGCTGCACGCAGACCGCGGTGCTCTACGTCGACGTCGACCGGTTCAAGGCGGTCAACGACCGCTTCGGGCACGCGTGCGGCGACCGGCTGCTGCAGGCCGTCGCCGAGCGGCTGCGCGCGGCCGTGCGCCCCAGCGACGTCGTCTCGCGGTTGAGCGGCGACGAGTTCGCGATCCTCTGCGAGGACCTGTCCGACGAGCAGACCGCGGGCGCGATCGCCGCGCGCTGCGCCGACACGATCGCCCGGCCGCTCGACGACGACGCGCGGGTGCGGGCGACCGCGTCGATCGGGATCGCGTTCGTCGAGCGCCACGAGGGCCGCGACCCGTCGTCGGCGGCCGACGCGGCGGAGGCGCTCCTGCGCGCGGCCGACGCCGCGATGTACCGGGCCAAGTCGCGCGGCGGCGGCGCGATCGAGGTGCTCGGTGAGCGGCTGCGCTCCTGGCTCGCGCGCCGTGAGCTGGTCGACCGCGAGCTCCGCGCCGGGCTGGAGAGCGGCGGGCTCCAGCTCCACTTCCAGCCGATCGTACCGCTCGACGGCGACGGGCGCGTGGCGGTGGAGGCGCTGCTGCGCTGGCAGCGGCCGGGCGGCCCCGCGCTCCCCGCCCCCGAGGTGATCGCGGTGGCCGAGCAGAACGGGCTGATCGGCCAGATCGGCCGCGGCGTGCTGCTGGAGGCCTGCCGCCGCGCGGTCGTCTGGGCCAACGGGGGCGAGCCGCTCTGCGTCTCGGTCAACGTCTCCGCCCGCCAGCTCGCGCGGTCCGACGAGCTGGTCGAGGACGTGCAGCGCGCGCTCGACCTCAGCCGGCTGGCGGCGCCCCACCTGACGCTCGAGATCACCGAGACCGTGCTGATGGAGAACATGGGCGAGGGCGAGAGCGCGATCCGCAAGCTGCGCGACCTCGGCGTGCGGGTGGAGATCGACGACTTCGGCGTCGGCTACTCCTCGCTCTCCTACCTGCACCGGCTGCCGGTCGACGCGATCAAGCTCGACCGCTCGTTCGTCGCCGGCCTGCCGCACGACCGCGGGAGCGTGCGGATCGTCGAGGCGGTCGTCGGGCTCGCGCGGGCGTTCGGCGTGCGGGTCGTGGCGGAGGGGATCGAGACCGAGGAGCAGCTCGCCGCCGTCCGGGCCGCCGGGTGCCACGCCGGGCAGGGGTTCGGGCTCGCCCGGCCGGGGCCGGCGGACGAGGTCCTGGCGCGGGTCCAGGCGGCGATCGGCGCCGCAAGTGGTAACGGCGCTTTCCAGATTCCGTAGGGTTCCGTCCCATGTCCGCCTCTGCCTCCGCCCCCGCGCCTGCTGCCGACCCGTTCTCGCCCTTCACCGCCGAGCACGAGGAGCTGCGCGCGTCGATCCGTCGCTTCGTCGAGCGCGAGCTCGTGCCGCACGTGGACGAGTGGGAGCGGTCCACGTTCCCGAACGAGGTCTTCACGAAGATGGCCGCGAGCGGGTTCCTCGGCCTCAAGTACCCCGCCGAGCACGGCGGCGAGGGCGGCGACTTCCTCCACGAGGCGGTGCTGACCGAGGAGCTCGGCCGGTGCGGCTCGGGCGGCCTGGCGGCGGGGATCGGCGCGCACATCGAGATCGCGACGCCGCCGATCTGGAAGTTCGGCACCGACGACCAGAAGGTGCGCTACCTCGAGCCGGCGATCCGCGGCGAGAAGATCGGCGCGCTCGCGATCACCGAGCCGGAGGCGGGCTCGGACGTCGCGTCGGTGCGGACGAAGGCGACGCGCGTGGAGGGCGGCTGGTCGGTCAGCGGCGAGAAGCTCTACATCACCAACGGCGTGCGGGCCGACTTCTACGTGATGGCGGTCAAGACCACCGACGAGGGCGGCCACCACGGCATGTCGTTCCTCATCGTCGACCAGCAGGACGCGATCGACGCGCGGCCACTGGAGAAGATGGGCTGGCACGCGTCGGACACGGCGAGCGTCGCGCTGCAGGACGCGTTCGTGCCCGAGGAGAACCTGCTCGGCGAGCTCGACGGCGCGTTCAAGCTGATCATGGCCAACTTCCAGTGGGAGCGGCTCTCGATGTCGCTCGGCACCGTCGCGTCGATGCAGCTCTGCTTCGAGCAGACGCTCGAGTACGCGCGCGAGCGCCGCGCGTTCGGCCGGCCGATCGGCTCGTTCCAGACGATCCGCCACCAGCTCGCCGACGTCGCGACGACGATCCACACGTCGCGCTGCCTGACCTACGACGCGCTGCGCCGCTTCGCCGCCGGGCAGGACGCGACGCAGCAGGTGACGATGGCCAAGCTCGTGACCCAGCGCGCGGCGGTCGAGGTGACCGACACGTGCGTGCAGATCCACGGCGGCGCGGGCTACATGCGCGAGTACGGGATCGAGCGGATGTACCGCGACGCGCGCCTCGGCCCGATCGGCGGCGGGACCGACGAGATCATGCGCGAGATCCTCGGCCGCTCGCTCGGCGTGTGAGCCGGGTCTACGCGGGCCAGACCGGCGAGCAGCGCCACGCGCAGCGGCGTGCGCGGCTGCTCGACGCGGGCCTGGATACGTTCGCCCGCGACGGGTGGGAGGGGACGACGGTGGCCGGCGTCTGCCGCGCCGCGCAGCTCTCCCCGCGCTCGTTCTACGAGCACTTCCCCAGCCGCGAGGCGCTCTTCGTCGCGGTCGCCGAGCAGCTCGCGGCGGAGGTGCAGCGGGTGGTGCGGGAGGCGGTCTCGGTCGAGGGAGCGTCGCCGGAGGAGCGGGCGCGCGGCGTGCTGCGCGCGCTCGCGTCGCTCTTCACCGAGGACCCGCGGCTCGTGCGCGTGGGGCTGATCGAGTCGCTCGCGACGCCCGCGCTGCGCGCGCACCGCGCCCGCATCCTGCGCTCGCT
>DATMVO010000179.1:0-6924 GCA_035563115.1 Solirubrobacteraceae bacterium
CTCGACGCCCGCCTCCTCGCGCACCTCGCGCTGCGCGGCCTGCGGCGCGGTCTCGCCGGGGTCGACGTGACCCTTGGGCAGCGCGAGGACCTTCTGGCCGTTGGCGGCGCGCCGCGTCGGCACGATCACCACGACCTGGCCGTCGCGCTGGTACCAGTAGCGGACCTCGCCCAGCTGCCCGACGAGCGTCGCGTCGACGCCGGCCTCCTCGCGGACCTCCCGCTGCGCCGCCTGCTCGGGCGTCTCGCCGGGGTCGACGTGGCCCTTGGGCAGCGCGAGCACCTTCCGACCGTCGGCCGCGCGGCGCGTCGGGACGATCACGACCGCCTCGGGCGCGCCTGCGGCGCCCGGGCGCAGGACGACGCCGCCGGCGCTGACCTCAGTAGACGTAGCGCTGGAGCGCCGCGGGGTCATGCACCGTCAGCTTGCCACGGCCCTGCGTCACGATCCCGGCGCGCTCGAGCACGGCGAGGAAGCGGCTGGCCGACTCGCGCGACGAGCCCGCGAGCTGCGCCAGCTCGGCCTGCGTGGCGGTCACGAGGACGTCGCGCTCGGCGCCGCCCTCCTTGCGCTGCTGCTCGATCAGCGAGATGAGGACGGACGCGACGCGGCTCTGCACGGTCTGGAACGACTGGCGCGCCAGCCGCTCGTTCGCCGCGCGCAGCCGCCGACCCAGCGCGGTCACGAGCTTGACCGCGATGTCCGGGTGCTCGCGCAGGAGTCGGCGCATGTCGTGGCCGAGGATCGCGAGCGCCTGGAGGTCGTCGAGCGCCTCCACGGTGGCCGACCGCTTCTCCGCGTCGAACATCGCCAGCTCGCCGAAGATGTCGCCCGGCCCGAAGCGCGCGAGCGCGATCGTCCGCCCGTCGCCGTGCTCGCGCAGCGCGCGGGCGTGACCGGAGGAGACGACGTAGCACGTGTCGCTCTCGTCCCCCTCGCGGAAGATGACCTGGCCGGGCGTGAAGCGGCGTGGAACCGCGACGTTCGCGACCTGCAGGAGATCCTGCGGGCCGAGCGTCTCGAACACGGGAACGCGCTCGAGCAGCGCCACGACGTCCTGACCCACTGTCGCCATGACGCTGGAGGCTACCCCAGCACGGCCTCTCTCCTACGCCGCTTCGTCAGGCGGGAGGCTCCGAGGAGGGCCGCGAGGACCAATCCGAGGGGGAGCAGGACCGCCCCGGCGACCAGCAGGACGCCCGCGATCACCTGAAGGATCCGGCCGGCATCGTCGAGCGCGTCGGCGGGGGTCCAGGTCCCCTGCTCGCCCGTCGACTCGACCGTGACGGCGACCTGCGCGCGGTCGGCGCGGGCGCGGATGCGGCGGACGGAGGCCTGGGCCTGCGCGATCGTGCGGCGGGCGGAGCGCAGGCGGCGCTCGATGCTGCTCCGCTCCGCCTCGGTGTCCGCCGCGGCGAGGGCGCGGAGGAGCGCGGCGCGGCGGTCCTGCGCGTCCTGGAGCCGGTCGGCGGTGGACACCGCGGAGGCCGTGATGTCCTGGCTGGAGGCCGAGCGGTTGCGCACGTCGCCCAGCCGGCTGAGCGCGGCGAGCGCCTCGTCCAGGCGGGAGCTGGGGACGCGCAGGTCGTACGTGGCGAAGCCCTTGCCGTCGCGCTGGGAGACGTCGGAGGCCTGCACGATCGTGCCCGTCCGGTCGGCGACCTCGAGCACGCCGGCGGTCGTCTCGGCGAAGTCGTCCTCGGGCGTGCGGAGGTCGAGGCTCGTGCGGCGCTCGACCACCCGGCGCTCGCCCGGTGCGACCGCGCTGGACGACGCGCCGCTGCCGCCGCTGCTCTCCTCGCTCGTCTCGGGCGCGGCCTCCATCGCAACGCCGCCTCCGCCGCTGCTGGAGCTCGCGCTCTCGTCGTCGTCCCCGCCGCCCATCACGGCGGCGAGCGTCCCGAATCCGACGAGCACGCTCATCAGGATCACCACGACGAGCCCGCCGGCGGGCTGGAGGAGCCAGGGCACGCGGCGGCGCTTCGCCGGCGTGCGGCCGGGCGTCCGGTCCTTCGCGAACCCGGCGTCGACGCGCGCGTCCAGCCGCGCCAGGAAGTCGTCGTCCGGCGCCGGCGCGGTGGCGCGGATGCTGTCCTCGAGCCGCTCAGGCATCGCAGGCCTCCCGGAGCTTGGTCATGGCACGGTGCAGGCGCGTGCCCGCGTTCGACTCGGAGAGCCCGAGCAGCTTCGCGACCTCCGCGTTGGTGAGGTCGCCGTGGAACTTGAGCGCGACGATCTCGCGGTCGCGCGGGTCGAGCCGCAGCAGCGCGGCGCGCACGGTGGCGCGCTGGGCGGCGAGCTCGGTGTCGTCGCCGGAGGCCGCCGCGTCGGGCGGCTCCTCGACGAGCGTGGCCGTGCGCTTGCGGCGCCGCAGCTCGTCCAGGGCCGCGTTGCGGGCGATCCCGAACACCCACGCCCGCGGGCTCCCGCGCCGCGGGTCGAACTTCGCCCGCTTGCGGTATGCCCGCTCGTACGCTGCGGCGACGACGTCCTCCGCCGCCGCCCGGTCGCCGACGATCGTCGCGACGTACGCGTACACGTCCCGCACCGTCTCGCGGTAGAGGTCGGCGAACGAGGTCGCCGAGGCGCTTGGTGGGTCTTCGACAGCCACGCTCACACCTCCACTACGCTGCGCCGCCGGTGTTCATCACACACGTGCGCATCTTCCTCTTCCTCGCTCTCGGTGGGCTGGCCTTCGCCGCCCCGGCGGCCGCGGCTCAGAAGGAGCGGGCGCGCTCGTTCGAGGCGTCCCCGCACCTGTGGGCCACGGTCAACATCTGCGACAGCGACGAGAGCCCGGACACGATCGGCGTCCGCGCCTCGATGCCCGGCACCGGCCGCGAGAAGGAGCGGATGTTCATGCGCTTCCGCGTCCAGTACCGGAGCGAGACGGACGGCGCCTGGCGCGACTTCGCCGACGACGCCGGCACGGTGTCGGAGTGGGTGAGCGTCGGCCGCGCGACGTTCAAGGCGCGCCAGTCCGGCTGGTCGTTCCCGTTCGAGCTCGAGGCCGGGCAGGAGTACGAGCTACGGGCGGTCGCGAGCTTCGAGTGGCGGCGCGGGGAGAAGGTCGTCCGCAAGCTCGCCCGCCGCACGACGAAGGGCCACAAGACCGCCCTCGCCGAGCCGAAGGGCTACTCGGCCGCGACCTGCGTGATCAGCGGCTGAAAGAGCCGGGGGTCGTTGGAGATGACCCCCGTCACGCCCATCCGCTCCAGCCGCGCGATCCGGTCGCCGTCGTCGACCGTCCACACGTAGAGCTCTCCGCCCGCGTCGAGCACCGCCCGCACGAGCCCCTTGGTCACGAGGTAGTGGTTGGCCATGATCGCCTCGACGCGGCCGGCGCGGATCGCCCGCGCGGCGCGGCCCGGCATCACGCGCCGCAGCACCTGCAGGGCGCCGAGCGCGGGCACGATCAGGAGCTTGGAGTCGAGCGGGTTGCGGCGCAGACGCGGCACCGACCAGCCGAGGCGGATCTCCGGCGCGATCTCGCGCATCCGCCGCAGCGAGTCCGGCTCCATCGTCGAGACGAGCACGCGGCCGACGACGTCGCGCTCCCGAAGCTCCGCCGCCACCCGGTCCTCGTAGCCGGGGAGCTTGAGGTCGACGTCGAGGTCCAGGCCGGTCGCGCACAGGTGGTCGAGCCCCTCCGCCAGCGTGAGCGCGGTGCCGCGCGCCTGGCGGGCGCGGAGGTCGACGTAGTCGTGCGCGAGCCACAGCTCGCCCGTGCCGTCCAGGTTCTCGGGGAGGACGTCGAACTCGAGCATGTCGACGCCCGCCTCGACCGCCGCGTCGAAGCTCGCGGGCGTGTTGCCGGGCGCGATGAGGTCCGCGCCCTTGTGGCCGACGCGCCTCACGTCTGGCAGACCGGGCACCAGTACGTGGTGCGGTTGTCGTCCCACTGGCCCTTCTGCTGGATCCGGCCCTCGCCGCAGCGCGGGCACGGGCGACCGAAGGTGCCGTAGATCGTCCGGTAGGCGTCCTGCATCCCGTGCATGGCTGACTCCTGCATCAACGGGCGGACGCCGCGGACGATGCGCAGCGCCTCCTCGTCGGTCACGTCGCTGACCTTCCGCCACGGGTCGATCCCCGCGAGGAAGCAGCCCTCGACCTTCCACAGGTTGCCGATGCCGGCGAGCGTCCGCTGGTCGAGGATCGCGTCGCCGATCGGCCGCGTCGGGTCGTCGCGGCGCAGGCGGTTGAGGAAGACGTCCTCGTCGAAGTCGTCCTTGATGATGTCCGGGCCGAGGCCGGCGATCCGCTGGTCGAACCGCGTGCGGCTGTCGCGCATCAGCTCCAGCACCGGGCCGTCGAACTGGACGACCTCGCCGTTGCCACGCTTGAGGACCAGCCACGCGCGGCGTGCGGCGCGGCGCCACCGCTCCCCTGCGTAGTACGTGCCCCAGCTGCCGGTCATGCGCAGGTGGGAGTGGATCGTCAGGCCGCCCTCGAAGCGGAGGAAGAGGTGCTTGCCGTGGGCGTCGACGGATGTGACCGCCTGGCCCGCGAGCTTCTCCGGCCACCGGTCGGCGCGGAACCGCGGGTGGGGCGTGCGCAGCTCGTCGGGCACGTGGCCCTCCAGGATCGGCCGGATCCGGTTGGCCGCGTAGTGGATCGTGTCGCCCTCTGGCACCTCATCCGAGGGTACGTCTCAGCCGCGCTCTTCGACCGTCTTGGCGAACATGTCGTGGTCGGCCCAGCGGCCGCCGATGTGGAGGTAGCGGAGCGCCGTGCCCTCGTGGCGGAAGCCGTTCTTCTCCAGGACCCGCCGCGAGCCCACGTTGGTCGGGATGACGTTGGCCTGGACGCGGTGGAGGCCGATCCCCCACGCGTGCTCGACCGCCGCGCCGACCGCCTTCGTGCCGAGCCCCTTGCCGCTGTGCTCGCGGTCGATCGCGTAGCCGAGGTAGCAGGACTGGAAGGCGCCGCGGAAGATCTGGGAGAGGCTGACGTAGCCGGCGATCTGGTCGTCATCGATGACGCCGAAGAGCTCGCGCGTGCCGGCCGCGCGCTCCTGCTCGGCGGCTTCGAGCGCGCGGCGCTGGGCGTCGAGGGTGAACCAGCTGTCGGGGCGCAGCGGCTCGCCGGTGAGGAAGTGCTCGCGGTTGCGCAGCCGCAGGTCGAGCATGGCCTGGGCGTCGGAGGGTTCTAGGGGGCGCAGGTGCATCGCGAGGCGAGGATCGCACGGTTGGCGGTAGCGTGGCCGCCGTGCTTTCGGAGCTCGCGCAGATCGTCGGTTCGGACTTCGTCAGCTCGCCGCCCGCGGCCGAGCTGCAGGACGCCAGCATCGCCTCGGGGCAGCGGGCGCGCGAGGACGCGCTGCTCGTGCGCCCGGGCTCCGCGGAGGAGGTCGCCGCGGTCGTCGCCTGGTGCTACGAGCGCGACGTGCCGATCGTCCCGCGCGGTGGGGGAACCGGCTACGCGGGCGGGGCGGTGCCCGTCGTCGAGGGATCGGTCGTCGTCTCGGTGGACCGGCTGAAGGCCGTCCGCTCGTTCGACCCGCTGCTGTGGCGGATGGAGGTCGAGGCGGGGCTGACGACGCACGACGTCGCGCGGCTGGCGCGCGAGAACGGGCTGCTCTACCCGCCGGATCCGGGCGCGGGCGAGTCGTCGTTCATCGGCGGGAACGTGGCGACGAACGCGGGCGGGCCGCACGCGTTCAAGTACGGCGTGACCGGGGCGTGGGTGACGGGGCTGGAGGCCGTGGTGGCGCCCGGCGAGCTGGTGCGGTTGGGCGGGCCGACGCGCAAGGACGTCGCGGGCTACGACTTGCCGAAGCTGCTGACGGGCTCGGAGGGGACGCTGGGGCTGATCACGAGCGTGTGGCTCAAGCTGATCCCGGCGCCGGAGGCGGCGTACCCGATCGCGGCCGCGTTCTCGGACGTGGCTTCCGGGATGGGCGCGATCGAGGCGGCGATGGCGAGCGGTGTGGTGCCGAGCGCGATCGAGTTCCTCGACGCGGGCGTGCTGCGCGCGGCGGGCGGGTCGTTCCCGGCAGGCTCGCTGCCGGACGACGGCTTCCTCGTCCTGCTCGAGGCGGACGGCACCGAGGACGAGGCACGGCGGGGGCGTGAGGAGCTGCTCGAAGCGGCGGGCGACGGCGCGTTGAGCGTGCATGCCCCGACCTCCCCCGCGGACGTGCGGGCGTTCTGGCACTGGCGTTCCGGCGTGTCGCACGCGGTCGTGGCGCAGCAGGGCGGGAAGCTGTCCGAGGACGTCGCGGTGCCGCTGGACCGGCTCGCGGAGGCGATCGCGGAGACGGTCGAGATCGGGTCGCGACACGGGCTCGAGGCGTGCTCGTGGGGGCACGCGGGCGACGGCAACCTGCACTCGACCTTCTTCCTGACGCCGGGCGACGAGGATCAGCTTTCGCGCGCCCACGCGGCGGCGGCAGAGCTGTTCGACATGGCCATCCGCCTCGGCGGGACGGTGAGCGGCGAGCACGGGATCGGCCTCCTGAAGAACGGCCAGCTCTCCAAGCAGTGGTCGCCCGCCGCGATCGACCTCCACCACGCCGTCAAGCGTGCCCTCGATCCCAAGGGCCTCTTCAATCCCGGCAAGAAGCTGCCGTAGTCCTTGCGCGTTTCTGTCGCAAGCCGCGACAGACACGGCACACCTTCCGCGGCAAGGTGCGCCGCGTGCCCTCGCAGCGCCCATTTCGTCACCCGACCGCCGGCCCATCACGCCCGAGTGACGTTGTGGGCGCTCTACGCCCACAACGTCACGTCGCCGTGCCGGCGGGATTCGCGAGTGACGAAATGGGCGCTGATGCGCGGGTCGCCGCGCTCGCGGCGCGGCAGCACGGCGTGGTCTCGGCCGCGCAGCTCCTCGCCTGCGGGCTGACGCGCGACGCGATCAAGCACCGCGTGCGAGCGGGGCGGCTGCACCGCCTCCACCGCTCCGTGTACGCCGTCGGCCACGTCG
>DATMVO010000180.1:0-2085 GCA_035563115.1 Solirubrobacteraceae bacterium
CGGCGCCTGCTGCGCCGCGGCGCCTCGCCGTTCGCGCTCGTCCTCAGCGCGCGCTAGCCGACCCGGCCGCCCGCGGTCGCCCTTCCGGGCGGCCGCGGGCTTGAGCGCGAAACCTGCGCAGTGGACGAACGTTCGAGCTACATGGTGGACGTTCTCCTACGCGGTGCCGTACCGTCCCGGGTCATGTCCTGGGGATCTCAGCTTCCGCGCCTGCGTGCGCTCACGGTCGGCTTCGCGCTCGCCGCCTCTCTTCCCGCCGCTGTGGCGGACGCGCACTGGAACACCGTCGGCGGAGGGCCGCTCAACGCGTCCGGCGTGCAGCCGCTCCCCGACCCGCCGGGCCCCGAGACCGCGATCCAGAACGTCCGCGACGTCGAGGTCGCGACGATCGCCGGCAAGGTCCACGCGGCGTGGACCGAGTGGGACGGCACGAACTTCGAGGCCCGCGTCGCGCGGCTCGACGGGACGACGTGGACGCAGCTCGGCGCTCCCGCCGCGAGCCCGATCAACCGGGACGGCACCCGGAACGCGCTCGACATCGACATCGCCGAGCTGAACGGCGAGGCGGTCATCGCGTGGTCCGAGGTGGACGCGAACGACATCCGCCAGCTGCGCGTCGCGCGGTTCGACACGGCCACCGGCGACTGGGTCGAGCTGCTCGGCGGCGCGCAGGTCAGCCGGCCGCTGGCGTATCCGGGCCCGCAGGACCCCGACCCGTTCTGGGGCAACCGCTTCGGCAACAGCTACAGCTCAGGTCTCGGGGTCGCCGGCGGGACGCCGTTCGTCGGCTCGGCGTGGGGCACTCCGCTCGGGTCGAGCCTGCACGTGTACGCCCCGGACGGCGCCGGCACCGCCTGGAGCCAAGTGCTCCCGCCGTTCTCCGGCACGAACGACCCACGCGACGTGCGGCTCGCCTCGGACGGCGAGACGCTCGCGCTGTGGTTCGGGACGACGTTCGGGACGCCGTCGCTCCTGCGCCGGGCCCCCGACGGGACGTGGAGCCGGCCGTCGTACGGCGGCGACCCCGGGACCGACGTCCGCGACGCCGCGGTCACGGTCGCGGGCGGCGCCGTGTGGGTCGCCGTGGTCCAGGACCCCGACGACAGCGAGGCACCCGGCGCGCTGAAGGTCACGCGCCTGCCCGCCGGCGCGACGGTGGGGGAGCAGGTCGGCAGCGTCGACCCGCGCGCCGGGCGGCCCGGCTCCGTGTCGGACCTGAAGGTCGCGTCCAGCGGCGTGTTCCTCAGCTGGTTCGACACGACCGACGACGCCGCGCCGAAGCTCCGGGTCGCCTGGTACCGGCCCGCCACGGACTGGACCGAGCTGGGCGAGCCGCTCAACGGCCCGGCCCCGCAGACGCCGCCGCCGACGAACCTCCCGCCGCTCACGCGCGCCGATCTCACCGCGCTCGACGGCTCGCCGTACGCCGGCTGGGCCGAGTGGAACGGGACGCAGTACGTGGTGCGCGTCTCGCGGTACGGCGACGATCCGGCGCCCGCCCCGCAGCCGCCCGCGCCGGACGCGCAGCCGGTGGACGTCGTCCGGAGCAGCGGCGACGACCAGGGCGGTGAGCAGCCGGCCGGCCAGACCGCGACGGGCGATCAGCCCGGCACCGTTGGCGGTGCGAGCAGCACCGGCACGGGCGGCGGGACCGGCGCGTCCGCCCCCGCTCCGTCCGGCTCGAGCGCCGTGAAGGCCGCGTCGCTGTCGCGGATCACGATCGACCCGCACGTGTTCCGCGTGCTCACCACCAACGTCAAGCCGTCGGCGAACGGCAGGACGATCCGCCTGCGGCTGCGGTGCGTCGCCGCCAAGGGCTGCGCCGGCACGGTCGTCGCCCGCTCGCGCGGCAAGAACGGCAAGACCGTCTCGCTCGCCCGCGGCACCGTGAAGCTGAAGCACGGCGCGACCGGCACGGTCGTCCTGCGCACCACCGGCGAGGGCCGGCGCCTGCTGCGCCGCGGCGCCTCGCCGTTCGCGCTCGTCCTCAGCGCGCGCTAGCCGACCCGGCCGCCCGCGGTCGCCCTTCCGGGCGGCCGCGGGCTTGAGCGCGAAACCTGCGCAGTGGACGAACGTTCGAGCTAC
>DATMVO010000181.1:0-2108 GCA_035563115.1 Solirubrobacteraceae bacterium
CCCTGCGGCCGCGCGTCGGCGCTCAGGACGGCGAGGAGGTCGTGGTCGGTGTGGGCCGCGCCGAGCGCGAAGGCGGCGACGGTGCCCGTCGGCTCGCTCGCGCGCAGGACCTGGACGTCGCCCTGCACGCGCGCGAGCAGCGCGTCGAGCGCGCCAGCGGAGGTGTCGACGAGGACGACGTCGTGCGCCGGCGTCTCGGGCAGCTGGGCCAGGGCGGTGAGGGCGGCGAGAGCCTGGCTCTCGCTCTCGGGCAGGGGAACGATGACGGCGACGCGGTCCATGCCCGATGGATCGGCGCATCGCGGCGCCGCTTGAGGTCAGGCCAGGACGTCGACGTGGCCGTCGGCGTCCACGACGGACTCGCCGGGAGGCAGGTCCTCGTGGTGCTCGGGGTGCTGCTGCTCGCGGTGCTCGTCCCGCGGCTCCTCGTGCTCGTGCTCGTCGGCGACCTTGCGGCGCCGGTGCACGGGTTCGACGCCGGAAAGGCCGTCGCGCGCGGTGGAGGGGAAGTGGATCGGCTGGATCGTCACGCCGCGGTGTCCTTCTCGGCGCGCTCCTTGGCGACCTGCTCCTCGGCGGCCTTGATGGCGGCGAGCGCCTCCTCGTGCGCCTCGCGGATGCGGTCCGCCTCGGCCTGGGCCTCGGCGACGACGAGCTTCTGCCACAGCGCGACGGCGGCCCCCCACGCGGCGAGGTAGCAGAGCATCCCGGCGATCAGGGCGCGGAGGCCGACCTCGAAGGGCTCGACGCCCGCCTGGTAGGAGAAGAAGCCGACGAGGGCGAACCCGGCCAGGCCGGCGTACGCCTTGGTGCGCAGGATCGAGCGCTGCGCCCGCGGGTGCGACGACACCGTGATCATCGGTGCCGAACCTGCGGCGGCGCCGCTCTTGCCCTTGCCCTTCTTCTTGTCGGCCTTCTTCGCCATCGCCGGGGTTGACGCTAGCCCTCGCGCCGCCGCTCCGCGGCGCGCGCCAGGCGCTGGCGCTCGAAGATCCACTGGATGAGCGCCTCCCGCTGCGGCGTGGAGATGCCGGTGAAGCGCAGGCCGACATGGCCCTCGGGCGTGCGGCGCGCGATGACGGCGTCGGTCTCGAGGACGCGGTCGGGCAGCTTGACCTGGAGCTTGACCGGCGTGCCGATCGGCTCCGTGCCCGCGCCGGCGACGAGGACGCCCGCGCCGCTGACGTCGAGCGTGAAGGTGTGGAGCGCCGAGTGCGGGCCCTCCTCCTGCTGCGAGACGATCAGGCCGGGCAGGCGCGTCTCGAGGCGGACGTACTCGCGGCGCTGGTCGACGCTCGGCTCCTCGTGGAAGCCGATCTCGAGCCGCTCCCCCTCGTCGCACGAGGTGATGACGCCCGACGCGCGCCAGACGCCGCGGGGCGTGGCGACCTCCGCGTCGGCGGCGACGCCGACGATCCGGTGGCGCTGGATCGGCAGCTTCGCGAGCGGCACGAGCAGCATGCGGTCCTCGAGGATCGCGTCGACGTGGGCGTTGAGGGTCCCGGCGGTGCCCAGGCTGAGCTGGACGGACTGGCCGGGGGCGACGTAGGCGTGCTGGGTCATGGGACGAGGCGCTGGGCGAGCGCGGCGGGGTCGGCGAGGACGAGGGCGCCCTCGAGGTCGGGCCCGCTCGCCACGTAGGAGAGCGGGCAGCCCTGCTCGACGGCGAGGTCGACGAGCGGGCCGAGGTGGTCGGTCTCGTCGGCGTGCGTGATGAGCACGGCGGCGGGAGAGAGGGGGGCGTAGGCGGCGAGCGCCGCGGCGGCGACGGGGCGGGCGAGCGTCGCGGGGAGCACGACGTGGACCTCGCTGACGCCGGCGGCGGCGAGCTCGCGGGCGAGCGCCTCGATGCCGTCCTTGTCGCGCGCCGAGACGGCGGGCGTGTCGAGCACCGCGACGGCCTCCCCGGCGCGGGCGCCGAGGTGGAGGCGGGCGCCGTCGCCGTCGTCGACCGCGCGGACGGCGACGCCGTGCGCGTCGAGCAGCTCGGTCAGCTCCGCGCCGACGTCACGCGGCTTGAGGCTCATCGCGACGACGGGCAGGTCGGACGTGGCGTAGGCGGCGGCCAGCGCGGCGGTCGCGCGGGTCTTGCCGGCGCCGGCCGGGCC
>DATMVO010000182.1:0-4355 GCA_035563115.1 Solirubrobacteraceae bacterium
GCCGGTCTGATGGCGTCCGTCGCGGCCCGCCCGCGCGTGCGTCTCGCCGCCGCCGGCTCCGGCTGGCGCCGCGCCGCGGCCCGGCTCCTCTCGCTCGCCGTCTTCCTCTTCGGCTGGTGGCTCGTCGCGAAGCTCGACGTCTGGTCCGACCTCTTCGTGCCCGACCCGGGCCAGGTGTGGGACCGGTTCGTCGAGTCCGAGACCGTCCACGACGGCCAGGTCGGGCTGAGCGGCTACTACCTGCACGACCACCTGCTCCACAGCCTCGGCCGGATCGGCGCGGGCGTCGGGCTGGCGATCGTCGCGGGCGTCGTCGTCGGGCTCCTGCTCGCGACCGTGCGCCCGTTCCAGATCATCGCCGAGCCGTACGTCACGTTCCTGCGCTCGCTGCCGCCGCTGGCCTACTTCTCGCTGCTGATCATCTGGTTCGGGATCGGCAACGCGTCGAAGGTCTGGCTCCTCTTCCTCACCGCGTTCCCGCCCATCGCGCTGTCGGTCGTCGGCGGCGTCCAGGCGATCCGGGAGGACCGCGTCCACGCCGCCCGCGTGCTCGGCGCGTCACGCTGGCAGGTGCTCCGGCACGTCCAGCTCCCCAGTGTCCTGCCGGAGGTCTTCACCGGCACGCGGCTGGCGATCGGGTTCGCGTGGACGACGATCGTCGCCGCCGAGACCGTCGACGGGATCCCCGGCATCGGCGGCCTCGCGTGGACGACCAAGAAGTTCCAGCAGACCGACGTGGCGGTGCTGTGCATCGTCGTGATCGGCCTCACCGCGCTGCTCCTCGACCAGCTCGTCAAGCAGATCGAACGCGGCGTCGTGCCCTGGCGGGGCAAGGGATGACCCCGCCGCATCGCCCCACACCCCACACGGAGGACCACCCCCGATGAACATCCGCCACGGCGCGGGCGTGCTGCTCGCGGCCGCCGCGCTCCTCGTCGCCGCCTGCGGCGACGACTCCGACTCCACCGCCACCGCGGGCTCCGGCTCCGGCGCGTCCGCCAAGGCGCCCGAGAAGCTCGTGATCGGCTACCAGGCCATCCCCAACGGCGACCTGATCGTCAAGCACGAGGGGTGGCTGGAGCAGGCGCTGCCCGACACGAAGATCGAGTGGAAGCAGTTCGACTCCGGCGGCTCGGTCAACGAGGCCATCGCCGCGGACTCGCTCGACATCGGCCTCGCCGGCTCCTCGCCGGTCTCGCGCGGGCTCTCCCAGCCGCTCGAGTACCAGGTGCCGTGGATCCACGACGTCATCGGCAAGGCCGAGGCGCTGACCGCGCGCAAGGGCATCACGTCGATCGCGCAGCTCAAGGGCAAGAAGATCGCCACGCCGCTCGCGTCGACCTCGCACTACTCGCTGCTGGCCGCGCTGCAGGAGGCCGGGCTGGAGCAGAAGGACGTGAAGATCGTCGACGCGGAGCCGCCGGACATCGCCGCCGCGTGGGAACGCGGGGACATCGACGCGGCGTACGTCTGGAACCCGGTGCTCGCGCAGCTCGTCAAGGACGGCGCGACGATCCTCGCCGACTCCGAGCAGCTCGCGGAGAAGGGCAAGACGACGTACGACCTGGCCGTCGTCGCGAACGACTTCGCCGAGCAGTACCCGGACGCGGTGAAGACCTGGGTCGCCCAGCAGGACCGGGCCGTGAAGCTCATCCGCTCGCAGCCCGACAAGGCCGCGGAGGACGTCGCCGCCGAGCTCAACCTCGAGCCGGCGGAGGCCAAGGCGCAGATGGAGGACCTGATCTTCCTCGACGCGTCGCAGCAGGCGGCGGCGGACGCGCTGGGCGACGGGCTCGGCAAGGCGCTGTTCGCGACCGCGACGTTCAACCAGGAGCTCGGCCAGATCCCGAAGACGCAGGACGAGGCGTCGTACGCGGACGCGGTCAAGCCCGAGTTCGCGCAGCAGGTGGCGCAGGGGTGAGCGTGCTCCTCGCCGGCGTCCGCCATCGCTACGGCGGTGGCGGACGCCGGGACGGGGTCGAGGCGCTCGGCCCGGTTGACCTGGAGATCGCGCCCGGCGAGCTGGTCGCGATCGTCGGGCCGTCCGGGTGCGGGAAGTCGACGCTCCTCTCGCTGATCGCGGGGTTCGTGCGGCCGTCGTCCGGCACCGTGTCGGTGGAGGGCGTCGAGGTGCGCGAGCCGGGGCCGGACCGCGGCGTCGTCTTCCAGCACCCGAACCTCTACCCGTGGCTGACCGTCCGCGACAACGTCGCCTTCGGGCCGCGCATGAAGGGCGTGGCGAAGTCGGCGCGCCGCGCCGCGGCCGACGCCCAGCTCGCCGCGGTCGGGCTGAGCGAGTTCGCCGACGCGCGGCCGTACGAGCTGAGCGGCGGCATGCAGCAGCGCTGCCAGATCGCGCGGATGCTCGCGGGGGAGCCGCGGATCATGCTCCTGGACGAGCCGTTCGGGGCGCTGGACGCGCTGACGCGCGAGCAGATGCAGGGCGAGCTGCACCGCATCTGGGAGGGCTCGGGCCGGACGGCGGTGCTCGTCACCCACAGCGTCGAGGAGGCCGTCTTCCTCGGCACGCGCGTGCTCGTCATGTCCCCGCGCCCCGGCCGCGTCGTCTTCGACGAGCCCGTCCCGCTGGCCGGCGAGCCCCGCACCCGCGCCCTCCGCACCGCTCCCGAGTTCGTCGAGTTTCGCGAGCGCGTCGCCGCCCAGCTCCACCACGACGTGGACGGGGCGCGGATGGGCGAGGCGGCGGCGCTGCGCTGAGCGCGAGGTGCGTCAGAGCAGGACGAAGGCGTTGGCGGCGTTGCGGATGGTGTACGTCCCCGACACCGCCATGCTCGACGCGCACAGGGTCGAGCCGCTGGTCCGGGTGATGCTGCCCGAGAGGACCATCTGCCCGTTGGACTGGCTGTAGGCGCCGCTGATGGCGCCCTGATAGCGGCAGGTCAAGGGGCCCCAGCGCTCGGTGAAGTCGATGCCGGAGATCCTGGCCGCGCCGGCGCCGTTGACCGCGAACGTCCAGGGCGTCGTCGTGTCCGGCGTGAACGTCGCCGCGCTGCCGAAGACCTGGCAGCCGGTGAACGTCGCGGCAGGGACGCTGAAGGTGCCGCCCGCGCCGGGGCCGTCGTCCTGCGTCGCGACGAGGCTCATCGTCCCGCCCGTGCAGCTCGAGAAGCTGCCGAACGTGATCGTGGACGAGGAGACCTCGGCTGAGGCGGCATCACCCACAGCGACGTTGGTGAACGCGGAGGCGTTCGGAGCGAGGAGGGCGAGCGCTGCCGCAGCGAGCACGCCGACATACCGGTTGATGCGCATGGTCACGAACTGAACACGTCCGTGGTGTCCAAGTCAAGGGTCCCTGTGCGGTCGCCGCGCACGGGGCGTCCGGCTCAAGGTGGGCTGGACTTGTCGAGTATGTTGGTGTAGAAACCTAGGAAATCCGACCGAGATTCCGGAGAACCCGCCCCATGAGCACCACCGACGAGCTGCTGAAGAACGCCGAGGCCTACGCCGCCGAGTTCACCAAGGGCGACCTGCCGCTGCCGCCGGCGCGGAAGGTCGCGATCGTCGCGTGCATGGACGCGCGGCTGCTGCCGTCGAAGCTGCTGGGGCTGGAGGAGGGCGACGCGCACGTGATCCGCAACGCGGGCGGCGTCGTGACCGACGACGAGATCCGCTCGCTGGCGATCTCGCAGCGGCTGCTGGGGACCGAGGAGATCGTCCTCATCCACCACACCGACTGCGGCATGCTCACCTTCACCGACGACGACTTCAAGCGGCAGGTGCAGGACGACACCGGGATCAAGCCGGAGTGGGCGGCCGAGTCGTTCACCGACCTGGACGAGGACGTCCGCCAGTCCGCCGCGCGCATCAAGGCGTCGCCGTTCATCCCGCGCAAGGAGAGCGTGCGCGGGTTCGTCTACGAGGTCGAGACGGGGAAGCTGCGGGAGGTGAGCCTCTGATGCGCACGATCGACGTCCACCAGCACGCGTGGACCCCGAACCTGATCGCGGCGCTGGCCACGCGCGACGCGCCGCCGCGGCTGCGCGTCGGAGCCGACGGCGGCTGGGTGCTGGAGCTGGCCGGCGAGGCGCCGTACGCGCTCGCCGACGTCCCGGCGCTGGCGGCGGACGACGCCGACGTCGCGGTGCTCGCGCTGTCGAGCGCGTTGGGCGTCGAGCGGCTTCCGGGCGACGAGGCGCGCGCGCTGATCGCGGCGTGGGACGCGGACGCCGACGGGTTCGCCTCCGACCGGCTGGCGTGGGGCGCGGTGGCGCTGAACGACCTCGTGCTCTCCGACGTCGACCGTGCGCTGGCGCGCGGCCGTGTCGGGCTCTCGCTGCCGGCGACCGAGCTGGGCTCGCCCGACGCGCTCGACCGGATCGGGCCGGTGCTCGAGC
>DATMVO010000183.1:0-3102 GCA_035563115.1 Solirubrobacteraceae bacterium
CGCCGGCGCCTACGCGCGGGGGAGGGCGGGCGCCGGCGTCTCGGCCGCCGGGTCCGCCGTGTAGGCGTAGACCAGGCGCGAGCGCTCGACGCCGATCAGGGCGACGCCCGCGGGCCGGACCCCGTTGCGGCCGAGGATCTCGCCCAGCTCCGCCAGCTTGCGCAGCTTCGTGCGGCCCAGGCGGGCGACCACGAGCACGTCCGTGACCTCCTGGGTCAGCGGCAGCGCGTCGACGACCTCGGTGAGCGGCGGCGAGTCGATCACGACGTAGTCGGCGAGCTGCTCGGCCTCGTGGACGAGCTCGCGCGCCGTCGGCAGCGAGAGGCGGTCGGCCGTCGCGGTGCCGGGCCGGTCGACGAGCAGGAGCTGCAGGTCGGGGCCGTACTCCTCGGTCGTGATGAGCGCGTCCTCGAGCGAGATCTGCCGGATCAGGACGCCCGAGAGGCCGTACCGCGCGCGGACGCCGAGGGCGGCGCCGATCTGCGGCCGGTGGACGTCGGCCTCGATGAGGATGACCTTGTTGCCGGCGGCGACGAGCGACTGGGCGAGGTTGATCGCCGTCGTCGTCTTGCCCTCGCCCGGCGACGACCCGGTGACGAGGATCGAGCCCGTCCGCAGGTCCTGGCTGCGCAGGGCCGCCAGACCGGCGCGCAGCGTCCGGTACGCCTCGGACGTGGCCGGGCTGAGCCGGTTGGGCGAGATCGCGCCGCGGCGGCTGTCGCGCGGCTCGGCGGGCACGCGGGTGAGGATCGGGAGCTGGTAGAGCTCGCGCAGCTGGTCCTCGCGACGCAGGCGCGGATCGAGCGCCTGGAGGCCGAAGGCGCCGCCGAGGCCGAGCAGGAGGCCGCCGAAGAGGCCGGCCGCCATCGCGAGCACGGGGCGCGGCGCGGACTGGGTCGGCGGCGGCGTGGCCGGCGTGAGGACGCGGATCGTCGGATCCGGCACGCCGCGCAGCGCCTCGAGCGCGTCGATGCGGGCCTGGACGCCCTCGCGGCTGGCCTCGTCGGTCTGCGGCAGCCGGCTGAGCTGGCGGCGCAGGGCCGGGATCGTGAGGTCGAGCTGGTCGCGCAGCTGCTGCGTGCGCAGCCGGACGGCCTCGACCGCGAACGCGTTCGCGGTCCGCGCGGCCTGCCCGGCGCTGCCGGCGCTGGCGGTCACCGTGACGATGCTCGACTGCGCGACGGGCTGGATCTGGACGGACTTGAGCAGGTCCTCCGGGGTGTCCGGGGAGCGCAGCTCGGTCTTGACGAGGCGCGCGACCGGCACGCTGGCCACGTAGCGCGCGGCCGTGGAGACGTCGCTCGTCGGGTCGTTCGTGTCGCGGATCAGCCCCAGGCCGAGCGTCGTCTCGTCGTCGCCGGCGACCGGCGTGACGAGCAGGTCGGCGCTCGCCTCGAAGACCTTGGTGGCGGTGCTCACGTACGCGAGCGCGACGAGGACGGAGACCACCGTGCACGCGGCGATCAGCCACCAGCGCTCGCGCACGGTGGTGATGTACCGCGCGAGCGTCTGCTGCTCGGTGTGCGGCGTGAGCCAGTCGCTCTCGGTGTTCTGGGTTCGGGGGTCCCTGCTCATGCTCACGTGCCGGATCTCCTACGATGCTCGCCCTTGGCGGCATCTCTCAAGGCACCCCGGCGGATCGGGGTCTTCACAGACTACGTCTATCGGCAGACGGGCTCCCGTGTTTACGGCGAGCGAGCGTTCTTGCTCTTCGTCGCCGCGATCGCGGGGCACGCCGATCGGCTCGTCGTCATCGGCCGGCTGGAGCCCGAGCCCGGGACCTGGCACTACGAGCTGCCGCCGGACACGGGGTTCGTCGCCCTTCCCTACTACCCCTCCCTCGGCCGGCCGCATCTCGCCCTCGCCGGGCTGGTCGCCGCCATGCGCCGCTTCTGGCGGGCGCTCGACGAGCTGGACGCCGTCTGGCTGCTCGGCCCGCACCCGCACGGGATCGCGTTCGCCCTGCTCGCGCTGCTGCGCCGCCGCCGCGTCGTCCTCGGCGTCCGCCAGGACCTGCCGGTCTACGTGCGCTCGCGCCGCCCGGGCCGGCGGCTGCTGCACGTCGTCGCCGACGTGCTGGAGGGCGCCTGGCGGGCGCTCGCGCGCGTCGTGCCGGTGATCGTGGTCGGGCCGGAGCTCGCCGCGAACTACCGCGCCGCGCGCGCCGTGCTGGAGCTGAACGTCTCGCTCGTCCGCGCCGAGGACCTCGTGGAGCCGGAGGCGGCGCTGGCCCGCTGGGACGCCGCCGGGCCGCGGCAGGTGCTGAGCGTGGGCCGGCTGGACGCGGAGAAGAACCCGCTGATGCTCGCGGACGTCCTCGCCCGCCTGCGCGAGCGCGACCCCGCCTGGCGGATGGTGATCTGCGGCGACGGCCCGCTGGCCGGCGCGCTCGCCGACCGGCTGGAGGAGCTGGGCGTCGCCGACGCGGCCGACCTACGCGGCTACGTCGACCACGCCGAGCTGCGCGAGGTCTACCGCTCCAGCGCGGCGTTCCTGCACGTGACCTGGACGGAGGGGCTGCCGCAGGTGCTCTTCGAGGCGTTCGCGGCGGGCACGCCCGTCGTCGCCACCGCGGTCGGCGGGGTGCCGGCGGCGGCGGGGGAGGACGCGCTGCTGATGCCGGCGGGCGATCCCGACGCGGCGGCGGAGCTGCTCACCCGGCTCGCGGACGACCCGGCGCTGCGCGAGCGGCTCGTGCGCGGGGGCCTGGGCCGCGTGGCGGACCGGACGCTCGACGCCGAGGTCGAGCGCGTGGCCCGCTTCCTGGCCGGCTAGCGCGCGGCGTCGCCGCCGCGGGCCTGGAGCTCGATCAGCCGCCGCTCGAGGTAGGCGACGCGGTCGCGCGCGTCGTCCAGGGCGCTCTCCGCGGCCTCGCGGGAGGTCGCGCTGGCGGCCCGGACGGCCTCGAGCTCGCCGGCGAGCTGGTCGCGCTCGTGGGTCAGGCGGGACATCTCGTCGCCCAGCTCCGCCTCACGCGAGCGTACGGCCTCCAGCTCACGGGCGAGCTGCGCGCGCAGGCGGCGGTGCTGCATGAGCTGCTGCTCGAGCACGGCCGTGCGGCCCTCGCCGGCGCCGAGCGCCTCGGCCGGCTCGCGCCCGAGC
>DATMVO010000184.1:0-15511 GCA_035563115.1 Solirubrobacteraceae bacterium
AGCACCTCGTCGCCCGCCCGCGCGCCGAGCGCGCCCGTCACCGCGCCGAAGCCGTCGATGTCGAGCGTCACGATCGCGAGCGGCTCGTCGCCGCGGCGGGCGTCGGCCAGCTCGTCGGCGACACGCAGCGTCAGGCCGCGCCGGGTCGCCAGGCCGGTCAGGTCGTCGGTCATGACGATCCGGTTCGTCGCCGTCGCCTTGCGCAGCTCCCCGTACATGAGCACGGTGCGGACGACGGCGGCCAGCACCGTCGCCGCGGCGAGCGCCGTCACCACCGGCCGCTCGGTGATGTCGAGGAGCAGCAGGAGGACGACGGACGACGTCACGAAGCAGGCGGGGACGGCCAGCGTCGACCAGCTCAGCCAGTCGCGCGCCTCCAGGCGGACCTCCCGCTCGGGCTGCCAGGCGGCGAACGCCAGCAGCGCCATGCCGCCCATCCACAGGACGGCGGGGACCGTCGGGTAGGCCAGGCCGCCGGCGCGCTCGTCCACCTGGACGAGGTCGCCCATGTCGCCCGCGAAGAGCGCGGCGAAGCACAGCCCGGCGAGGATCCACGCGCGGTCGGGCACCGCGCGCGCGACGGCCGCGCCGACGAGCACGGTGGCGAGCAGGATCACGTCGACGAGCGGGTACGTGTACGCGAGGATCACGTCGGCGCCGTCGGTGGCGAAGTCGGTGAGCGGCCGCAGGAAGAGGGCGGCGACGAGGGCCGCCGCGCCGCAGCCGGCGATCACGCCGTCCAGCAGCGCGGGGGAGCGGATGTCGCGCGCCCACGAGCGGATGAGGAGCGCCCCGCAGGCGTAGGCGAGCGGGTAGAAGGCGGCCCACAGGAGGCTCGACAGCTCGCGGCCCAGACCCGCGTACCAGGCGACGAAGCCGGTGGCGTAGCAGCCGATCCCGACCGCCTGGAGCGCCCACGGCAGGCGGTTCCGGTCGACGCGGAGCGGACGCGTGGCGGCGAGCACGGCGGCGACCGCCATCGGCGCGATGAGCGCGACCTGCTCGGCCGTCGTGTCCGTGCCCGGACCGCCGTGGCCGGCCAGGACGACGGCGGCGCCCGCGGCGAAGGTGGCGACGAGCAGGGACGCGAGCGCGCCCACCCGCGCCGCGACGCCGGGCGCCACGTCATCCCGGAGCAGGCTGCCGAGCGGAGAGCGCACGTCTCCGAGATCCCTTCCCGGTGGCCGCATGCGCGACGCGGGGTGGGGGACTCGCGGAGGCTCGGGCCGCGCAGGCGCGTTCGCGTCCCGACCGTCCGTCCATGCGCCTCCATTCGGTGCATCGACGTGCCGATCCCCGGCGGGCATGTCGTTCCCCGTCCGTCGCCGTTCCCTCCCGCTCCTCCTCGCCGTGCTCGCGCTCGCGACGGGTCTCGTTTCGCTCGCCGGTGCCGCCGCCAGGCCGGGGGAGGCCCGGGCCGCGAGCGCCGCCGCGCGGATGGTCGCCATCGCCCGCGGCGAGCTGCGCAAGGGCGTCCGCGAGATCCCGGACGGGTCGAACAAGGGCGGGCGGATCCGCATGTACGGCGGCTCGACGTCGCCGCGCTTCTACCCGGCACCGTGGTGCGCGTACTTCGTGTCGTGGGTGGCGCGGAAGGCGGGGCGGCCGCTCGGGCCGGCCGGCGCGGGCTTCGGCTACGTGCCGTACCTGCGCTCGTGGGCGGCGAAGACCGGCCGTTGGAAGAAGACGCCGCGCAGCGGGGACCTCATCGTCTTCCCGCAGCACGTCGGGCTGGTCGAGCAGGTCTACAAGAACGGGACCCTGACGACGATCGAGGGCAACTCCTCCAACCGCGTCGCGCGTCGGTGGCGCCGGTGGGGCGAGGCGCAGGGGTACGCGCGGGTGGCGACGGGCGGGAAGGTGACGTCGACGAAGCCGTCGGGCGGTTCGGAGAAGCCCTCCACGCCGACGCGCAACGGTGGGCAGAAGCCGATCGCGCGGATCAGCGTCTACCCGGGGACGGCGGTCCAGGTCGGCGAGCCCGCCGGGTTCTCCGCCAACGACTCGTCGGGCGATCTGACCAAGTACGCGTGGGACCTCGACGGCGACGGCGCGTACGACGACGGCGCGAGCGACAACGCCGAGCGGGCGTACGCGAAGCCGGGCGCCGTGCGGATCGGGCTCCGGGTGCGCGACCGCAAGGGCCGCACGAGCTACGCGCACCAGACGCTGACGGTCACCGCGGGCGACGCCGCGCCGACGCAGCCGGTCGTGACGCCGAAGGCGGCGGGCCGTCCGCCGGTCGCCAAGGGGAACGGACCCTCGCGGGTGGCGGTCAACGCGGTCGCGACGTTCGACGCGGGCCGCTCCTCCTCGCCCGACGGCGCGGCGCTCTCCTACGCGTGGGACTTCGACGGCAACGGCACCTACGAGGCGGCCGGCCGCTCCGCCACGACCCGCTTCACCGCGCCCGGCGGCCGCGACGTGCGTCTCGCCGTGACCGACGCGTGGGGCCAGCGCGCGGAGACGACGGTGCGGGTCGAGGTCACGAACGACGCGCCGAACGCCGTGGTCGGGCTTCCCGCGCAGGTCGTGCTCGACGAGCCCACGACGCTCGACGCGTCCGGCTCGGTCGACCCCGACTCGCGCGTCGCGTCGTACGAGTGGGACCTCGACGACGACGGGCTGTTCGAGACCGCCGGCGCCCAGCCGACGTGGACGTTCACCTCCGCCGGCTGGGTCAAGGTGCGGCTGCGGGTCACCGACGACTTCGGCGCCGCCAAGGTCACGACCGCCTCTCTCCGCGTCCTCCAGCGCCCGCGCGCGCAGCTCGCGCTCGTCTGGAGCACCCCGCTCGCCGGCGCCTCCCTCGCCTTCTCCGCCAACGGCACGCTCGACCCCGACGGCCGCGTCGAGCGCCTCGAGTGGGACCTCGACGGCGACGGCCACCCCGACCAGACCACCTACTCGCCCGGCGTCAAGGTCTGGTGGACCTACCCCACCTCCGGCGACCACACCGCCACCCTCACCGTCACCGACAACGACGGCCTCCGCTCCGTCGCCACCCTCCCGGTCCCCGTCCGCTAGGTCGCCCGGCGCGGGCGGTTCGAACCGCGCGGAGCTGACCAACGGGGGACGTGGGCGCTCGTAGGCTGGCTGGTCCATGGGCCACGTCTCCGCTTCCGACCTCGCGTACGCGCATCCCGGTGGGGACCTGCTCTTCGAGTCGGTCTCCTTCACGCTCTCGCCCGGCAGCAAGACCGGGCTGATCGGCGCGAACGGCGTCGGCAAGTCGACGCTGCTGAAGGTGATCACCGGGCTGCTGCCGGCGGACGAGGGGGCGACGGCGTACGGCGGGACGCTCGCGTACATGCCGCAGGACGTGGGCGTCGGGCGGGCGGAGCAGACGGTGCGGGAGCTCCTGACCGCGCTCGCGCCGCCGATCCTGCGCGCGCCCGGCCTCAAGATGGCCGAGGCGGAGCGCAAGCTGGCCGAGGGCGACGACGAGGCCGGGATGGCGCTCGGCGAGGCGATCGGCGAGTGGTCCGAGCTGGGCGGCTACGAGCTCGAGGCGCAGTGGGACCGCTCCGCGCGCGTCATCACCGGCCGCTCGTTCGCCGAGATCGCCGAGCAGCGCGCGGAGACGCTGAGCGGGGGCGAGCGCAAGCGGCTCGTCCTCGACGTGCTCTTCCGCTCCGACGCCGACGTCCTCCTCCTCGACGAGCCCGACAACTTCCTCGACGTCCCCGCCAAGCGCGAGCTCGAGCAGCAGATCGCGCAGACGAAGAAGACCGTCCTCGTGATCTCCCACGACCGGGAGCTGCTGGCCTCCGCCGTCAAGCAGATCCTCACGTTGGAGGGGCGCGGCTGCTGGATCCACGGCGGCTCGTACGCGACGTACCCGGAGGCGCGTGCCGAGCGCCAGCGCCGGATGGGCGACGCGGTCAAGCGCTGGCACGAGGAGGAGAAGCGGCTCAAGGAGCTCGTGCGCCGCTTCAAGGAGCGCGCGCGGTACGCGCCCGAGTGGGCCAAGCGCGCCGACGCGGCCGAGTCGCGCTGGCGCCGCTGGGTCGACGCCGGCCCGCCGCCGCCCCCGGTCGCCGACCGGCAGATCAAGGTCCGCATCCGCGGCGGCGACGCGGCGCGGCGGGTGCTCAACCTCCAGCACGTCGGGATCGACGGGCTCGTGCGCCCGTTCGACGACGAGATCCACCACGGCGAGCGCGTCGGCCTCATCGGCCCTAACGGCGGCGGCAAGACGCACATCATGCGCGCGCTCGCGGGGGAGTCGGAGCCGTCGTCCGGGAGCGTCGGCCTCGGCCCGCGCGTCTCGATCGGCCACTTCACGCAGCTCAACGTCCGGCCCGAGTTCGCGGGCAAGGTGCTGATCGACGTCGTCCACGAGCGGACCGGCAACGACCAGAAGGCGCTCCAGTCGCTCGCCGCCTACGGCCTCGTCGACGCCGCGCGCCGCACGTACGAGACCTTGAGCGGCGGCCAGAAGGCGCGGCTCGAGATCCTCTGCCTGGAGCTGGAGGGCCACAACCTCCTGCTTCTCGACGAGCCGACCGACAACCTCGACATCGACTCGTCCGAGGCGCTCGAGCAGGCGCTGGAGGAGTTCGAGGGCACGGTCGTCGCCGTCTCCCACGACCGCACCTTCCTCAAGCGCATGGACCGCTTCCTCTTCCTCGACCGCGACGGCACCGTCCTCTCCCTCCCGGACGAGCGCACGGCCGCCGAGGCCCTCGTGGACCCCGACCACGCCGCGAACCTCCAGCTCGCCAAGCCGCTGTCCTGACCACGGCGCGCGACGCCTTTCGTACCCATGCGGTACCAAAGGCGTCGCGCGATGCGCTGCGGCCGCTCAGGTGGCGGCTTCGACCGCGACGTCGGCCGGCGCGGGGACCGGGGCCGTCTTGCGGCCGATGAGGATCGCTGCCGCGACCGCGCCGAGGAAGGCGAGGGCGGCGCCGGCCAACAGCGCCTCGTTCATGCCGTCGACGTACTCCGCCGCCGAGCCGCCGCCCAACGCCGCTTCGGCCGGGACCAGAGCGCCGAGCGCCGCGACGCCGACGGCGATCCCCGCCTGGCGGAACGTGTCGTTGACGCCCGCGGCGAGGCCGGACTGGTCGGCCGCGACCGACGACAAAGCGACGTTCGAGACCGCCGGGTTGAACATGCCCGTGCCGACCATCCCGACCATGAAGCCGGGGAGCAGCACCCACCACGCCGAGTCGGTCTCGGCGACGAGCGCCATCCCGACCATGCCGGCGCTCACCAGCGCGAGGCCGAGCGAGATCAGCACCCGCGGTGAGACACCGCGCTCCAGGAAAGACGCGGTCGCGCCCGCGACCACGAGGTTGAGGATCGTGCCCGGGATGTACGCCAGGCCGGCCTCCACCGCGGACAGGCCGAGGATCTGCTGGAGGTACAGCGTCACGTAGAGGAAGACGGCGAAGAGCGAGGCGGAGATCGCGAAGGCGCTGATCTGCGCCCCGGAGAAGTCGCCGTTGCGGAAGAGCCCCAGCGGCAGCATCGGCTCGGCCACCCGCGCCTGGATCGCCACGAACGCGGCCAGCAGCACGGCGGCGCCGGCGAAGAGCGACAGGATGAGCGCGGACGTCCACCCGTCCTCGTTGCCCCGCAGCAGCGCGAGCACCAGCAGGAAGAGCCCGGGCGCCAACGTGAACTGGCCCGGCCAGTCGATCCGGCGCGGCGCCGGGTCACGCGACTCCTCGACCCCCACGCGGGTCAGCCAGAGGCAGGCGAGGCCGAGCGGGATGTTCACGAGGAAGACCCAGTTCCACGACAGGCCCGAGGTCAGCGCACCGCCGACGAGCGGCCCGACCGCGAACGAGGCGCCGATCGTCGCCCCGTAGACGGCGAGCGCACCAGCGCGCTCCTTCGCCCCCGGGAACGCGTGCGCGAGCAGCGCCAGCGAGACCGCGAACATGAGCGCGGCGCCGATGCCCTGCACGGCACGCGCGGTGTTGAGCACCTCGATCGACGGCGCGACGCCGCACACCACCGAGGTCAGGGTGAAGATCGTCAACCCGACGTAGAAGAGCCGCCGCCGCCCGAGGCGGTCGGCGAGGAAGCCGGCGGAGAGCACGACGCTCGCCAGCGCGAGCGTGTAGGCGTCGACCACCCACTGCAGCCCTCCGAGGCCGGTGTCGAGGTCTGCGGCGATGTCCGGCAGCGCCGTGTTCACCACCGCGATGTCGAGCATGAGCATCGCCGTCGCGGCGGACACGACGGCGAGCGTGAGGCGTTGTGTCCTGGTCATGACGCTCACCCTCCTCGCCCCGCGGGTCAAGGGCATCGGGGGTTCCCCGGTTCCGCACCCCCGACCTCCCCTGGCGTCCCCCGGAGGCGCCAGACCACCAGCGTCAGGCGACGCACAAGCGGATCGCGAAAGTTCCTCGTCCTTCCTGCCGATGAAGCTCCTGATGGACACCGACGGGGTCACCGGGAAGGTCGCGTGCGCGACGAGCAGCCTGCTGCTCGCCCGCATCCGCGCGACGCTCGGCGAGTCCGCGGTCGACGACGTCGTCCGCCGCTCGGGCATCCCGTACACGGTCGAGCACCTCACCGACGACGCGAACTGGATCCCGTACGCGGACGTCACCGCCCTCTTCGAGACCGCCGCGCAGGTCGCCGGCGACGACGACATCGCCCGCCGCGTGGGGGAGGAGACCGTCCGCCGCTTCGCCGGCACGTCGGTCAGCACCGTGCTCCGCTCGCTCGGCTCGCCGGAGGCGGTCTTCGACCAGATCGCCATCGCGATGACGAAGTTCTCGACGGTCTCCAAGCTCGAGCGCGTCGAGGTCCGGCCCGGCCGGGCCGTCGTCCGCTCGATCACGCGCCCCGGCTACGTCCGCGACCGGCACATGTGCGCGCTCACGCGCGGCACGCTCTCCCAGCCGCCCTGCCTCTTCGGCCTCCCGCCCGCGCTCGTCGACCACCCGCAGTGCGAGCTGCGCGGCGAGGGCCCGTGCACGTACGTCGCCACGTGGGACGCCGCCCTGGCCGCCCAGGCCGCCGACCCGCAGGTGCTCGTCACCGCGCTCGAGCAGCAGATCTCCGGCATGACCGAGCGGCTCGAGTCGATGTACGCGACCGCGCGCGACCTCATCGGCCTCGACGACCTCGACACCGCCCTGCAGCGGATTACCGAGCGCGCGGCCACCACCGTTCAAGCCCCGCGCCACCTGCTCGCCGTCCGCGCCGGCGACCCGGAGGAGCTGCACGTCCACCACCGCGGCTACGACCTCGGCGAGGACGTCCACGCCGCCGCGCTCGAGCTCCTCGACGACGCCCGCGCCACCGCCGGCGGCCGGCTCGTCGCCCCGATCGCCTCCGCGACGCGCGCGTACGGGACCCTGATGGCCGTCTCGCCCGGCGGCGCGTTCTTCCCGCACGAGCAGGATCTGCTGGAGATCTACGCGGGCTACGCCGCCGCCGTCCTCGACACCCACGCCGCGCTCGACGCCGCCCGTCGCCGCGAGGAGCAGGCGCACGTCCTCCTCGCGCTCGCCCAGGCGCTGGCCGCCGCGCCGACCGTCGACGTCGTCGCCGAGCGGCTCGCCCAGGCCGTTCCCGCCATCGTCGACTGCGACCGCGTCGTCGTCTACCTGTGGGACGACGCCGAGCGCGCGCTCTTCTACCGCACGAGCACCGACGTCACGCCCGAGGTCGCCGAGCAGCTGCGCCAGGTGCGCGTCACGGCCGAGCAGAGCCCGGCGATGGCGGCCATCACCGCCGACCCGCGGCCCGAGCCCCAGTTCTTCACCGCCGACACCGAGGACCCGTACCTCGGCCCGCTCCTGCGCCGCACCGGCGCCCAGCTGTGCGTCGTGACGCCGATCGTCGCGCGCGGCGTCTTCCACGGCCTCCTCAGCTCCGTGGTGGACGACCACCCCGAGCGCCTCACGCCCACGCCCGCGCTGCTGGAGCGGCTCACCGGCGTCACCGCCCAGGCCGCGACCGCGCTGGACTCCGCGCACCGGCTCGAGCAGATGGCCCACCTCGCCAGCCACGACCACCTCACCGGGCTGCTCGGCCACCGCGCCTTCCACGAGGCGCTCGACGCCCTGCTGCGCTCCGAGCGCGCGGGCGACTGGCCGTTCACGGTTGCGGCCATCGACATCGACGACTTCAAGCGGATCAACGACGCGCACGGTCACCCGATCGGCGACGAGGCGCTCCAGCGCGTGGCCGACGCGCTGCGCCGCGGCGTCCGCGACGGCGACACGGTCTTCCGCGTCGGCGGCGAGGAGTTCATGGTCCTGCTCCCGGGCCTCCACGCACACGACGCCGTCGAGGTCGCCGAGCGCCTGCGCGACGCCGTGGCGTGCGCGCCGTTCGAGCTGCCGCTCCGCGTCAGCGTCGGCCTCGCCTCCTGGCCCGCCGACGCCCACGACCGCGCCGACCTGCTCGCCCGCGCCGACGCGGCGCTCTACGACGCCAAGCGCTCGGGCAAGGATCGCGTCCGCGTCGCGGTGTGACCGCCGTCACGGTTCCGGCCCCGCACAGCGGGCATGCGAGACTGTGACCAGATGGAGAACGTGATGACGCAGGAGGGTCTCGAGGCCGCGCAGGCGGAGCTCAAGCGGCTCGAGACCGAGGAACGCTTCAAGATCGCCGAGCAGATCAAGACCGCTCGCGAGTTCGGCGACCTCAAGGAGAACGCGGAGTACCACGCGGCCAAGGAGGCCCAGGGCTTCCTCGAGACGAAGATCCTCCAGCTGCGTGACCGGATCCAGAACGCGACGGTGGTCGACGTCCAGCAGGGCTCGGACATCGTCGGCTTCGGCTCCACCGTCGAGCTGGAGGACGAGAGCTCGGGCCGGACGCTGAAGTACACGCTCGTCGCCGCCCGCGACCAGGCGCCGTCGGAGGGCAAGCTCTCCTTCGAGTCGCCGGTGGGGACGGCGCTCCAGGGCAAGCGGAAGGGCGACATCGCCAAGATCCACACCCCGAAGGGCGAGCGCAACCTGCGCGTCGTCAGCATCAGCTGACCTGTGTGCGGGCTGGCGGGTGAGCGCCGCTTCGGCGGCCGCGCGGACGTCGGCGCCGTCGAGCGCATGGCGGCGGAGCTGGACCGGCGCGGGCCGGACGGCGCGGGTCTGTGGGCGCAGGACGGCATCGCGCTCGGCCACCGCCGCCTGAGCATCATCGACCTGACGCCCGCGGGGGCGCAGCCGTTCACCGACCCCAAGCTCGGGCTGACCATCGCCTTCAACGGGATGGTCTACAACTACCCCGAGCTGCTCGAGGAGCTGAGGGCGGAGGGGTACGAGTTCGCCGGCCACTCGGACACCGAGGTCATCCTCAAGGCCTGGCACCGGTGGGGGACGGACGCGCCGTCCAAGCTCCACGGGATGTTCGCGTTCGCGATCGCCGAGCGCGACACGGGGCGCCTGCACCTCGTCCGCGACCGGCTCGGGATCAAGCCGCTGTACCTCGCGGACGTCGAGGGCGGCAGCGCGCTGCGGTTCGCCTCCTCGCTCCCGGCGATCCTCGCGGGCGGCGGCGTCGACACGTCGATCGACCGCACCGCGCTCCACCACTACCTCTCCTGGCACGCCGTCGTGCCGCCGCCGCGGACGATCCTCGCCGGCGTGCGCAAGCTGCCGCCGGCGACGATCCTCACGGTCGAGCGCGACGGGGCGAGGTCCGAGCGCCGGTTCTGGGCGCCGGACTGGGAGGAGCACGGCGAGCTCGAGCACGTCGACGAGGAGGGCTGGGCGACGCTGATCCTCGAGTCGCTGCGCCGCGCCGTGCGCAAGCGGATGGTGAGCGACGTGCCGGTCGGCGTGCTGCTGAGCGGCGGGATCGACAGCTCGCTGATCGTCGGCCTGCTCGCCGAGGAGGGCCAGCACGGGCTCCAGACCTTCTCCGTCGGCTTCCAGGACGTCGGCGGCCAGTCCGGCGACGAGTTCGAGTGGTCGGACATCGTGGCGAAGGAGTACGGCACCCAGCACCACCAGATCCGCGTGCCCGACCACGAGCTCTTCCCCGCGCTGCGCGACGCCGTCGGCGCGATGGCCGAACCGATGACCTCCCACGACGTCGTCGCGTTCTACCTGCTCTCGCGCGAGGTCTCCAAGCACGTGAAGGTCGTGCAGAGCGGCCAGGGCGCCGACGAGGTGCTCGGCGGCTACTCGTGGTACCCGCCGCTGCTCGACGCGCAGGGGCTGGGGGACGACGTCTACGCGGGCGCGTTCTTCGACCGCACGCACGCGGAGATGCTCGGCCTGCTCGCGGACGACTTCAAGCTCGACCACGACCCGTCCCGCGCGTTCGTGCGCGAGCACTTCTCCCGGCCCGGCTCCGACCGCCCGCTCTCGCGCGCGCTGCGCCTCGACACCGAGGTGATGCTCGTCGACGACCCGGTCAAGCGCGTTGACAACATGACCATGGCGTGGGGGCTGGAGTGCCGCACGCCGTTCCTCGACCACGAGTTCGTCGAGCTGGCCGCGCGCGTGCCGGGGGAGCTGAAGCTCGCGCAGGACGGCAAGGGCGTGCTCAAGGACGCGGCGCGGTCGGTGCTGCCGGCGTCGGTGATCGACCGCGAGAAGGGCTACTTCCCGGTGCCCGCGCTCAAGCAGCTGGAGGGGCCGTACGTGCAGCTCGTGCGCGACGCGCTGCTCTCGCCCGAGGCCCGGGAGCGCGGGATGTTCGACCCCGCCGCGGTCGAGCGGCTCCTGGCCCGCCCGAACGCGACGATGACGAACATCGGCGGCAACGTCCTCTGGCAGCTCGGCGTCCTGGAGCTGTGGCTCCAGACGCGCGGCGTCTAGACGAGCGGCTCGTCGTCGCCCTCTTCGGCGCCGGCCTCGGCCAGCGACTCGAGGGCGGAGAGCGCGAGGAGCTGGGCGGGCGTGCCCTCGACCTCGCCGCCGGGCAGCTCGCGCAGCTCGGGCATGAACGAGGCGCCGACCTGGACCTCGTCGCCGCCGGCGTCCGCGAAGGAGATCACGGCGCGGCCGGCGCCGAGCACGGCCGGCGGGTCCTCGAAGCCGTTGCGGACCGACTGGAGGACCTCCTCGACCTGGGCGCGCCAGTGCTCGCGGGCCGTGTTCTGCTCGTCCGGGGTCATGTTGCCGAGGTGACGGCCGTGGATGCGCTCCATCGCGGCGAGGCCGGCGCGGACGCTCTCCTCGGACACGATCAGCTCGACGGGGATCTGCTCCATGGGCCGGAGCGTAGACGGAGCGCCCCGGTGGCCACCAGGACCCCGGCCAGGATCGTCACCCCGCCGACGACCTGGAGCGCGCTGGGCGCCTCGTCGAAGATCGCGACGCCCAGCAGGACGGAGCCGAGCGGCTGGAGGAGGAGCAGCACCGACCCGAGCGCCGCGGGCAGCTGGGGGAGGGAGACCGAGATGAGCATCCAGCCCAGCACCTGCGAGCTGAGCGCCAGCAGGACGAGCCAGGCCGTCGCCTCCCAGCCCGGTGTGAGGTCCATCGCGCCGGCCGCCTCGCCGTACGCCAGCGCCACGACGGCGGCCACTAGGGAGACGTCGAGGAGCGGCCCGGCGGGGCGGCGCGCGCCCGCGTTCGCCCGCCGCATCAGGAGGATGAACGCCGCGTACGTCACCGCGTTGAGCAGGCCGTAGACCACGCCGAGCGTCGGGTCGTCGCCGTAGGCGCCGTCCTCGACCAGGCCGGAGATGAGGACCACGCCGGTGAGGACGATCGGGAGCGCCACGAGCACCCGCGGCGACGGCTTCTCACCCATGGCGGCCCAGGCGGCGACCGCGACGAAGACGACCTGGAGGTTGCCCAGGACGGTCGAGAGCCCCGCGCCGACGTTCTCGATCGCGTGGTGCCAGAAGATCAGCGTCGCGGCGAACAGCGTGCCGGCGACGAGGGCGGTGCGCAGGTCGCGCGGGCGCGGACCCAGCCTGCGTCGCTCCCCGTACGCGAGCAGCGCGAGGACCGGCACCGCGTAGGCGCAGCGGAAGAAGGCGGCGCTCTCGGGCGACACCTCGGCCAGCCGGACGAGGATCGCCGAGAACGCGATCGTCAGCGCGCCCGCGAGTGCGAGCGCGACGGGCCGGTCGGGCGTTACTCCCCGCCCCGCTCGGCGGCCAGCTTGGAGATGCGCTCCTCCAGCTCCGGGATCCGGTTGCGCAGGCGGCGCAGGTCCCAGCCGGTGAGCGTGATGAGCCGCATCGGCGTCGAGGCGCGGACGGTCGCGCTCCGCACGCCCTTCTTGATCACGCCGACCTCGCCGAAGACGTCGCCGGACCTCAGCGTCGCGATGACCTCGCCCTCGTGCGAGACCTCGGCCTCGCCCTCGTCGATGATCGAGAGGTTGTAGGAGTAGTCGCCCTCACGGACGAGCTCGGCGCCCTCCTGGACGCTGACCTCCTGCGTGACCTTCGAGACGGTCCGCAGCGCTTCCTCGTCGAGCCCCTCGAACAGGGGCAGCTCCGCCAGCCGCTTCTGGTTCATGGCCCGCGACCCTACCGACCGGGCGCCGCGCACGCGACGCCCGGCCGGGAGCGTTCAGCGCGCCGCCTGCTCCGCGACCCGCTTGGCCTCCTCGGGCGACGGCGCGAACGCGAGCACGGTCACGTTCCCGCGCGCGGCCTGGGCGGCGTGGCCCTTGCCGATCCGCAGCACGCCGTCGATCTCCGTCGCGCTGACCGACTGCTTGAGCGCGGCCTTCAGCGCGCCGGTCAGCTCGCGCTGCTGCGCCTCGTCCTCCGTCTTCCACACGAGCGCGGCGGCGAGCGCCTCGCGGCACGCGCCCTCGCAGTCCTCGATGTCCTCGGTCGCCCACGCCTCGAAGCGGCCGGCGGCCCAGCCCTCGGCGCCCTTGCGCGCCTGGTCGAGCGGCAGGCCGGCCGCCAGGATCGCGAGCGTGTCGATCTCACCCAGGTCCGCACGCGCGAGCCGCTGCCACTGCTGGTTGAGCGCGCCGGTGACGGTGAAGCGCGGGCGCTCGGCCCGGTCGGTCGGCCACTTCTCCGGGTTGAGGATCGCGCTGGAGGTCGTCGGCGGGCGGCGGAGCGCCTGGTCGACGGTCTTCCAGCCGCCCTGACGCTGCAGCGTGCGGACGAACGTCGCGCCGTCGGCGTAGTCGAACTGGCTCAGGACGTTGAGGCCGGGAGGCGCGTCCTCGTCGCCCAGACGGCCGCGGATCTCCTCCTCGATCATCTGCTCGATCGGGCGGTTGTCGTCCAGGTGCTTGGAGCGGTACTCCAGCTCGGCCATCGTGGCGGTGCCCTCCTGAAGCGCGTGGCGGGCCATCGCGCTCTCGGCGAACGGCTTGCTGGAGCGGCTGAAGCCCGGGAAGTGCTGGTCCTCCAGCGCGTGCGTCAGCTCGTGCGCGACGACGGCCTCGGCGAGCTTCGGGTCCTTGTCGGCCAGCTCCTTGACGACGAAGAGCCGCTTGCGCTCGGGCACGTACAGGCCGAGCACGCCGCTCTCGCCGCTGCCGCCCAGGTCGTCGAGCTTGCTCTCCGGGACGATCCCGGTGAGCGCCATGACGCCCGTGGATGCGACGGACATCGCCTCCGCGCGCTCCTTCGAGCGGCCCGTCAGGTCCTTCGCCGCCGCCTGGTCGATCTTCTTCAGCTGGCCGTCGAGCTGGTCCTTCGTGACGAACTCGACCTCCGGGTCCGTCTTGAACTTCAGCCCGCGGATCGCCTCGACGCGCTTGACGATCTCGCCGGTGGGCGGCAGGTCCGCCGCCTCGGCGGTCGTCTCGACGGTGCCACCGTCCTCGCGCAACGCGAACACCCCGACCGCGATCGCCGCCACGAGGGCGAGCCCCAACCACACCTTGCGCACCGTGATGCTCCTTGTTCCGCCGAGTTCCAGTCCCTGAAAAACCGCTTGTGAGAGCGCGATTACCCGCGAACACCTGTGTTTCACAGGGATGCCTGCGCGGGTACATCGGCCCGCCGCGGGTAGAGAGACCCGCGTGACTGCGAGACGGCGCATCGGCGCGGCGATGGGGACGGCCCTGGCGGGCGTGACGGCGTACGACCTCGCGCAGCGCCGCCACGCGATCCTGCGCAACTTCCCGGTGGCGGGCCACTTCCGGTACTGGCTCGAGGCGGTGGGGCCGGAGCTGCGGCAGTACATCGTCACGAGCAACGACGAGGAGCGGCCCTTCTCGCGCGACCAGCGGCGGTGGGTCTACGCGTCGTCGAAGAAGGAGGTCAACACCTTCGGCTTCGGCACCGACGACGACGTCGAGAAGGACCCCGGGCGGTTGGTGATGAAGCACCAGCCGTTCCCCGTCGCGGCGCCGCGGCGCGGGACGCCGGGCTCCGCGCCCGAGTACCTCGTGCCCGCGCCGAAGGTGCTCGGCGGCGCGCACGGGCGGCGCCACGCGTTCCGGCCGGCGTCGCTCGTGAACATCAGCGGGATGTCGTACGGCTCGCTGTCGCCGCCGGCGGTCGAGGCGCTCAACCGCGGCGCCGCTTTGGCCCCGTGCCTGCACAACACGGGCGAGGGCGGCCTGGCCGACGCGCACAAGCACGGCGGCGAGCTGGTCTTCCAGATCGGCACGGGCTACTTCGGCTGTCGCGATGAGGCCGGCGCGTTCTCGTTGGACCGGCTGTGCGACCGGATCGCCGAGGCGCCGGTGCGGGCGATCGAGATCAAGCTCTCCCAGGGCGCCAAGCCGGGGCTCGGCGGGATGCTGCCGGCCGCGAAGGTCACGCCGGAGATCGCGAAGATCCGCGGGGTGCCGGAGGGCGAGGACTGCGTGAGCCCGGCGCGCCACACCGCCTTCCACGACGTCGACTCGCTCATCGCGTTCGTCGAGGCGATCGCGGACCGGACCGGGCTGCCGGTGGGCGTCAAGTCGGCGGTCGGCCAGCTCGAGTTCTGGGAGGAGCTGGCGCGGCGGATGCGCGAGACCGGCGCGGGGCCCGACTTCGTCACCGTCGACGGGGCGGAGGGCGGCACGGGCGCGGCGCCGCTGGCGTTCGCCGACCACGTCGCGCTCCCGTTCAAGGTCGGCTTCGCGCGGCTCTTCGGGGCGTTCGCGCGCGAGGGGCTGCACGAGGACGTCGTCTTCATCGGCGCGGGGCGGCTCGGGCTGCCCGACCAGGCGGTCTTCGCGCTCGCGCTCGGCGTCGACATGCTCAACGTGGGCCGCGAGGCGATGCTCGCGATCGGCTGCATCCAGGCCCAGCGCTGCCACACCGGCGGCTGCCCGACCGGCGTCGCGACGCAGAGCCGGTGGCTGATGCACGGCCTCGATCCGGAGGTCAAGCACGCGCGCGCGGCCAACTACGTGCGCGCGCTGCGGGGCGAGCTGCTCTCGCTCTCGCGCTCGATGGGCGTCATGCACCCGGCGCTGCTCGGCCCGCACCACGTGGAGCTGCTGGGCGAGGGGTTCGCGACGGCGCGGCTGGAGGACGTCTTCGGCTACGACCCGTCGTGGCGGGCGATGGACACGTCGCGACGGGCGGAGATCGAGGCGCTGATCGGCCCGCCGGCGGACGTGCCGGTGCCGGGGACGGAGGGCGGCCCGATCGCGGGCGACGAGTCCGGGCGCGGCGGGGCGGGCACGGAGGAGCGCGACCTGGCCACGA
>DATMVO010000185.1:0-2151 GCA_035563115.1 Solirubrobacteraceae bacterium
GCTGGGCGGCCGGGCGCCGCTGGACGTCCTGGCGAGCGGTGGCGCGGGCGCGCGCGAGGAGCTCGTGGCGCTGGCGCGGGGCCTGCGTGGCCAGCTGGCGGACTGAGCCGGCGCGCGTCAGCGGGGAGTGGCACGCCTACCGGCAGGTCTCGCCGGAGTGGGCGCCGCTCTACCACGCGGCGGGCGAGCCGGTGCCGTCGCAGACGTCGGGGCGCTGGCACCGGCGGGGCGAGGGGTACGCGCAGTACCTCGCGCTGGAGCCGCTGGGGGCGTGGGCGGAGCTGGTGCGGTCGGAGGCGATCCGAGGCGGTGTGCGGGCCGAGCAGTACCGGCGGCGGCTGTGGCTGGTCCTCGTGCGCGAGCGGGAGATCGCGGACCTCTCGACGTTCGGCGCGTATGAGGCGTGTGGGCTCGACCCGGCCTTGGCGGTGGGCGCGCACGAGGCGGCGCAGTCGCTGGCCGACGAGCTCCGCGCCGCCGGGTTCCGGGGCGTGATGTCGCCGTCGGCGGCACTGGCGGGCGCGACGAACCTGACGCTCTTCGGTGAGCGGTACGAGAAGGTGCTCCTCGGCGGCCTGGCGGCCTGGCGGAACCCGATGCCCGACGTCCGCCTCCCCTGCTCTTTGGTGGTCGAGGGCAACCCGCCGGCGGAGCTCGTCTTCGAGACGACCTTCCGCGGGATGGAGCACGAGGGGCTGCGCGCCTTTCGCGACACGCGGGCGTCTTCCTCCTGACCTTCCGCTTCACCTCCGCCGCTCGGTATGCGAACATACGTTCGTGTCGCGCGACGAACCCCTCACACCATTCGATCCCGCGGTCGCGCCGGCTCCGGCGCGGCCTCCCGACCCGGCGACCTACGCCTATCTCCTGGGCGTCCACCTCGGCGCCGGGCGCGTCGCGGTACGGCTGAACGGCCGCGCCCCGGTCCTGCGCCTCTCGCTGGCAGCGGCCTATCCCGGCATCGTCGACGAGTGCTCCGCCGCGATCGCCGTCACGAGCCACGGCGGGCCGGTCGACGTGCACACGCCGCGGACCGGCGACCTGCAGGTCCTTGAGTCGGCCTGGGAGCAGTGGCCCGCCGTGCTGCCGCAGCACGCACCGGCGGAGGACCGCCGGGCCGGGATCGCGCTCGCGCCGTGGCAGCGCCAGATCGTCCAGGCGCATCCCGGCGCGCTCGTGCGCGGCTGATCCACGCGAACGGCTGCCGGACGATCAACCGCTTCAAGGCCACGCTGCCGAGCGGACGCGTGAAGGAGTACGCGTATCCGCGCTACTTCTTCTCGAACCTCAGCCCGGACATCCGGCAGCTGTACCGCGAGGCGTGCGCGGCGCTCGGCGTGAAGACGACGATGTCGAACCACCGGAACGTCTCCGTCTCGCAGCGCAAGAGCGTCGCGGTGCTCGAGGAGATCGTCGGGCCGAAGGCGTAGTCCGCTCGCTACCCTGTCCTGCGCCGAAGGGGAGTAGCTCAATTTGGTAGAGCACCGGTCTCCAAAACCGGGGGTTGCAGGTTCAAGTCCTGTCTCCCCTGCTTTCGCGGCACGCGAGCCCGCCGACCCCGGCGGGCTCGCGGCGTTCTAGCGCCGGCGCAGGCGGAAGCGGCCGTCGGTGTAGACGACCCGGTACTTGCGGAACGACGACGGGCAGCAGAGCGCGTCGTCGCGGCGCCAGACCGGCGAGCGGAAGAGGATCGCGCGGCCGCTGGCCTTGACGTTCCAGACCGGGTGGGGCTTGAGGCCGGAGAGCGCGTAGCGCGCCGCCCACTCCCCCGACTCGCTGCCGAAGATCACGAGCGGGCGCGGGCTGGAGACCGTGCAGCACTCGAGCGTCACCGTCATCTCGCGGGCGCCGTCGCCGGTGAGGTCGCGGCAGATGACCTTGCCGACCACGAACGTCGTCAGCAGGTTGAAGTCGTCGCCGAAGAAGGCGCCGAGCTCGTCGTCGAGGATCGTCGTGCGCTGGAGCGCGATCCGCGCGGCGTCCTTGGTGCACGCGAGCTGCGCGCCCTGGGCGGCGGTCGCGGCCGGTGCGGCGCTCGCGGCCGGCACGGCGGCAGCGAGGACGAGGAGCGCGATCAGGGCGGCGAGCGGTGCGAGACCGAGCGGAGTGGTGCGGCGGTGAGACATGCGCGGATGGTGCCACCCGCGTCTA
>DATMVO010000186.1:0-5218 GCA_035563115.1 Solirubrobacteraceae bacterium
CGCGCGCAGCTCGCCGCCGCCCTTCGCCGTGCCGCGCAGCACGACGGTCAGCGTCGCCTGGCCGCGCGCCGCGACGCCGTCGAGCGACCAGACGCCGGTCGACGGAGCGAACGTCCCGTCGCCCGAGCCGGAGACGAACGCCGTCCCCGCCGGCGCGGTGAGCTTCACCGTCGCCGCCCCGGCCGCCCGCGGCCAGTCCTCGCCGAGCGTCACCTTCGCCTCGACCTGCTCGCCGACGCGCAGCGCCTCCGGCGCCTCGACCGCGACGCTGAGATCGCTGCCGACGAGCTGCTCGAGGCACGCGTCGCCCCAGCCGTCGCCGTCCGCGTCGGCCTGTGCCGCGTCCTTCACGAGCGGGCAGACGTCGTCGCGGTCGAGCACGCCGTCGCCGTCGAGGTCGGACCACGCGAAGCGGCCCGCGCCCTCGACCGTCGCCTCCGGAGCGGCGGCGGCCATGCGCGCGGCACCCGCGTCCGCTCCGAGCCCGGCGGTCGGCTCGGCGAGCGTCACGAGGCTCATCGGCAGCGTGAGCTTCTGCCACTCGTTGACGTCGTCCGCGCCCTTCTCCGTCGCGTTGTCCGAGTCGACGCACGCGTCGCCGCCCGGGTCGTTCACGCCGTGCGGGCCCGCGTCGTCCTCGCCGTCCTGGTCGAAGTCGAACCGGCCCGCGGGGACCTTCGCCCACACGCACGCCTCCTCGACGTCCTCACCGACGCGAACCGTCCGCAGCGCGGTCACGACCGGCAGCCAGCCGCGCGCGCCCGGCGCCGCCGGCATCGGCAGGCCGACCGTGTCGGAGATCGCCCGCTCGTCCACCGACGGCCCGTCGCCGTGGCTGAAGCCCAGCGGCGTCGCCGAGCGCGGCCACGCGTACGTCGGGTTCATCACCGACAGCCGCGCGAGCGAGCCCTCGGCCGCGAGGCCCATCGTCAGGCCGAGCTGGCGGAGCATCACGTACGAGCGGAGCGTCGCGCGGCACGACTCCGTGTTGCCGCACGAGCGCGCGCCCTTCGTCAGCTCGCGGACGCCGGAAGGCGACAGCACCTCGACGCCCTCGGCCATCGTCGCGGCGTCGAGCGCCATCCCGGGCTGCGACGCGCCGGACCCGCCGCGCTCGAGCTGGAGCGCGCTGAGCAGGTACCGCGACACGGTGCCGAGCGCGCCGAGCCGAGCGAAGCACCGAGCACCCACACGGTCCGCCGCCGTGCCGAAGCGCGAGGCGCAGACGTCGTCGTCCGGGCCGTAGCGGTAGTCGGCGAGGTCGTTGAAGCCGGTCCCGGCCGTCCGCGTCGACACCGGCAGCGGCGCGTCGACCGGCGGCACGCGCTCGATCCGGTCGCCGCCGGCGATGTGCAGCGCCAGTGGCCGCACGCCGTTGCGGTCGAATGCGCGCACCACCGCGGGCAGCGCCGTCTCGGGGTACGGCTGGCGCAGGCCCTCGGGCTCCATCGCGTCGACCTCGAGGAACGCGTCGCCGACGCCGACCTTCGCGCCGCGCGCGGCGAGATCCAGGTCGGAGGCGCCGTCGCCGTCGAAGTCGAGCCCCTGCTCCTCCCAGTCGTCGCAGATGCCGTCCGCGTCGCTGTCGCCGTCCACGCACGAGTCGGAGAACTCGGACGTGTCGCCGTACTCGGAGAACCCGTCCGGGTCCGTCGCGGTCGCCAGGAACTCGTGCCCGGACGTGCCCGCCGGCAGCGGGAACCGGAACCGCCCGCGCGCGTCGGGCTTCGTCGCGCCGATCCACTGCGGGTCGTCGCCGTGCTCGCCCGCGGCGAAGACGTCGATCTGGAGCTCGGCGGGCGCCGCCGACTCGACCTGGCCGGTCACCGCGTCGCCGACGCGCTGCACGACGGTCGGGCGGTTGACCAGGCCGTTCGGCCCGGTGTCGGCGTCCTTGCGATCCAGCGCGTTGGCGTGTGGCTCCTCGTCCGCGTCCGCGTCGAGGAGGTCGATGTTGAGCGGGTTCTCGCGGAAGCGGTTGCCGCGCAGGACGCTGCCCGTGCCGCCGGCGACGGTGATCGCCGCGCGCGCCGAGCCGGTGATCTCGTTGCAGCCGGTGTCGGCGCGGCAGTCCTTCGGCAGCGGCTCGCTCCACGAGCGGCCCGCGCCGACGAACGCGCCGGAGCCCTCGATCAGCACACCGTGCCGGTTGCCGTAGCCGTCGCGGGCGAGGCCGAGCACGTTGCCAGCGACCTCGGTGCCGTACGCGCCGGCGAGCACCCGGACGCCCGCGTGCGTCGCGCCGACGACCGCGTTGCCGAACTTCGCCGCGCCGATGAACGAGTTCGGCGCGCCCGCCACGATGCCGTCCTTGACCGGCGCGAGCTTCCCCGCCGCGTCGGCGCCGACGGTGTTGCCGAGCACCTTGGTCAGCTGGTCGCTCGCGCCCTTCAGGTACACGCCCGCGTCGCCGCCCGCGATCACGTTCCCCTGGCCCTCGATCTCGCCGCCGACGATCGTGCCGGTCGGCGCGGGCACCGTCGTCCACGGGCCGTCGGTGGTGTCGGCGACCGCGATGCCCCAGCGGTTCGCGTACTCGGGCTTGAACGCCGCGCCCGGGAAGAAGCCGATCTCGTTGCCGCGGATCGCGGTGTCCACCGAGTGCGGGTCGGTGACCAGGACGCCGTACATCGTCGAGCCGATGACGCGGTTCGCCCCGTTGCCGCCGACGCTCGTGCCGCGCGCGCCGTCGACCCAGATGCCGACCTCGGTGGGGAAGAGCGCGGAGCTGCCGGCCGACGCGACGCCGTAGCCGATGCCGTTGGCGGCGACCGACGCGTACTCGCCGGTCCGCAGGCGCATGCCGTACGGCTCGGCGCCGATCCGGTTGCCGTGCAGGTACGGCGCGTACGGCTGCTCGGGCGAGCTGCCGTACCACGTGGTCAGGATCCCGCCCTCGCCGTCGGGCGCCGCGACCGTCGCGTTCTTGGCCATGCCGAGCGTGTTGCCGACGACCTGCGGCTGGTCCATCGCGCCGCGCAGGGCGATCGCCCAGCCGTCGTTGCCGCCGATCGTGTTCCCCTCGAGCGGCCCGGTCCCGCCGATCTTGATGCCCGTCGCGGGCGCCACGTCGCCGGTGCCGTCGATCTTGATGCCGTCGCCGCCGTTGCCGGTCGCCGCGCCGTCCTCGTCGCTGTCGTCCGCGCCGGTCGCGTCGAGGCCGATCGTGTTGTTCTGGATCGTGATGTCCGCGACCGCGTCCCACACGCGGATGCCCTCGCGGTCGGACGCGGCGATCTGGTTGCCGTAGCCGCTCTGGCCGCCGGGGTAGACGCCGCCGATCCGCACGCCGACCGACTCCTCGACGTAGACCGCCGCGCCGGTGGTGCCGAACGGGAGGTGCTCGTCGTCGCGGCCGGTGACGTAGCGGCCCGAGCCGTCGAAGCCGATCCGGTTGCGGGAGACGAGGACGCCGGAGGAGCGGAGGATCGCGATGCCCTCGGCGATGTCGGGCTCGGGCGCCTCGGGGGTCTGGCCGGTCGCCGCGATGAGGTTCGCGTCGATCGTGATGTCGGTCGGGAAGGACTGCCGCGGCCCGCTCGTGGTGAGGATGCCGAAGACGTCGTTGCCGAGCGGCTCGGTGCCGTCGGCGGACATGCCGACCGTGTTGCGCAGGACCTTCGTCGCGCTCGTGTTGCCGCCGACCATGATCCCGATCTGGGTGCCGCCGACGACGTTGCCCTCCTCGAACGCCGAGCCGCCCACCACGGTGCCGGTCGACTGCTCGACCAGGACGCCGACGCTCCGCTCGCGCCCGTCGAGCGTGCGGCCCGTGTCGCCCATGCCGTCCTCGGTCGTGCCGAGCCAGTTGCGGGCGACGGTCGCGCCCGCCGCGCCGCGCACCTTGACCGCCGGGCCGGGGACGTGCTGGATGTTCAGGCCCACGACGGTCGCGCCCGAGCCGGTGAGCGCGATGCCCGCCGGGCCGTCGACCTCGAAGCCGCCGCCGCCCGGGTTGCCGTCCGCGGGCGGGTCGAGCGCGATCCCGTCGAGCACGACGCCAGGCTCGCCGTCCTCGCCGACCCCGTCGATGGTGCCACCCGTGGAGAGCGCGGGGAGCGGCGTCTCGGGCCGGATCGGCGCGAGCCCCTCCGCGAAGATGACGAACGACTCGTCGGTGCTCTCGTTCGCCGTCTGGATCGCGGCGCGCAGCGTGCAGTGGCCGTCCGCGGTGCGGCACGTGCCGTCGCCCGGCGTCTTGTCCGCGCCGTCGCCGTGCCAGTCGACCTCGACGACGTGCGCGGCGGCCGCGGCGGCGGGCCTGGCGGGGAGGAGGAGCGCCGCGAGGAGCGCGACGGCGGCGCACGCCAGGGCGAGGGGGACACGGGCGGGGGAGGGCATGGCGGCGATCCTCTTCGTCGCGGGTGCCACGTACATCGGGGAACCCCCCGGCGCCGGTCCGGCATCCGGTGCAGTGGCGCCCGCGCGGCGGCTCCGGGGGTTCCCCGATGTGCCGGCGCCGGGCGCACGGGAGGGTTCCGGCCATGCCCCGCCCCCGTGCCCTCCGGCCGCTCGCCCCGCTCCTGGGCGGCGCCGCGCTGCTCGCCGCGTGCCCCGCCGCCGCGCTCGCCGGCCCGTCCGTGGACCTCAACAGCGCCGGGAGCCGGGTCTTCGCGATGGAGGGCACGGGCTCGTCGATCGGGCAGACCGCGCCCGCGGGCGACGTCAACGGCGACGGCCACGCCGACCTCATCACCGGCTCACAGCTGCGGCTGGAGTCCGGCGCGGCGATGGTCGTGTTCGGCGGCCCGGACGCGCCGCCGCGGGTGGCGCTCGGCGCGATCCCGGCCGGCGCCGGCTTCCGCATCGTCGGCGACGTCTTCCCCGACATGGTCGGCCGCTCGGTGGCCGGCGCGGGCGACGTCAACGGCGACGGGCTGGACGACGTGATCGTCGGCGCGCCGTGCACGTCCCCGCACGGCTCGTGCTCGGGCACGGCGGCGGTGGTCTACGGGTCGCGGACGCCGGTCGACGTGCGGATCTCCGCGCTCACCCCCGCGCAGGGCTTCCGCGTCTATGGCGGGGCGCCGGAAGACCAAGTGGGGATCGCGGTCGACGGCGCGGGCGACGTGGACGGCGACGGCTTCGACGACGTGATCGTCGGCGCGCAGGACGACGCGCCCGGGCGCGTGGACGCGGGCGGCGCGTACCTCGTGCGCGGCGGCCCTTCGCGCGCCGACGTGGACCTGCAGGACCTGGACCGGCGCGTCGCGTTCCG
>DATMVO010000187.1:0-3764 GCA_035563115.1 Solirubrobacteraceae bacterium
CCGCCCGCCTCGGCATGACGCGCGGGCTCGCCGACCCCGCGGGCGCGCGGCTGATCGCGCTCGCCACCACCGTCGCCGCGGCGCTCGCCGCGCTGCTCGTCACGGCGGGCCATTAGCGGCGCGGCGGTAGAGGCGCCGCAGGACGAGCGCGCCGCCGAGCGCGACCGTGATCTGGATGGCGTTCTGGAGCGCGCCGTAGAGCCAGGGCGAGACGCCGCGCGGGTCGGGGAGGACGCCGGCGTCGAGCGCGGCGGCCTGGCCGGCGTCGCCGTCGAGGAGGACGACGAGCGCGAGCGCCGCGGCGGACGAGGCGTCCCACAGCGCGTGGAGGACGACGACGGCGACGAGCGTCACGGCGACCAGCCGCCGGCGGCCCAGCGCGAGCGCGCCACCGACCGCGCCCGTCCACGCGCCGTGGAGGAACGGCGCCTCGACCGCGCGGAGCAGCTCGTTCTCCACCAGCGCGCGGAAGTCGAAGTCGCCGTCGCGGATGGCGGCGTTGAGCGCGTAGCCGGCCGACTCGAACGCGGCGAACCCGAAGCCGACCGTCGCGCCGAGGATGAGCCCGTCGAGCGGCCGCAGCCGCGGGACGCACGCGGCGGCGCCGAGCACCAGCAGGAGCTTCACCGTCTCCTCGGTCCCCGCCACCCACAGCGCCTCGATCGAGCGGCCCGGCAGCAGCCACGTCTCCAGCGCCGCCGCGGCGAAGAGCCCGCCGGTGCCCGCGACGAGGAAGACGCGCGCGAGCAGCGGGACGCTCAGCGCGCTCTCCGCCCGCCGGTCCCACCACCACTCCACCGCGACGACCGGGACGAGGAACGAGCCGAGCAGGATCACCGACGGCAGCACGATCACGTTCTCGGTCACCGCGAACAGCGCGACCGCCGCCGCCCACAGCACCAGCCCGAGCGCGAGCGTCGCCCGCCACGCCCCGGGCTCTCCCATGAGCGGGAACCTCATCGGCCTCAGGGCTGCCCGGCACGCGCCGGTGTGACGCGCACCACACCCATGTGACACCGATCCGTGACACCTTGTCTGACGTCATGTGCGCTGCCACGCTGTCCCCCGCCGACACCGCGCCGCTCACGGCGCCGTCGTCGCCCGCCGGCCCGCTCGAGGAGGGGCTCCACCTGCCGGAGCCCCCGATGATCCCGCTGTCGCCGCGGGCGCAGATGCTGCGCTTCAACCAGCGGCAGATCGAGTTCGTCTTCCGGGCGCGGCGCGAGCTGGGCGAGGTCTTCCAGATGCGCGGCACGCTGCCGGGCCAGGTGGCGATCACCTCGCACCCCGACCACGTCAAGTCGCTCTTCACCGCGGACCCGAAGCTCGCGCCGTCGGTCACCGGCGAGTCGCCGCTGCGGCCGATCGTCGGCTCCACCTCGGTGCTCACCGCGGTCGGCCCGCGCCACCTGCGCCAGCGCAAGCTCCTCCTCCCGCCGTTCCACGGCGAGGCGATCGCGCAGTACGTCGCGATGATCGAGGACGTCACCGCGCGCGAGCTGGACGCGTGGCCGGTCGGCAAGCCGATCGCGCTGGCGCCGCGGATGCAGGCGATCACGCTCGACGTGATCATGGCCGGGATCTTCGGGATCGAGGGCAAGCCGAAGCGCGGCTCGGAGGAGTGGTGGCTGCGCGAGGCGACGCGCGCGATCCTCAACGCGTCGACGCACCCGCTCGCGCAGGTGACCGAGCTGCGCAACGCGAACCGCACCGAGGCCACGGGGCTGCTCAAGCGCGCGATCGACATCGTCGACAAGCCGACCTACGCGATCATCCGCAAGCGCCGCGCGGCCGCCGACGTCGACGACCGCCGCGACGTCCTCTCGCTGCTCATCGGCGCGCGGACGGAGGAGGGCGAGGCGCTGACCGACGAGGAGCTGCGCAACGAGCTGCTCACGCTCGTGCTCGCCGGCCACGAGACGACGGCCAACCAGCTGGCGTGGGCGTGGGAGCGGCTCGTCCGGACGCCCGGCGCGCACGCGCGGCTGGTCGACACGGTCCGCGCGGGCGGGGGCGACGACGCGGCGGGCAAGCACGCGATCGAGACGACGATCAACGAGGCGATGCGCTCCCGGCCGGTCATCCCGATCATCGGCCGGCGCGTGACGGTGCCGTGGCGGCTGGGCGAGTACGCGATGCCGGCCGACTCGGTGATCTCGATGAGCATCCTGCTCGTCCACCACCGTGAGGACCTCTACCCGGACCCGTTCGCGTTCCGTCCCGAGCGGTGGGACGACCGCAAGCCCGGCACGTACGAGTGGATCCCGTTCGGGGGTGGCATCCGCCGCTGCCTCGGCGCGGCGCTGGCGATGGCCGAGCAGCGCGTCGTCCTGCGCGAGATGGCCCGCCGCCTCGACCTCGTCGCGGCCGACCCGGAGCCCGAGCACGCCGTCCACCGCAACGTCACGATGATCCCCGCCCACGGCGGCCGGGTCGTCGTGCGCGCGCGCCGGGCCTAGGCGGGCGCGCGGAGGGCGACGACCGGTCCGAAGAAGCGGCCGCGCCTGAGGGCGATGGCGGAGCGGAGGGCGATGCCGCCGACGAGGAGCGTCGCGGCGGCGACGAGGAGCGCCTGGAGCGCGTCCGCGCCGGCGGGCTGCTCGAGCTCGACCCACCGCATCCCGTAGACGGCGACCGCCGACCAGGAGAAGGTGAAGCTCCAGAAGCCGGGGCTGAAGCTCAGGCGCAGGAAGCGCGGCAGGAGCGCGAGCTGGAGGAGGACGTTGAACACCGCGGTGCCCGCGAGCGCGAGCGCGAACCCGTCGGCGCGGCCGCCGTTGAGGGTGAACCAGGCGAGACCGGCGACCGCGGGCGGCGCGACGAGGATCGCGAGCGTCGGCTGGAGGACGTCGCGCAGCGGCGGGCGGAAGAGCAGCCGCCCGAGGATGAGCCCGCCGACGAGGATCCAGGTGAGCATCCCGATGCCGAAGGCCATCAGCGCGAGACCGTGCGCGCCCGCCTGCTCGGCCGCGGTCGCGGACAGCAGGCCGCCCGCGACGGTCGGCAGGAAGTAGCCGGGATGCAGCACGTCGAGGTCGAGATCGTGCTCGATCCACCGGCCGCTGAGGATCCCGCCGAGGACGAGGATCGCCGCGACCGCCACGAGCTGGACGGCGTGGCCGGCGGTCGGGGCGTGGACGGCGAGGTGCGTCGCGGCGAGGAGGACGCAGACCGGCGCGAGCGCGATGAACGGCGTGAGGACCGGGTCGCGCCAGTCGGCCCGCGCGCCGGCCACACCGCCGGAGAGCCACGAGCGGCCGACGACGAGGAGCGCGGCGACGCCGGCGAGCGCGAGCACGTCGGCGATCGCGCCGGGCGTGCCGAGCTCCCCCTGTGCGGCGCGCCAGACGTTGGCGAGGCCGAGGAGGCCGAACGGGATCGCGAAGAGGTTCGGCGGCACGCGGCGCGTGGCGGCGGCGCTCATCCGACCTGGCGCTCGCTGTCGCGGACCTGCGCGCCGTCAAGGTCCTCGCCCGCTTCGCGGCGAGCGCGGCGCTGGCGGAGGAGGTCGTACTCCTCGGCGACGAGCGCCTCGATGCGGGAGAGAACGGTGCTGTCGTCCATGCCCCGCACCCTCGCGCGCGCCGTCCGCGCGCACATCGCACGGACGTGCGATCTCGCGGCGCTAGCTGTCCTGCCTGCGGACTTGGTGAACGGCTGAAGAAGTAAGACGTCCGGTCTCCGACGGAGGGTGCGGTTTGCGAGAACTGCCCCGAAGAAGGAGACCGGACGTTGGAAGACCGTAGGTGCAAGCTCGGACTGCT
>DATMVO010000188.1:0-3082 GCA_035563115.1 Solirubrobacteraceae bacterium
AGCGCCACGAGCGCGGCGATGAGGAGCTCGGCGAGCGTCGTGCCGCCCAGCGCGTACGCGGGCGCCAGCAGGAGCGGGAGGCCGGGGCCGGGCGGCTCGTGCAGCCTTCCGCCGGTCAGCCCCGCGATCGGCTGCACGGGCTCGCTCGTCCACCGCAGCGCGACCCGGTCGCGGTACTCGTCGCGCAGGTCGACGTCGCGGTCGGAGACGAGCGACTCGACGGTCATCAGCACCCGCGCTTCGGACGCCGAGAAGTCCCGCCCGCCGCGCGCGTCGATGCCGAGCGTCGCCGCGCCGGCCGCGAAGAGGACCAGCCAGAGGAGGAGCGCGCGTCTCAGGGCGCCGGGCGGAGCGGAGGCATCCCCTCATTCATACTCGGCGCGCGCCTCCGCCCCTGCCGCGCGTCAGCCGTTCGCGCGCGACGGCAGCCAGGAGAAGCGGCGGGTGGCGACGAGCGCGCCGAGCGCGCCCCACAGCGCGAGGACGGCCAGGTCGCCCGGCGCGAAGGTGCCCTCGATGAACGCCTGGTGGAGCGCGTCGGCGAGGTGGGCGACCGGGAAGACGTGCGCGGCGGTGTCGAGCGCGGCCGGCATCCCGTCGGTGGAGAACCAGATCCCGGAGAGGAAGAAGAGCGGGAAGACGATCGCCTGCGTGATCGGCTGGGCCGCGTCGGGCGACGGGACGAACGCGGCGACCGCGAAGCCGATCGCGCACAGGGCGAGCGCGCCGACGAGCACCGTCGCGGCCACCGCCGCGAGCGCCTCGGCCGAGACGCCGACGCCGTACGCGACCCGGCCGATGACGAGGAGGAGCGCGGAGGCCGCCGCCGCGATCGCCGTCGTCGAGACCGCCGCGCCGGTGACCATCGTCCACGACGGGATCGGCGCGCCGCGGCGGCGCTTGTAGAGGCCCTGCTGGCGCCGGGTGACGACCGAGTTGACGAGCGCGACGAAGCAGCTCGTCACTACCGTCATCGCGATGATGCCCGGGACGTAGAAGCGGGTGACCGTCACCTCGACGCCGTCGACGGTGGTGTGCGCGTCGCCGAAGATCGCCCCGAAGATGACGAGCAGGAGGACGGGGAAGGCGACGGTGAAGAACCGCGCGCGCGGGTTGCGGCTCATCGAGCGCAGCTCGTAGCGGGTGGCGTGGAGCGCGAGCGCGAACGGCCCGCGCGCGGACGCGGTGGGTGCGGCGGTGACGGCAGCCATGACGGGAACCTCAGCCTCGGTCGTCGGTGTGGGTGGAGACGAGCTCGAGGTAGACGTCCTCGAGCGTGGGGCGGCGGACCTCGATGTCGTGCAGCTCGAGGCCGTGGTCGAGTGCCCAGCCCGAGAGCGCGTGGAGGTCGGCCATCGGCCGGGCGGAGCGGAGCGCGACACGTCCTTTCGCGACCTGCGCTCGCTCCGCCACCCCCGGCGGCAGCGCCGCGCCGGCCGGGAGCGTGAACCCGATGGTGCCCGCGGCGCGGTCGCGCGCGCCGAGCGTCGCCGGCGTCCCCTCCGCCACGATCCGCCCGCCGACGATCACCGCGATCCGGTCCGCCAGCCGCTCGGCCTCCTCCAGGTAGTGCGTGGTGAGGAAGATCGTCTTGCCGAGCGCCCGCAGCCCGTCGATCACCTCCCACGACGCGCGCCGCGCCGCCGGGTCGAAGCCGGTGGTCGGCTCGTCGAGGAAGACGAGGTCGGGATCGCCGACGAGCGCGAGGGCCACGTCCAGACGCCGCTTCTCGCCGCCGGAGAGCATCCCCGACCGGCGCGCGCCGTGGTCGCCGAGCCCGCACAGCGCGAGGGTCGCGTCCACGTCGCGCGGCGCGCGGTAGAAGCCGGCGTAGAGCTCGAGGCACTCGCGGACGGTCAGCTCAGGCTCGGTCACCGACTCCTGCTGGACGATCCCGACCCGCTCCCGCCAGCGCAGCGGGGCCGACGCCGGGTCCTCGCCCGGCACGCGCACCGTGCCGCCGTCGGCGCGCAGGAGCCCCTCCAGCACCTCGACCGTCGTGGTCTTGCCGGCACCGTTGGGGCCGAGGAAGGCGAAGATCTCGCCGCGCCGCACGGTGAGGTCGACGCCGCGGACGGCCTCGCGGTCGCCGTACGCCTTGCGCAGCCCGCGCACCTCGATGACAGCGTCGGGCGGAGGGTCGAGGGCCGCGCGCTCGGCCACCGCGGCTTCGAGGGAGTTCGTGAGCATGGCCAGAAGCCTCGCCGCCACGGCGCGCCGTGTCTTCGGCGCGGGGGTCGATCCTGCGCCTCCACCCCCGGGTGGAGCGCGCCCTCCACCCGGCGGCCGATGACACGCGCGCGGCGCGCCCGTACCGTGTGCCGCGATGTTCGCCGAGCTGCCCATCGGGCGCCCCCACGACGGCTGCGACCCCCACGAGGAGGAGCCGCGGGCCGTCCGGTTCCTGCGCGTCTTCGGCATCGTCGGCATGACGGTCGTCGTGGTGCTGATCGCCGCAGGCGAGCCGCACCCCGGCCTGGGCGGTGAGCGGCTCGTCGTGCTCCTCGGCCTCCTCGCGCTCGCCGCCGGCATCGTCGTCGGCCAGCCGCAGCGCGTCCTGCCGCCGGGCGTCCGCCTCGTCGCGGTGCTGGCCGTGACGCTGGGGGCGCTCGCGGTGATGGTCGAGCAGCCCGAGGGCGCCGCGGTCGGCGGCCTCTACTTCGCCGTCGTCGTCGCCGCGCTGCGGTTCCAGCGCCCGCTCGCGGTGGCGATCCTCCTCCTCGCGGTGGTCGGGAGCGGCGTCGCGGCGGGGCTCTCGGACTCGGACATGGACGCGGTCGGGATGGCGGTCGGGCTCTTCTTCGCGCTCGTGCCGTGGCTGCTCGTGCTGGGCCTCGTCCGCGATCTCGCGCGCGGGCGGGAGGAGCTGCGCGCGTCGCGCGCGGCGGAGGCCGAGGCGGCGGCGCAGGCCGAGCGCGGCCGGCTCGCGCGCGAGATGCACGACGTGCTCGCCCACTCGCTCTCCGGCCTGGCGCTCCAGCTCGAGGGCGCGCGGCTGCTCGCCCGCGACCGCGACACCGACCCGGCCGTGGTCGAGGCGATCGAGCGCGCGCGCCACCTCGCGACGAGCGGGCTGGACGAG
>DATMVO010000189.1:0-4308 GCA_035563115.1 Solirubrobacteraceae bacterium
TGGCGTGGCGGCCGGGCGGGGGCGCCCACGGCTGCTGCGGGCGCCGCGCGCCGCGGATGCGCGCTCGCCGCGCGCCGCGCCGGCCCTCGAAGGGCGACCGGGGACGCTGACGGGCGGAGGACCGGCGTTCAGCGCGGCGCGCGCAGCAGCGGGCCCAGCTCCGTCGCGTCGCTGACCACGGCGTCGGCGTCGCGGAGCTGGTCGACGGAGTACGGGCCGGTCGCGACCGCGATGCAGCGGACGCCGTCGGCGCGGGCGCAGAGGATGTCGAGCGGGGTGTCGCCGATGACGATGGCGTCTTCGGACGGGATGCCGCCGGCGCGGGCGCGGGCGATGCCGGGGAGGTCGGTGCGGTCCTCGCTGTCGGAGGCGAAGCCGCCGTGGCCGCGGGGGAAGAAGTGGCCGATGCCGGCGCGCTGGAGCTTGCCGCGCGCGATCGCCTCGAGGTTGCCGGTGACGAGCGAGAGGATGACGTCGTCGCGCTCCGCCAGCTCCTCCAGCAGCGCGTGGACGCCGGGCGCGACCGTGCCGGTGAGGTCCTGCGTGTGGCGGCGCGCGTACTCCTCGGCGGCGACGCGCTTGAGGTCGAGGAGCCCCTCGTCGAAGCGGGTGGCGGAGAGGCCGAGCTGGAGGCAGATGTCGCGCGCGATCTGCGGGTCGGTCCGGCCCGCGGCGGCGACCTTCGCCCGCTGCGGTTCGCGGATCCCGTGCACGCGCGTGATCGCCGCGTGGATCGCGTCGCGGTGGTCGTCGACGGCGCGGATCAGGAGCGTGCCGTCGATGTCGAACAGCAGCAGGGTCGGGCGGGTGCGGGACAAGGCCCGACGTATTCTCTCGCGTCGTGCGCTTCGATGATGAGACGGCCCTCTCCGCGGCCGGGGACGGGACCTACGAAGGCGCCGTCGCGGACGGCTGGAACACGCCGCGCGGGCCGCTCGGCGGCTACGTCATGGCGATCGTGCTCCGCGCGATGCAGGAGGCCGTCGGGGACGACGAGCGCCAGCCGCGCTCGTTCACCGTCCACTTCCTCCGCCCGCCGGTCGCGGGGCCGGTCACGGTGGCGCCGACGATCGAGCGCGCCGGCCGCGGCCTGACCACCGCCACCGCCAAGCTCCATCAGGACGGCAAGCAGATCGCCCTCGCCGTCGGCGCGTTCGCCGGCCCGTACCCGGGCGCGACGCTCGACACGACGAGCATGCCGGAGGTCGAGCCCGCCGACCCGAGCCGCCCGCCCGCCGCGTCGCCGAACGACGACCAGGCGCCGCCGTTCACCCAGCACCTGACGATGCAGCACCGGTTCGGCGACCTGCCGTTCACCGGCTCGGACCGCGGCGAGACCGGCGGCTGGCTCGCGCTGCGCGAGGAGCGCCCGGTCGACGCCCTCTCGCTCTGCGTCTTCGCCGACGCGTGGTTCCCCGCGCCGTGGCCGCGGCTGGCCCAGCTCCAGCCCGCGCCGACGATCGACCTCACCGTCCACTTCCGCGCGCCGCTCCCGCTCCCCGACGTGCCGATCCTCGGCCGCTTCCGCTCGACGCTCGTGCGCGACGGCTTCTTCGAGGAGGACGGGGAGCTGTGGACGCCGGACGGCACGCTCGTCGCCCAGTCGCGCCAGCTCGGCCTGCTGCTCGCGCCGCTCGGGTGAGGTCGAGCGCGACGATGCACGGTCACCGCCACGCCCGGCCCATCGCGCGCTTCCGCACGCGGTGAGCCGGCGCGCGCGGCGTCGCCGCTAGAGCGTGACCGCGACGGCCGTGGTGCCGACGCGGAGCGTGTAGCGGCCGGCCGGGAGCTTGCGGGACGCCTTCAGCGTCGCCGTGCCCCCGCGGACCGTGCCGCGGGCGACCGTCCGGCCGCCTCGGGTCAGCCGCGCCGACCGCGCCTTGGACGTCGTGCGCATCGTGGCGCACCGCACGCGCGAGCCGCGGACCGTGCAGCGGAGCGTCGAGCCGCGCGGGCCGCGCTCGCCCTTCGCCCCACGCGGGCCGGCGGGACCGGCCGGGCCGGGCGCACCGGCCTGGCCGTTCAGCCCCGGACGGCCCTGTGGCCCCGGGTTGCCGTTCGCGCCCTGCGTCCCCGGGTCGCCCTTCGGCCCCTGCGGGCCGACCGGACCGTCACGGCCATCGAGGCCGTCCGCCCCGTCGAACCCGTCCGCTCCGTTCCGCACGGCGGTGACCGCCGCAGTCGTCGCCGACGCCACCCCGTCCGGCGACGTCGCCGTCACCCGGCAGCTGAGCGCTTGGCCCACGTCCGCGGTCGTGACCGTGTAGGTCACGCCGGTCTCGCCGGCGATCGGCGTCCCGCCGCGCAGCCACTGCCGCGCGATCAGCGGCGTGCCCGTCCACGTGCCGTCCGAGCACGTCAGCGCCTCGCCGAGCACCGCGCTCCCGCCCAGCTCCGGCGCGCCGGTCGACGCGGGCGGCGCCAGCACCGCCACGCGGCGCAGATCGCTGTTGCCCAGCCGGCGGCTCGCGTTGATCGTCCACACCTCGCCCGACGCGGTGCGCGCCAGGCCCGACGGCCCCTTGGTGGAGCGCAGCGACGCGGCCGGCAGCGTCGCCACCGGCACCGGCTCGCCCAGCGCGGTGGCGTTGACCGGGTACCGCGCCACCGTCGCGTCGGCCTTGGCCTCCTGCGACTGGTTGAACGCCGTCGCCTGGGTGAGCAGGAGCAGGTCGCCGTTCCCCGCCAGCGCGAGGTCGTTGACCACCGTCGGCGCCGGCCCCGCGAAGGGCAGCACGGCCGGCGTGCCGCCCACGATCCGGAACACCTGCGGCGTCGCGCCGCGCGACACGGCGAACACCCGCGTGCCGTCGGCGGAGACCGCGATGCCCGAGGCCGCCGTCACGCCCGGCAGGTCGATCGCCTGCTGCTCGGAGCCGTCCGCCCCGAGCCGCACGATCTCACGGCTCGACGTCGAGGTCGCGACCCAGAAGCCGCCGCCCGGCGCCGCCGCCACGTCCTGCAGCCCGCCCACGGCGGACTCGGCGATCGACCTCCGCGGCGCGATGCCACCGTCGCCGCCCACCGTCACGGTCGCGATCCGGTTCGGCACGTTCGCGTCGACCATCAGAAGCGTCGCGCCGTCCGCCGCGACGCCGAGGCCGCGCGCGTCGAAGAACGGGTCGTCCTCACCGGCGACCAGCGGCCGCGCGGGATCGAGCGCGCCCGTCCGGCGGAAGACGCTGATCGTCGCGGGCGACGCGCTCGCCTCGTCGGCGCTCAGCACGTAGCCGCGCGCCAGCGCGACGGCCGACTCGGGCTCCGGCCCGGTCGGCAGGTGCGTGACGACCTTCGGCGCCTGCTTGTCGGTGATGTCGTAGACCGACAGCGACGCCGCCCGCTCGTTGGCGACGAACGCGTACTCGCGGCCGCCGTAGACCTGGAGGTCGAGCCCCTCGGGCTCCGAGCCCGCGTTGTCGGACCGCGTGTCGTCGAGGAAGCCGAAGTCGGCGAGCGACCGGTCGTACGCCCCGCCGAGGTCGGCGAGCAGCTCGCCGCCGGGCGTCCAGATCGCGAAGTCGCGCGTGCCCTGGTTGGCGTCGCCGTCGTCGCCCTCGCTCTCGTTGGCGGTCACGACCGCGCGGCCGTCGGCCGTCCACTTGACCGCGTCGGGCTCGCGCTCGCGGGTCGCCAGCTGGGTGAACGCGAACGCGCCGGTGTCGAGGAGGTCCGCGCCGAACGTCCGCGTCCCCGCCGAGAAGAGCTGCGCCGAGCCGAGCTGCGCGGGCGGCGCGTCGGCGTCGAACACGCCGACCGCGTTGTTCTCCTGCAGCGTCACCACGACCTCGTTGGCCGCGTTGAGGTCGACGTACTCGGGCTCGATGTTGCCCTGGTCGGGCGCGGTGCAGTTCGTCTCGCCGGCCGGGTCGGCCGCGGTCTCCACCACGTCGTCGAGCTCCGGCGCGGCCGCGTCGACCGCGACGTTCGTGGTCGTCCACGCGGCCGGGTCGGCGCCGGTCAGGTTGAGCACCGCGACCGAGCCGTGCGCGCCCGCGGCCTCGCCCGGGCGGCACTCGGCCTCGATCGCCGCCGCGCCGCGCGTGCCGTCGGGCGACACCGCGACCGAGTCGACGCCGCTGGGGATCGGGAGGACGCCGTCGATGCTCCCGTCGGCCAGGTCGACCACGACGACCGCGTCGTCGACGAGCGCGGCGGGCGGCGCCGCCTCCTCGGTCTGCACCGCGAGCAACGCGTGCGTGTTGCCGCGCGTCGCCACGGAGGTGACGGCCGCGACGGTGACCGGCGCGCCGAAGTCCGGGTCGGCCGCGATCGCGCTCGACAGCTGCGCCGCGGTGAGCGTCGCGACGG
>DATMVO010000190.1:0-2436 GCA_035563115.1 Solirubrobacteraceae bacterium
CGCCCGCGCCGCCGTCGGGGACGAGGGTCGCGGCAGCCGTTGAAGCGCCGCGCTTTCGGGCTGTCCGGCGCGCCGCCGACGCGCCCCGCTTCTGCGCCTTGACGCGCGCGCCCACGTGCGCCCACTCCCGCAGCGCCTGCGCCTTCTGCGCCCGCGACGCCACGACGTACGACACCCCGCCGATCATCGCGCCGTCCGCCGGCAGCACCACGCGGTTGATGCGGTCCGGCGGCGTCCCGTGGAGCGTCTGCGCGAGGCCGAGCGTCTCGCCGACGCTGTCGAGATCCGACGTCGTCACCTCCGCGATCGACGACACCAGCGACGGCAACGCGCTCACGTCGGTCGCCCGCGCCTGGAGCTGGCGGCCGACCTCGCGGAGGAAGAGCTGCTGGCGCGCCGCGCGGTAGAAGTCGCTGTCGCCGTGGCGGAACCGCACGAACTGCAGGGCCTTCTCGCTCGACAGCCGCTGGTAGCCGGGGTGCACGTCGATGTCGGCGTAGTTGTTCGCGGCGGTGCCGTCGTTGCGGTGCAGGTAGCGGCCGTCGACCGGGAGGTACACCCCGCCGAGCGTCCCGACGACCGTGCGGAAGCCGCCGAAGTCGACCTGCACGAAGTGGTCGACCTTCACGCCCAGCTGCTCGCGCACGGTCGCGATGAGGAGCTTCATCCCGCCCAGCGCGTACGCGGCGTTCAGCTTGCCGACGCCGTGGCCGGGGATCTCGACGCGCAGGTCGCGGGGGAGGGAGAGCATCGAGACGCTGCCGCCGGCGATCCGGACGAGCAGCATCGTGTCCGAGCGGCCCTTGCCGCCCTCGCCGGCGCGCCGGTCGCTGCCGACCGCGAGGATCACCTTCGCCCCGGAGCCGCCGCGGGCGACCTCCGGCACGATCGGGTCGATCGGCGCGAGATGCAGCTCCGGGATCGCCTCCTCCACGACCTCCTGCTTGGCGCCCGCGCTGAACTGCGCGATCAGGTCGCTCGCCTGCCACACCGCGACGAGCCCGACCGCGCCGAGCGCGATCACGCCCCACACGGCGGCCCACACCGCCCGGTGCCACCACGGTTTGCGCGGCGGCGGGGGAGGGGGAGCGACGGGCGTCGTCTCCAGCAGCTCGAGCCGCGCCTCGGTCTCCGCCCGCAGCCGCGCGAGAGCCTCCTGGCGCTGCAGGGCGGCGTCCGGCTGGGCTGGCGACGGCGGCGGCGTGGTCGGGGGAGGCACGCACCCGCGTGGATCGGCACGCGCGCGCTCCGCTTGACCCGCCGCGCGGCTCAGCCCGGCTTGGCGACCATGTCGAAGACGACGAGCACGAGGATCGCGAGCTCGATCCGCGTAGCGAGCAGGAGCCGCCCGGCGATCGCGCGGGAGGCGTCGGTGAGCGTGCCACCGCTCTGCGCGAGGTCGGTCTCGAGCTCCTTCGCGCGCGGCCCGATCATGCTCCCGCCCAGTCCGCCCGCGATCAGCCAGCCGACGAGCGCGAGGACGATCCACAGCTCGATGTCGAGGTTCGCGTCGGCGATCATCAGCCCGGCGGTGACGAGCAGGACGATCGACGCGGCGGGGTGCGCGCGGCTCGCCCACCAGCCCGCGGCGGGGACGAACCCGGCGAGGCCCGGGCCGCTCCCGGCTCCGAGCAGCCGGTACGTGATCACCGTGATGGCGAGGCTCGATCCGATCCACAGCGCGGCCGACAGGATGTGCAGCGACAGCAGCAGCTCGTACCAGGTCATGCGCGCATCATCTCCTGACGCGGGGGTGCCAGGTCAAGCGCGGCGGCCGGGGCGGGGCGTCCAGCCGTGCGCCTCCATGCGCGCGGTGACCTCGTCGGGGGTCGGGTCGCGGCCCAGCTCGGTTCGCAGCTCCTCGCCGGCCAGCTCCCGCACCGCCGTCTCGAGCCGCGGCGGGAGCAGCGGCAGCAGCACGCGCAGCGAGACGCTCGTCGCCGTGGCGGCGAGCACGTAGAGCGCCGTGCCGCGGGGGCTCAGCCGCGTCGGCCAGCGGGCGCGGTAGCTGAGTCGCGGGAACGCCGCGTTGAGCGCGAACCGCAGGCCCGCGTCGGCCGCGAAGTACCGCGCGGTGCCCGGCCGGCCGATCCAGCGGTCCCAGGCTTCCCAGCGTTCGGGCGGCGGGCTCACGGTGCGAACCCTTCCACGTCGGCGATCTCGGCGGCGAGGTCGGGGAGCGGCGCGGTCGCGTCGAACGGGCTGAGCGTGACCCGGCCGGCGCGCAGCGACCACGTGGCGATGGCGACGCCGTCGTCGACGACCGTCGCGCGGAGGAGGCCGCCGCCGGGGTGGACGGTGCGCGCGCGCTCGGGCGGGACGGCGAAGGCGCGGTCCTTCCAGCCGAGGAGGTAGGGGTCGAAGGCGGGGAGGAGCCGCGGCGGCGCGGGCGGGAGGTCGACGGGCTCGGGCGGGGCGGCGGCGTGTGCGAGGCCG
>DATMVO010000191.1:0-6185 GCA_035563115.1 Solirubrobacteraceae bacterium
GCCCGCTGGCGCTCCTGCTGGCGGCCGGCGCGGCGGGCGTCGGCCTGCTCGCGGGGTACGACCCGCGGCTCGCGGTCCTCGCCGCGTTCGGCATCACGTTCGTGGTCCTGGTCCTCCAGGACCTGACGCTCGGCGTCTGCATGATGGTGATGCTCGCCTTCGTCGACGCGATCAACGTGTTCGACGGCGCGCTGAGCCTGGCGAAGGTGGCCGGGATCCTCCTCGGCGCCTCGTGGCTGCTGGCGATCGCGACGCGGCCCGCGCCGAGCCTGATGAACGACCATCCGCTGCTCTCGTACGCGCTGCTGCTCTTCGTGTCGTGGACGGCGGCGAGCCTGCTGTGGGCGGGCGACGACGCGGCCGTGCGCGAGGCGGTGATCCGCTACGCGCCGAACGTCCTCTTCATCCCGATCGTCTTCTCCGCCCTGCGCCGCACGGGCGACCTGGACAAGGTGGCGGGCACGCTCGTCGCCGGGGCGCTGCTGACCGCCGTGCTCGCGATCGCCGGCCCGTCCAGCGACCCGACGCTCAACGACGGGCGGGCCGAGGGGCTGGCCGGCGGCGCGAACGAGCTGGCCGCGGCGCTCGTCGTCGGCGTCGTGCTCTGCGTCGCGTTCGTGCTGCGCCTCGGGCACCGCCCCGGCCTGCGGCTGCTGATGGTCGGCGGCGCCGGCCTGTGCATGCTCGGCATCTTCCTGTCGCTGTCGCGCGGCGGCCTGCTGGCGCTCGGCGCCGCGCTCCTCACCGCCGTCGTCGTGGGCGGCCGCTGGCGGCGCGGGATGGCGACCGCCGCGGTCGGCCTGGTGGCGGTGACCGTCGTCTACTTCGGCCTCTTCGCGTCGCTGCCCGCCCGCGAGCGCGTGCTCGACGTGGGCAACGCCGGCGGCACGGGCCGCAACGACATCTGGACGATCGGCTGGCGGATGGTGCAGGACGAGCCGGTCCTCGGCGTCGGGGCCGGGAACTTCCCGCTCGCGGCGCCCGCCTACCTCGTCCGCGCCGGCACGTTCGAGCGCGGCGACCTGGTCCTGATCGCCCCGAAGGTCGCGCACAACACGACGCTCCAGGTGCTGGCCGAGACCGGCGTCCCGGGCGCGGCGCTCTTCGTCGGGATCGTCGGCTTCTCGCTGCTCTGCCTGCTCTCGGCGGCCAAGCGCTTCGCGGCGCTGGGAGACGTGCGCCACGAGCTGCTCACGCGCGCGCTGCTCGTCGCCCTCGTCGGCTACCTCGTCGCGGCGTTCTTCATCTCCGAGAACTACTCGAAGCTGCTGTGGCTGCTGGTCGCGCTGGGGCCCGCGACGCTTCAGCTCGCCCGGCGTGCGGAGGCCGAGGCGCCCGCGCCCACGCCCACGCCCTTGGCCGCGAGCAGCTCCGCGTAGAGGTCCTCCACGCGCGCGACCGTGCGCGCGATGTCGAACTCGTCCCGGCGCCGGGCCCGCGCCCGCTCGCCCAGCGCGCGGGCGGCGCCGCGATCGGCCAGCAGCCGCTCCACCGCCTCCGCCACCGCGGCCGGGTCGCGCGGCGACACGAGCAGCGCGTGCACACCGTCGTCGAGGAGGTCGGGCGTGCCGCCGACGCGCGTGGCCACGATCGGCCGCGCGGCCTCCATCGCCTCGAGGATCGCGAGCGGCTGGCCCTCGAAGTCCGAGCAGTTGACGACGACGTCCAGCGCGTGCAGCACGTCGGGGACGTCCGCGCGGTAGCCGAGGAGCAGCACCGTGTCGGAGAGCCCGAGCGCCTCGACCTGCGCGGCGAGCCGCTCCTGCTCAGGCCCCTCCCCCACGATCGCGACGCGCACGCCGGGGACGCGCTCGCGGAGCGTCGCCGCCGCGTCCACCAGGACCTCGAACGCCTTCTGCGGGCGCATCGTGCCGATCGCGCCGACGAGCGGGACGTCGTCGGCGAGCCCGAGCTCGGCCCGGACCCGCGCGCCGTCCCCCGGTGCCGGGGTCACGATCCCGTTCGGGATGTAGCGCACGCGCGCCGCCGGCATCCCCTCCAGCTCGATCATCCGCCGCCGGTCCTCGGTGGAGACCGCGATCACGGCGTCCGAGCCGCGCGCGACGACGTGGCGGTCGAGCAGCATCCGCCGCCGGTCGTCGTAGGCCCACGTGTGCTCGTGCGAGACGACGGCGGGCACGCCGGCCAGCGACCCCATCACCGCGCCCCACACGTTCGAGCCGAACTTGTGCGCGTGCAGGACGCCCACGCGGCGGCGGCGCAGCGTCGCGACGAAGCGGCGCCAGACCAGCAGGTCGGCGCGCGACCCGCGCTCGAGCCACAGGACCGGGACGCCGGCCTCCCGCAACTGCGCGACCGCGGCCTCCTCGGCGGGCTCGCGGTCGGTCCGCTCGCCGCGGGTGACGCACAGCAGCGGCGCGTACCGCGTGCGGTCGAGCCGGGTCGCCAGCTCGACGGCCAGGCGCTCGGCCCCGCCGTCGAAGTGGACGCTGTCGATGAGCGTCAGGACGGGCACCGGCGGCAGCATCGCGCCGAGGGTACTCGGGCGCCCGCGCGGCTGCTTGACTGCACGCCGCATGCCTCTTCTCGTCCTCTGCTACCACGCGATCAGCCCGGACTGGCCCGCCGCGCTGTCCACCACGCAGGAGCGGTTCGCCGAGCAGCTGGGCCTCCTCGCCGCGCGCGGCTACCGCGGCGTCACGTTCACCGAGGCGGTGGACCGCCGCGACAAGGTGCGGCGCGATCGCGACCGGCTCGTGGCGGTGACGTTCGACGACGCCTTCGCGTCGGTGGCGGAGCTCGCGCGGCCGGTCCTCGACGACCTGGGCTGGCCCGCGACGCTGTACGTGCCGACCGACTTCCCCGGCGAGCGCCGGCCGCTCGCGTGGTCGGGCACCGACCACTGGCTCCAGGGCCCGCACGCGCACGAGCTGACGCCGCTGGGCTGGGACGGGCTGCGCGGGCTGCGCGACGCAGGCTGGGAGCTCGGCTCCCACACCTGCTCGCACCCGCGGCTGACGACGCTGGACGACGCGGAGCTCGCGCGGGAGCTGACCGAGTCGCGGGCGGTGTGCGAGCGCGAGCTGGGCGACTGCCCGTCGCTGGCCTACCCCTACGGCGACGTCGACGGCCGGGTCGTCGCGGCGGCGGAGGCGGCGGGCTACCGTACGGCCGCCGCGCTGCCGCCCCAGCCCCACCGCGGCGAGCCGCTGCGCTGGCCGCGCGTGGGCGTCTACCGCGTGGACGACGCGCGCCGGTTCCGGCTCAAGGCCAACCGGGCGCTCCAGCTGCTCAGAGGAGGTTCGCGGAGGCCGCCGCGGTGAAGGCCGTCTTGGTGACCTTCTTGTTCTTGCCGCGCCGCTTGACGCTGGTGACCGCGGCGCGGACCTTCAGCTTCTTCGCGCCGCGCGGGCGCTTGAGCCGCTTGCTGTAGGGCTTCTTGCGGGAGACCTTCGGCTTGGCGACCGTGGTCCACTTGCCGTTGCCGTAGCTGACCTGGACGACGGTCCGGGCGGAGTCGACGCCCCGGTCGGTGACGGTGACCTTGACGGCGGGCGTACCGCCGGTGGTCGTGACCGCCACCGCGACCGGCTGCGTCGTGGAGGGCAGCGTCGCGACCGGGTCGGAGGCGGGCGCGGCGGCCGGCGGGGCGTACTCGAAGCCGGCGCGACCCGCGTTGACCAGGTCGGCGCAGACGCCGCCGGAGGCGATCGCCAGCATGCCCTTGCCGCGGCCCGCGATCTGCGGGGCGTCCGTGACGTTGTCGCGGGCGGTGAAGCCGCCCCTGACGGTGTCGACGCCGCGGCTGGAGACGCAGTTGCGCTCGACCACGTTGCCGACGCCCTTCGGCGTGCCGGCCGGGTACCAGGACTCGATGTCCGAGCGGGCGCGGGAGTTCGTGATCGCGTTGTAGCGGACGGTGTTGCCGTTGGCCGACTGGCCCTCGTCGCCGCCGAAGATGATCCCGACGCCGTTGTTGTCGATCACGTTGCCCGTGACGAGCGTGTCCGTGGCGCGCGGGTAGAGCTGGATGCCGCGGTCGGCGTTGTCGTAGATCGCGTTGCCGACGATCTTGCCGCCCACGACCCACTCGGCGTAGATGCCGTGGTCCATGTTCGTCACCGGGGCGCGCTCACCGCAGTTGTGGATCCGGTTGTCCTGGATCAGCGGGCGGCGCGCGGCGATGTCGCCGGCGATGTAGCCGAGGATGATGCAGATCTCGGTGTCGTCGTTGGTGACGTCGTTGTTGAGGAAGGCGACGTCGTCGGCGTAGAGGCCGATCGTCGGCTTCTCCGGCTCCGTGCGGCCGTTGATGTCCAGGTCCCGGACGGTCGCGCGGGCGCCGCCCGGCATCACCTTCAGCTGGCCGAGGACGCGGCCGCGCTGGCCCGGCTCGCTGGTGAGCGTGACGTCCGGCCGGCGGATCGCGACGTTGCCGGCGATCTCGCCGCGGACGCAGCCGGTCTGGCCGGCGGCCAGGCGGTCGACGACCTCCTGGACCTCGCGGACCGGGTCCGTCTCGGAGCCGGTCGCGCCCGGGCGGCCCTCGGCCGACGCGGTGATCGCGCAGTTGCCCGCGGCGTACGCCGACGAGAACGGAGCCGGGAGGAGGAGCGAGAGGCCCATGAGCGGCAGCGCGAGCACGCGGCCCAGTGTGACGTGCCGACGCATCCCCCTTGCGCCGTGACCACGCTGGTCGGCGGAGGCGGCGGTGTTGTGGGCGAGGCGCGTCATGCCCCTCCTGTCGGCCCGATCGGCGGCGTCGTTGCCCGATCCGTCCCCGGCTTGGACGTTTCGTCCAAGCCGTTCGTGGACGTCTGTTCGAGCGGGCCACCACCTATCCTGGCCCGCACGTGGCCGAACCCGCAGCGCCCAGCATCCGGCGAAACGCCGCCTTCGCGTTCGCCGGTGAGGCGACGCGGGCGATCCTCGCCGCCATCCAGATCCTGGCGGTCACCCGGCTGCTCGGGCCCGAGCAGTACGGCATCTACGCCCTGGCCTACACGGTCGGGGCGCTCGCGCTGCTGCCGTCGGACTTCGGCGTGTCGTGGTCGGCGGCGCGGTTCATCGCCGAGCGGCGCGACGACCGGCCCGCGGCGGCCGCCGTCTTCGGTGACGCGCTCCGGCTGAAGATCGTCCTCGCCGGCGGCATCAGCCTCGTCGTCGCCGTCGCCGCGGGCTTCATCGCGGACGCGTACGGCGAGCCGGACCTGACGTGGCCGCTGCGCATCACCGCGGTCACCCTCTTCTGCCAGAGCCTGTTCTCGCTCTGCTCGGTGATCGGCGTCGCGTACGGGCGCACGTCGCTGCAGGCGGTGCTCTACGTCGCCGAGTCGGCCACGGAGGCGACGCTGGTGGTCACCGCCGCGGCGCTGGCCGCGGGCGCGAGCGAGGCCGCCCTGGGCCGCGTCGGCGGGTTCGCGGTCGGCGCGCTCGTCGGCCTGGTCATCGTCTTCCGCCTGCTCGGCAAGGGCGCGCGCCCGCGGCTCAGGCGGCAGGCGCCGGTCGCGATCGGCACGTACGCGGGCGTGCTGTTCCTCGTGGACGTCGCGTACGCGCTGCTCTCGGCGGCCGACACGCTCGTGATCGGCGCGCTGCTGTCGGCCACCGAGGTCGGCCACTTCGACGCGCCGCTGCGGATGATCATGTTCGCGCTCGTGCTCGGCACGGCGATGGCGAGCGCGATCGCGCCGCGCGTGGTGCGCGGCGAGGGGCTGCCGCCGGACGTCGTCCCGCTCGCCTTCGGCCTGCGCGCGATGGTGATCGTCGGATGCTTCGGCGGCGCGATCGCGGTGGCGTGGGCGACGCCGATCGTCGACCTGGTCCTCGGCGAGGAGTTCGCGGAGTCGGCCGACGTGCTGCGCGTCCTGGGCGTCTACCTGCCGCTCGGCCTGATGGCGCCGCTGGCGACGACGGCGTTCGCCTTCCTCGGGCTCTCGGGGCGCCGCGTGCCGGTGATCATCGCCGCGCTGGTGATCAACACCGGCCTCGACCTCCTGCTGATCCCCGCGATCGGGATCGTCGGCGGCGCGATCGGCAGCCTCGCCGCCTTCGCGTTCTTCGTGCCCGCCCACCTGTGGATCCTGCACCGGCGGATCGAGCTGCCGCTCCGGCCGCTGGGGATCTCGACGGTGCGGTCGCTCGTGGCGGGCGGCGCGACGGCGGGCGTCCTGGCGCTGCTGGGCACCGGGCCGCTCGGGCCGCTGGCCATCGTGGCCGGCGTG
>DATMVO010000192.1:0-7393 GCA_035563115.1 Solirubrobacteraceae bacterium
CGCAAGACCGTCCGCGTCCGCACGCAGACGCCCGACGTCCAGCTCCGCTGCCCGTCCGGCATGCGCGTCGCCGGCCTGCTCCCCCACGCGGGCGCGAACGTCTCGCACGGCTTCGCGCCCTCCACCGTCGTCGGCTCCTCCGGCGTCGCCCGCGTCGTCTTCTCCCGCGCGCCCCACACCGCCGCCGCCACCGGCATCACCGTCGGCACGGTCTGCAAGCGCCCCAACGCGGCCGGCTCCATCCTCGCCGCGCCGGTCTTCTTCTCCGCCGCCACCCGCGTCCACCGCGTCTGCGCCCGCCGCTCCTACCTCTACGAGACCCCGGACGGCCTCGTCGTCGGCACCGTCTTCCGCGGCCAGCCCGTCACCCGCCTCAAGCGCACCGCCAACCGCCGCTGGTGGCGCATCAAGACCGACGCCGGCGTCCGCGGCTGGGTCCGCTCCTCAGCCCTCTGCTGACGCCGGATACTCGATCTGCTTGAGCGGCTTGGCGGGCACGCCCGCCGCGATGGTGAAGTCGGGGATGTCGGTGGTGACGACGGAGTTCGCGCCGATGACGCAGCGCTTGCCGATGGTGACGCCGCTCGTGATGACGACGTTCGCGCCGCACCAGACGTTGTCGCCGACGCGGGTCGGGCCCTTGGAGGTGAAGCCCTGGTAGGGCACGGGCGTGTCGGGGTCGTCGAAGCGGTGGTTGCCGTCGGTGATGAAGCAGCCGTTGGCGAACATGGAGTGGTCGCCGATCTCGACGAGCTCCTGCGCCGCGATCATCACGCCGCGGTTGAGGAAGCAGCCGTTCCCGATCCGCACCCGCGCAGAGCCGGGCGCGGTGATCCAGACGCCCTGCTCGAAGAGCGTGTGCTCGCCGACCTCCAGCCGCCCCTGCTGCAGCGCCTCGAGCACGTTGCCGTTGATCGGCCAGCGCGCGAACGCGCGGCGCCGGGCGAGCTCGGCGTGGATCCGCACGCGGTTCCACGGGAGCGTGTTCTGCTCGTACCAGCGCCACTTCTGGAGCCAGAGCTTGGCGTCGTCGTAGGGGATCACGGCGACGCCAAGCCTGACAGGTGCTAGTTCCCTCCGCCCGCCGCCACGAGGTTCCCGCCGCCGGCCGCGACGAGCGTGCCGCCGTCCATCCCGATCAGCGTGCTGCCGTCGTTGCCGATCAGCGTGCTGCCGTCCATCCCGATGAGCGTCCCGCCGTCCATCCCGACCAGCGTGCCGCCGTCCATCCCGATGAGGGTGCTGCCGTCCTGGCCGATCAGCGAGGCGCCGTCCTGCCCGATCAGCGACGCCGCGCCGCCCGTCCCGTGCATCCCGACCGCGATCGCGCCGGCGAGCGGCACGAGGTCGAGCTTCGGACTCGTCACGTCCACCTTGACCCGCGCCGGCGTGCCGAGCGCCTTCCCACCGCCGTCGGCGACGTAGAACATGCCGCCGGGGATGATCAGCACGCGGCCGACCTTCAGCGTCAGCGTGCCGCCGCCGACGTCGACCGCCGCCGTCGTCGCGGTCGCGACCCGCCGGCCGTCGCTGATCACGCCCGTCTTGTTGACGACCGAGCCCGGCCCGATCGACGTCACGCCCCCGGCGCCGCCGATCGCGTTCACCTCCACTCCGGCCGCGATCAGCGCGTCGTAGTAGCCGGCGAACGAGCCGCGGGCCGTGTTCGCCGCCGCGTTCAGCGTCTTCACCGCCTGCGCGACCTCACCGGCCGGCTGGCGCCGCTGGGCCTCGATGAAGAGCGGGCTCGACGCGGCCTTCGCGACGATCTGCCCGATCACCTGGCCGAGCTGCGCCTTCTGCGCGTCCACCTCGCCGGCCTGCGCCGCGCGCGCCCGCGTCCCGCTCGCGCCGTACGTCTTGCCGTCGAGGCCGAGGTACTGCCGGTCCTTGCGGATCTTGACGACGTCGACGTGCCGCGTGCCGACCACGCAGTCGCCGTCCGCGTCGCACGCGTGCGCCCACAGCTCGTAGTTGCCGGGCTTGAGCGGCTCGCGCCGCACGAACGCCGCGACGCCGTCGGCGTTCGTCACGTTCCCGCCCTGCCACACGCCGGAGCTGTCGCGCAGGACGACCTCGACGTTCGTGAAGCCGACGCCCGTCTCGGTCAGCGGCCGGATCGCGATGCGGAACGGCTGGTCGGGCAGCGCGAGCTCGCCCTTGCCGGTGAAGACGGGCGGGAGCACGCCGGCGCCCGGCTTCGGGTTGACGTCGTAGAGCCGCAGCCGGGCGGCCGGGGCCGTGACGGTCAGCTCGACGCGCCGCTTGACGACGCGCACCGACGTGAGCGTCACGTCCTTCACCTTCGTGCTGACCTTGTCGACGATCTCCCACTTCGAGCGTGCGCACCCGAGATCCTCGAGCGTCTCCTCCGCGCGCCGTGGGGTCATGCCCTTGAGGTAGTCGGTCAGGCGGTAGAGCCGCTTGGCGACGCGGACGAACGGCCGCTCGAGGTTGCACCCGGCGAGGGTCTTGGGCGCGAACTCGTAGATGCGGATCTTCTCCTGCGTACTCGGCCCGGTGGCGAACTTCTCGCCCGCCTGCGGGTCGGTGTAGAGCACCTCGCCGATCTCGACGTCGCGGTCCGCCGCCGCCTCGAGCGCCTTCGCCGTCGCCTCCTTGATCTCGTACCGCGCGTTCACCCGGCGGCTGTCGAGCCGCGCCTTCACCATCGCGGCGGTGCACCAGCCGCGCTTGGCGCCGCAGATGCGCGTGCCGCGGGTGAAGTCCGGCATCGTGACGGTGCCGACCGGGAACGGCTCGACGACCTTGACGACCGGCTTGGGGAACGCGGTGACCGGCGTCTTGCCGCCGCCGAGCGGGGTTGCCGGGGTCGCACCCCCGCCGCCGCCCCCTGGGTTGCCACCACCGCCGGGTGTCTCGCCCGCGCCGAGGCCGGTGTCGACATCCGTGCAGTCCGTCGCGCTCTCCAGTGCGCCGTCGATGATCGCCGTGTTCGGCCCGGTGCCGCGGGAGAGGTCGGAGTTGTTGCAGTCGATGGTGGCGTCGCGCTCGCCGTCGCGGGCGTGGAGGGTGTCGGAGCCGAGCTGGCCGGAGAGCTCGTCCGCCCCGCCGAGCCCGGTGAGGACGTCGTCGCCGCCGTAGCCCAGGATCCGGTTCGGGCCGGAGCCGCCGGTGAGGTCGTCCGCGAGCTCGGTGCCGGTGATCGACGTGACGGTCTGCTCCACGTTGTCGCGCAGCGGGCCGTCCTCGGCGCTGCCGTCGTTGCGGACGCCGTCGAGCGTCACGGTCACGCCGGTGGTACGGAACTCGTCGGGGAAGCCAGGGCGCGAGAAGTACTCGGCGACGTCGAGCGTCTCCTGCGTGCTCGTGTCGCGGATCGTGTCGCCGCCCGGGCCGCCGGCCATCCGGTCGTTGCCGTTCTCGCCGTCGAGCGTGTCGTCGCCCTCGTTGCCGCTGAGGTAGTCGGGCGTGGTGGGCGAGTCGCCGCCGCGGAGCGTGTCGTTCCCCGGCCCGCCCTGGATCGTGTCGGCAAGCGCGCCGCCGCGGATGAGGTCGGTGCCCGCGCCGCCGTTCAGCTCCCCGGCCAGCGGGCCGTTGATGATGAGGATGCGGTCCTCGTCGGGGTTGGCCTGGAGGTCGGCGGAGAGCTCGACGTCCGCCGGGACCGCGCAGGTCGCGGTGTTCGCCGCGACGGTGCACGTGCCGCCGCCGGTCAAAGCCGCGCCCGGGCCGCTCTCGGTCACCGTGACCTCGGTCGCGGTGGCGGTCGCGCGCGTGACGGTGAGCGTCGTGTCCGCGTCGCCCGGGGCGGTCGACACGACGACGAGCGACCCGAGCGCCGTGACGTTCGCCGCCTGCGCGGGCGCGGCGGCGAGCAGCGCCGCGCACAGCGCGACGACCAGCAGGACAGCGGTGCGGGGCACTCCGGGACCTCCGTGTCGAACGACGAGGCCGGCACCCCCGCCGGCTCCCTCGCGACGCTACGCCACCCCGGCCTGGGGACCCACCCCAGGGTTTTTCGGCGTGCCCCTCTTCTCCCGGACCGCCATCTCCCGGCGCCTGCTCACGGCACTGCCCTGTGAGCGTGTGACGCCTTTGTCCCGCAGAGCGAGACAAAAGCGCCACACACCCGAAGGACCGCGCCGCTCAGGAGCGCGGCGCGAGTCCGGCGACCCAGTACCGGGCTAGGCGGCGGCGGGCTGCTTGGCGCGGCGCTTCGAACCGGCGCCGTTGGTGCGGGCGGCGCGGGCGGGCTTGCCGGCCGGGGTGACGAGGTCGCGGAGGAACTCGCCGGTGTGGGAGCCCTCGGTGGCCGCAACTTCCTCCGGCGTGCCGGCCGCGACGAGCACGCCGCCCTCGTCGCCGCCCTCGGGACCCATGTCGATGATCCGGTCGGCGGTCTTGATGACGTCGAGGTTGTGCTCGATCACAACGATCGAGTTGCCCGCGTCGACCAGGCGGTGCAGCACCTCGAGCAGCCGCTCGACGTCCGCGAAGTGCAGACCGGTCGTCGGCTCGTCGAGGATGTAGAGCGTCCGCCCCGTCGCGATCTTGGAGAGCTCGGTCGCGAGCTTGACCCGCTGCGCCTCGCCGCCCGACAGCGTCGTCGCGGGCTGCCCCAGGCGGATGTAGCCGAGGCCGACGTCGTTCAGCGTCTCCAGCCGGCGCTTGATCTTCGGGATGTTCTGGAAGAACTCGACGCCCTCGGAGACCGGCATGTCGAGCACGTCCGCGATCGTCTTGCCCTTGAAGCGGACCTGCAGCGTCTCGTGGTTGTACCGCTTGCCGTGGCACTGCTCGCACGGGACGTAGACGTCCGGCAGGAAGTGCATCTCGATCTTGATCTGGCCGTCGCCGCGGCAGACCTCGCAGCGCCCGCCCTTGACGTTGAACGAGAAGCGGCCCGGCTTGTAGCCGCGCGCCCGCGCCTCCTGCGTCTTGGAGAACAGGTCGCGGATGACGTCGAAGAGGCCCGTGTACGTCGCCGGGTTCGAACGCGGCGTGCGGCCGATCGGCGACTGGTCGATCTGGATGATCTTGTCGACCTGCTCCAGGCCCTTCACCGCGCGGTGCGCGCCCGGCCGCTGCCGCGCCCGGTGCAGCCGGTTGGCGACCGACTTGTAGAGGATCTCGTTGACCAGCGTGGACTTGCCCGAGCCCGACACGCCGGTGACGGCGGTCAGGACGCCGAGCGGCACCTTCACCGACACGTTGCGCAGGTTGTTCGCGGTCGCGCCGACGATCTCCAGGTTGCCGATCGGCTTGCGCCGCTTGGCCGGCACCGCGATCGACCGCTTGCCCGACAGGAACTGGCCGGTGATCGAGTCGGGGTTGGCCATGATCTCCTTGGCCGTGCCCTGGGCGATGATGTGCCCGCCGTGCTCGCCGGCGCCCGGCCCGAGGTCGACGACGTGGTCGGCGACCATCATCGTCTGCTCGTCGTGCTCCACCACGAGCACGGAGTTGCCGAGGTCGCGCAGGCGCTCCAGCGTCCCGATCAGCTTCGAGTTGTCGCGCTGGTGGAGGCCGATCGACGGCTCGTCCAGCACGTACAGGACGCCGACCAGCGCGGAGCCGATCTGCGTCGCGAGCCGGATCCGCTGCGCCTCGCCGCCCGACAGCGTCGCCGCCGCGCGGTCCATCGAGAGGTAGCCGATGCCGACGTCGTCGAGGAAGCGCATCCGCTCCTCGATCTCGCGCAGGATCAGGCGGGCGATCGCGCGCTGCTGCTCGGTCAGCTCGACCTCGTCCAGCCACACCCGCGCGCGGCGCACGCTCAGCGCCGAGAACTCGTGGATGCCCAGGCCGCCGATCCGCACCGCGCGCGACTCGGGCCGCAGGCGCGAGCCCTTGCACACCGGGCACGGGATCAGGGACATGTACTCCTCGATCTTCTCGCGCTGCAGCTCGGAGTCGGTCTCCTTGTAGCGGCGCTCGAGGTTCGGGACGATGCCCTCGAACTGCGTCGCGTACGAGCGGCGGCGCCCGTAGCGGTTCTTGTACGAGACCTGGATCCGGTCCGTGCCGGTCCCGAAGAGGTAGAGGTCGCGCTTGTCGCGCGGCAGCTCGCCCCACGGGCACTCGAGGTCCACGCGGTACTTCTCGGCGATCGCCTGGATGACCTGCTCGTAGTACTGCGACGACGAGCCGGCCCACGGCGCCAGCGCGCCCTCGCCGATCGTCAGCGTCGGGTCCGGCACGACGAGGTCGGGGTCGATCTCCATCTGCGAGCCCAGGCCGGTGCACCGCTCGCACGCGCCGTGCGGCGAGTTGAACGAGAAGATCCGCGGCTCGAGCTCGGGCATCGACGTGCCGCACTCCAGGCACGCGAAGCGCTCGGAGAACGTGCGCACCTCGGGGTTGTCGCCGCCGACGATCTCGACCTCGACGATGCCCGCCGCCAGCGCGACGGACGTCTCGATCGAGTCGGCCAGGCGCTTGCGGACCTCGGGGCGCATGACGAGCCGGTCGACCACGACCGAGATGTCGTGCTTGAACTTCTTGTCGAGGACGATCTCCTCCTCGAGCATGCGCAGCTCGCCGTCGACCTTGACGCGCGTGTAGCCCTCGGCGCGCAGCTCCTCCAGGAGCTTGCCGTACTCGCCCTTGCGGCCGCGGACGACCGGCGCGGAGACCATGAAGCGGGTCCCCTCCTCGAGCATCATCACCTGGTCGATGATCTGCTCGGCGGACTGGCCCTGGATGACCGCGCCGCAGTTGGGGCAGTGCGGGGTGCCGACGCGGGCCCACAGCAGGCGCAGGTAGTCGTAGATCTCCGTGACCGTGCCGACCGTCGAGCGCGGGTTGCGCGAGGTCGTCTTCTGGTCGATGGAGATCGCCGGCGACAGGCCCTCGATCGAGTCCACGTCGGGCTTGTCCATCTGCCCGAGGAACTGGCGCGCGTAGGCGCTCAGCGACTCGACGTACCGGCGCTGGCCCTCCGCGTAGATCGTGTCGAAGGCGAGCGACGACTTGCCGGAGCCGGAGAGGCCGGTGAGCACCACGAGCGAGTCGCGGGGCAGCGTGAGGCTGACGTCCTTGAGGTTGTGCTCGCGGGCACCCGAGATGACGATGTCGTCCTGCCGCATTGCTTATGGAGCATAGGACGGCGAACAGACGTTCTGGAACGACGCGCGCCCGCAAAGTGCGGGCGCGATCACCTCAACAGGTCAGATGCTGACCGGTATTCAGCCGCCGACGCTCTCGTACACCTCGTCGAGCAGGGCCGGGCGGTCGGCGAGGTCGAAGTTCTCCGCGAGGTAGCGGTCGGTCTCGTCGCGCGACTGGCCGTTGAGCGCCATGTTGAGCGCGATCAGGCGCGCGCCCTCGACGTCGCCGCCGTCGGACGCGGGCGCCGCGGCGGGCGCGGTGCGCTCGGGGGCGGGAGCGGCCTCGGGCGGCGCGACGTCCGCGATCCCGGCGGGCGGCT
>DATMVO010000193.1:0-3044 GCA_035563115.1 Solirubrobacteraceae bacterium
GCGCGTCGTCGTGCCGGCCATGGAGCGGACGCTACCCGTTGGCGCCCACGGGGAACGCGCGCGTGTCAGGCAGCCTGCGCAGCCGGGCCGGCGGCGGCCCGCAGCGGCGGACGCATCCGCGTGCCGCCCTCGGCCTCCTCCGCCCGCGTGAAGAAGTCGAGCAGCAGCTCGATCGTCTCCTCGGGCCGCTCGACCTGCGGCACGTGGCCGCAGTCCTCGAGCACGACCTGCTCGGCCTTCGGCAGCCAGCGGCGCACGTGGCGCTCGAACGCGGCGGGGATCAGCTCGTCGTGGTCGGCCCACACGAACAGCGACGGCGCCGACAGCTCGCTCAGCCGCGGGTAGAAGCCGCCGCGGCCGAACGGGTTGTCCAGGTAGATGTTCCGCGCGCTGCTGAGGAAGCCCAGCCGCGCACCGGCGGACCCGTAGATCCGCTGGAACTCGTCCACCACCACATCGACGACCGACGGGTCGATCGCGTCCTGGTCGCAGAAGAGCGAGCCGAACTGGCTCTCGACCATCCCCCGCGTGAAGCGGTGGGGGAGCAGGCCCAGCTCGGGGCGCAGCATCCGCACGATCGGGTGGAACTCGCGCTTGACGAAGGCGACGGCGGGACAGAGCAGCGCCAGCGACCGCACGCGCTCGGGGTACCGCAGGCCGACCTCGATCGAGATCCGGCCGCCCATCGAGTTGCCCACCAGGTGCGCCCGCTCGATCCCCAGCGAGTCCATCACGCAGGTGATCGTCTTCGCGAACTCGCGCGCGGTGTAGGCGTAGGTGAGCGGCTTGGAGCTCGACCCGAAGCCGGGGAGATCCAGCGCGTGGACGCGATAGCGGTGGCTGAGCTTGGCCGCCGCGTCGAAGAAGGAGGACTTGGCGCCGCCGAGGCCGTGGATGAGCAGGACGTCGTCGCCCTCGCCCATCGTCAGCGTGGACACGCGGGCGCCGCGCGCCTCGACCTGGTGCATCCGCATCAGCGGCGGACGGCCGTCCGGGAGGCGGAAGAGCCCTTCGAAGCCGATCGCGAGATCGAGGTTGCCGCGGGCCGCCAGCCGGCGCGACTGGAAGGCGTCGAGGCCCGACAGCTCGCCCTGGCGCAGCGCCAGCCACGTCTCGGCGTCGGTGGAGATCACGACGTCGGGCGCGCGCCGGGTGACCCCGCGCCGGACCCGCGCGCCGTGCGTGGAGCAGCGGATCTCCCACGTGCGGCCCACGTCGCCGAGGCAGACGTGGTAGGTCGCGTCGAAGCCGGGCTCGGCACCGAGGTACCGCTCCGGCAGGTTGAGGAACGCCTCGTCGATGAGACGCAGCCGCTGAAGGCTGGTGTGGTGCGACCCGGACACCGTTGGCCCACATTACCCCGAAACCCGTCAAACCGAAAACCGGTCGCCGATACCGTTCGCGCAATGCCCGACCTTCGAGTGACCGACACGCGGACCGGCAAGGTGGTCCCGCTGGAGCCCCGCGACCCCGGGAAGGTCGGGATCTACGCCTGCGGACCGACGGTCTACAACCGCATCCACATCGGCAACGCCCGCCCGTTCGTGGTCTTCAGCCTGCTCAAGCGGTTCCTGAAGCACGAGGGGCTCGACGCGCAGCTCGTCATCAACGTCACCGACGTCAACGACAAGATCTACGCGGCCGCCAACGCGCGCGGGATCCCCAGCGGGCAGCTCGCCGAGGAGATGACCGCCCACTACCGGGCGGACACCGACCTGCTCGGCCTCGGCCGGCCCGACCACGAGCCGCTCGCGACGGAGACGATCGGGCCGATCGTCGACCTGATCGCCGCGCTGGTGGAGAACGGCAGCGCCTACGAGTCCGAGGGCGACGTCTACTTCCGCGTCCGCAGCGACGCGCAGTACGGCGCCCTCTCGCACCGCGACGTCGAGCAGATGGACCAGGGCGAGGGCGGCGAAGGCCTCGACCGCAAGGAGGACCCGCTCGACTTCGCGCTCTGGAAGGGCGAGAAGGAGGGCGAGGACACCTCCTGGGACTCGCCGTGGGGCCGCGGCCGGCCGGGCTGGCACATCGAGTGCTCCGCGATGGCCGAGGAGATCCTGGGCGTCGGCTTCGACATCCACGGCGGCGGCTCGGACCTCGTCTTCCCCCACCACGAGAACGAGGCCGCGCAGACCCGCTGCGGCCGGGGCGAGGAGCTGGCCCGGGTGTGGATGCACAACGGGATGCTCCAGCTCGGCGGCGAGAAGATGTCCAAGTCGGTCGGGAACATCGACCTGCTGGCCGACGCGGTGGAGCGCTGGGGGCGCGACACCCTCGTCCTCTTCTTCTCGACGGCCCGGTACCGCCAGCCGATCCAGTACACCGACGACGCCCTGGGCGCCGCGCGCGCCCGCGTGGAGGGCATCCGCGAGGCCGGGCGGCGGCTGGTGGGCGGGGAAGACTCCCCCGAGGATCTCGTGCCGCTGCGCGACCGCTTCTTCGACGCGCTGCGCGACGACTTCAACACCCCTGCCGCGCTGGCGGTCCTGGCCGAGTGGATCGGCGAGGCCAACAAGCGCGAGGGGGTGGGGGACGGCCACCTGCGGGAGATGCTCGAGGTGCTCGGGCTGGAGAACCTGCTCGACGCCGGGCGCGAGCCGGGCGCGGAGGATCTCGCGCTACTCGAGCAGCGGCAGGCGGCGCGCGCGGCGAAGGACTTCGCCGAGGCCGACCGCCTGCGCGACGAGCTGACCGCCCGCGGGTGGCAGGTGCGCGACGGCGCCGGCGGCGCCTCGCTCGTCCCGGTCGAGTCATGAGCCCACAAGGTGGAAGCGGCAAGAGCCGCGGCGGCGACGGGAGCCGGCGCCCCACGCCCGGCGGCGGGCGCGGCAAGTCGTTCGGCGCCGGCAAGAAGAAGACGCCCAAGCCGCCGCGCAAGGACACGCGGCCGCAGCGCGGCGGCGGAGGCGGCGGGCCGCAGCGCGGCGCGGGCGGGCCGGGCTGGCGCGACGCGCCGCAGCGCGGCGACGTCCCGGCCGCCGGCGCCGACGAGGCGCCCCGCCTGCGCGGCGACCTGATCTACGGCCGCAACCCCGTCCACG
>DATMVO010000194.1:0-5044 GCA_035563115.1 Solirubrobacteraceae bacterium
GCGAGTCGGCGAGCCGGTTCCTCGCGGTGCTCGAGCGCGCGGGCATCGTGACGCAGGGGCGTGGCAAGCTGACCGTCCATGACCCCGCCGCGCTCCAGCGCTAGGTCTACTGAGGTCAGCGCCGGCGGCGTCGTCGTGCGCGACGGCGACGTGGTCGTGATCGTCCCCACGCGCCGGTCGGCCGCCGGCCACCGGGTGCTCGCGCTGCCGAAGGGCCACGTCGACCCGGGCGAGACGCCCGCGCAGGCCGCGGCGCGCGAGGTGCGCGAGGAGGCCGGCGTCGTCGCGTCGCTCGTGGGGCAGCTGGGCGAGGTCCGCTACTGGTACCAGCGGGGCGGGCGGTCGATCCCCAAGCTCGTCTCGTTCTTCCTCTTCGACTACGAATCCGGCGCCGTCGAGGACCACGACCACGAGGTCGAGGTGGCCCGCTGGATGCCGCTGGACGAGGCCGGACGCGCCCTGACGTACGAGGGTGAGCGCGAGATGGTCCAGCGAGCTGTAGCCTTCTCTCGCTAGTGCAGGTCCTGAACTTCTACTCCCGCATCTTCGCCGACCAGCTCAAGCGTGGCCGCAAGACCGCCACGATCCGCCTCGGCGACAAGTCGCACAAGTACCGCAAGAACCAGGCGGTCCTCGTGACGATCGGCTACCAGCACTCCCCGCGGGAGAAGATCTTCGAGGCGGTGATCGACCAGGTCGAGGTCAAGCGCTTCCGTGAGCTCTCGCCCCGCGACATCGAGCACGACAACCCCGAGTTCCGCCGCCATGAGGAGATGAAGCACTTCATGGAGCAGATCTACGGGCGCGAGGTGTCCGACGAGGACACCGTCACCGTCGTGCGCTTCTCCCAGATCATCGAGAACCCGCCCGAGTTCACCGAGCGCCGGCTCGGCATCGGCGGGGCCCAGAACTAGCCGTCCGCGGCCCGCCGCAGCTCGTCTCGCGAGCGTTGGCGACACGGAAAGAACGGCATCAGGTCGTCGTGCGCCCAGGCGGTGTGCGTGACCAGCCGCTCACCGAGTTCCCGGAGGAAGGACGCGTAGTCCGGCGCGTTCAACCCCTCCCAGTCCCACCGCTGCGTCTGGCCCGTCTCGGGATCCGGCCCCTCCACCACCGCCTGGATCGCCCCGCCGAGCCGCCGCTCGGCAAGTATCGTGTTCGCGGGCGCCGCCGGCGAGGTCGCCAGCCGGCGCACCTCTCCCTCCTGCAGGTTCGCGACGCTCACGTCCTCGGCCGCCGGGAGCGCCAGGTCCTTGAGGGGGCTGGGCCATCCGGCAGGGCGCGGGCCGTCGAAGCCATGGACTGCCTGCCAGCGCTGCATCGCGAACGGCGGCACGGAGGTGTACGCGACACCGTCACGGCGCAGCCTCTCCAGCGCGCGGTCCGTGATCGCCAGCGCGCGCGGGGTGCGCCGATGCTCCTCGCCGAGCGTGTTCCAGACGACCAGCATCGCGCCGACGAAGGCCCACGCTCCCCCGCTGTCGGCCGCGTTGGTGATCTCGTCGAGGAAGCGTGAACTGGCCTCCGCCTCGGCCTCCGAGCCGGCGGCGGGGTACCCCGCCGCTTCGAGGAAAGCGAGCGCGTGCCGATCGAGGTCCCCGGGCGGCAGGCCGTTGATCCCCGGGGGATGGATCGCGTCTCCGCCGAACGCGATGCGTCCGAGCCGCGCGAGCTCTGCCGGCGTCGCCGTCAGCAGCGGGGGACGCCGCGCACTCGAGCGTGAGAAGAACCGCATCACGTGAGCGTCAGACGGGCTCGACGCGCACGATCGACCGCGCCTCGCGGCCGTTGAGCGAGGTGACCGCCTGCCACCGCGAGGGCGGGCACCCCGCGTAGATCCAGTGCGCGAGCGTGATCGGCCAGCCCCAGATCTTGACCACCATCAGGGCGAACCACCAGAGGTTCGGCAGCAGGAACTCGAGCCAGCCCCGGTGGGGCGGGAACCCGACGCGGAGGTACAACGCGATCCACGTCGCGAAGAAGCCGATCGCGTAGATCGCGCTCAGCTTGTCGGCCATCGCGCGTCCTCACCCGACGGCGCGCCCGCCGCGGTTCGTCTTCCGTGTACGTGTCCCACTCCCGGTCAGCTCCTTGCGTACGGCCGGCCACGCCGCCATCGACGTTCCCGGTTGCCCACGGCGGCGCGCGGCGGGCACCGGGAACCTAGACCAACTGCCGCGAGCAGCGCAAGCCGAGTCGCTCATTCCGCTTCCAACGAACGTGCGATCGCGGCTGCCCCTCACCCGATCGAGCGTCAGGTCGCCGCGCGCTCGACCTCCGGGAGCCCCATGCTCCAGGCCAGCCGCGCAAGGGCGCGGTCGAGGGCATTGTCGAGGGCGGCTGAGGCGCGGACGCGCGGCTCAGGGTGGAAGGCGAGGACGCGGAGGGTGCCGGCGGGGCGGTCGGCCTTGAGGTCGGCGCGGCCGACGAGGCGGTCGCCGCGCAGGAAGGGCAGGACGTAGTAGCCGTAGACCCGCTGGGGCGCGGGCTTGTAGATCTCCATCACGTGGTCGAAGGCGAGGATCCTCCGGGCGAACGGGCGGTCCCAGAGGAGGTTGTCGAACGGCGAGAGCAGGACGCCGCCGGGAAGGGGCGTGTCGAGCGCGGCCTCGAGATCGAGGTCGCCCGCGATGAAGACGTCGGCGCCGCCGTCGGCCACGCGCAGCCGGCGCAGCTCGCCCTCCGCGACCAGCGCCTCCACATGCGGCGCGACCCGCTTCGTCCCGCCCGGCAGCCGGTGATGCTCGACGATCCCGCCCACCGTCAGCGCGCCCCGCGCCCGCACGGCCCGCACCGCGAGCGTGCGCAGCAGCTCCTCCTCGGACGGCTCGGGCTCGGCCAGCACGTCCGCCGGGATGACGCGCTCGGTCAGGTCGTAGAGCCGCTGGAACCCGCTCTGCCGCCCGGCGATCGCCAGGTCGCCCCGGTCGTACAGCGCCTCCAGCACGGCCTTGGCGGGCTTCCAGTTCCACATCCCGCCCATGTCGTCCTTGCCTCGCCCCTCGAACTCGCGCGACGCCACCGGCCCGCGCTCGCGGATCACGCCGAGCACCGTGTCGACCAGCTCGGGGTGGTCGCGCAACGCCCGGGCGTGCGAGCCCCAGTGACCGCCGGCGCGCATCCGCCACCGCGAGAGGCGGTAGTCGCGCACGGGCAGCAGGCACGCCTCGTGCGACCAGTACTCGAAGAGCCGCCCGTCGCGCACGAGGCCGAACGCGTCCTCGCGCGGGAGCGCGCCCGCGCGCGCAGCGATGACGAGCCGGTGCGAGCGGTCGACGGTCGAGATCGAGTCGAGCTGCACGGCGCCCAGGCGGTCCACCGTCGCCTCGACGTCCGCCACCCGCGCGCGCCGCGCCCGCGACGCGTACCCCTGCGCGACCACCGCGAGCCGCCGCACCGCTGCCACCGAGACCTCAGTCATTGGCACTCATGTAACCAGAGTGCCAACAAGCGCTTGACGACCGCCGAGCAGCCGCTATCGTGGTCCCCGCAAGCATGGTTGGCACTCTGCACTGCCGAGTGCCAATCAGGTCAATTTTTTCGGAGGTCACAGCGCATGAAGCTCAAGCCCCTTGGCGATCGGCTGATCGTGCGGGCCATCGAGGAGGAGGAGACCACCGCCAGCGGCCTCGTCCTCCCCGATACCGCGAAGGAGAAGCCGCAGCGCGGCGAGGTCGTCGCCGTCGGCGATGGCCGCTACGACGATGAGGGCGAGAAGCGCATCCCGCTCGACGTCGCCGAGGGCGACACCGTCCTCTACAGCAAGTACGGCGGCACCGAGATCAAGGTCGAGGGCGAGGATCTGCTCGTCCTGCGCGAGTCCGACGTCCTGGCCAAGGTCCTCTAGGACCTCCCCCCACTTCTCCGAGACCAGAGGAACCAGAACCACATGGCTCACAAGGAACTGAAGTACGACGTCGACGCGCGCAAGGCCCTCGAGGCCGGTGTCGACGCGGTCGCCAACGCCGTCAAGGTGACGCTCGGCCCGAAGGGCCGCTACGTCGTCCTGGACAAGAAGTTCGGTGCTCCCACGATCACGAACGACGGTGTCACCATCGCGCGTGAGATCGAGGTCGAGGACGTCTTCGAGAACCAGGGCGCCCAGCTCGTCCGCGAGGTCGCCACGGCGACCAACGACGTCGCCGGCGACGGCACGACCACCGCGACGGTGCTCGCCCAGGCGATCGTCCGCGACGGCCTGAAGAACGTCACGGCCGGCGCGAACCCGCTCGACCTCAAGCGCGGCATCGAGCAGGCGGTCAACGCGATCGTCGAGAACATCCGCGGCCTCTCCAAGGAGGTCTCCGGCAAGGACCAGATCGCGCGCGTCGCGACCATCTCCGCCGGCGACGAGGAGATCGGCGACGTCATCGCCGACGCCATCGAGAAGGTCGGCAAGGACGGCGTCGTGAACGTCGAGGAGGGCCAGACGTTCGGCATGGACCTCGACTTCACCGAGGGCATGCAGTTCGACAAGGGCTACATCTCGCCCTACATGGTCACGGACCAGGACCGCATGGAGGCCGTCCTCGAGGATCCGTACATCCTCATCGCGAACCAGAAGATCGGTTCCGTCCGCGACATCCTCCCCGTCCTCGAGGGCGTCATCCAGTCGGGCAAGTCCCTGCTGATCATCGCCGAGGACCTCGAGGGCGAGGCCCTCGCGACGCTCGTCGTGAACAAGCTCCGCGGCACCTTCACCGGCGTCGCCGTGAAGGCCCCGGGCTTCGGCGACCGCCGCAAGCGCATGCTCGAGGACATCGCGATCCTCACGGGCGGCGAGGTCATCACCGAGGAGATGGGCCTCAAGCTCGAGAACACGCAGCTCTCGCAGCTGGGTCGCGCCCGCCGCGTCGTCGTCGCCAAGGACAACACGACGATCGTCGACGGCGCCGGCGAGACCGACGCCATCAAGGGCCGCATCAACCAGATCAAGACGGAGATCGAGAACACCGACTCCGACTTCGATCGCGAGAAGCCGCAGGTGCGCCTCGCGAAGCTCTCCGGCGGTGTCGCCGTCGTCAAGGTCGGCGCGGCCACCGAG
>DATMVO010000195.1:0-3939 GCA_035563115.1 Solirubrobacteraceae bacterium
GGTCCAGCGCCGCCTGCGCCCGCTCGGTCTCGCCCAGCCGCAGGAGCGCCTCGACGTGCGTCGGCGGCCACTGGACGAGCCCGGGCTCCTCCTGCCCGAGCCGGTCGGCGACGAGCTGCGCCTCGTCGAGCAGCTCCACCACCCGGTCGACCTTGCCGGTGACGAGGTCGTCCTGCGCGAGCGCATGGAGCGCGTAGACGCGGATCGCGTCCGACCCGAGCGCGCGGGTCAGCTCGAGCGACTCGCGGCCGTGGGCCTGCGCGTCGGCGCTGCGGCCCATCCCCGCCTCGACCTCGGCCAGCGCGGCGAGCGAGTGGGCGAGCAGGCCGATCTGGCCGGTCTGCCGCGCGAGCTCGACCGACTCGCCGCCGTCGGCCATCGCCGCCTGCCAGCGCCCGCGCCGCAGCTCCAGATGCGAGCGCGCGGCGAGGGGGTAGATGAGGAGGCCGAGCGCGGCAGCCTCGCGGGCGGCGTCGACGATCCGGTTGAGGACGAGCTCGGCCCGGTCCCAGCGTTCGACCCAGATCGAGCAGTGGCCGGCCATCCCGATGATCTCCGGCAGCCCGGCCAGGACGTCGCCGCCGACGATCAGCGGCACCACCGCGTCGAGCAGCCGGTTGCCGTCCTCCGTGCGGCCCATCGCGATCTGCGCCTCGCCGATGATGAGCGAGGAGACGGCCTCGACGCCCGGGTCGACGCCGCCGCCGGCCAGCGCGCAGGCCCGCATCGCCGAGTCCTCCAGCGCCTGCATGTCGCCGGTCATCATGTGCGCGACGCTCGCCTCGACGAGCGTCTGCGCGGCGCGCTGCGGATCCTCGTCCTGGAGCCGCCGCGCCTCCCCGTCGAGCAGCTCGTAGGCGATCTGCGGGGCGCCCCGGCGCAGCTCGACGTGGCCGCGGGTGCGGCGTGCGTCGGCCTGGAGGAGCGGGTCGTGGCTGAGTCGCACGGCCTCGTCGAGGTGGACGAGCGCGGGGTCGAAGCCGCCGGAGATCGTCAGGTCGCGCCCGGCCTCCAGCAGCCGGCGAGCCTTCGCCTCGGGGTCGGTGGAGAGCTCGGCGGCGCGCTCGAACGCCGCGGCGGCGGCCGCGTTGCCGCCCCGCTCGCGCGCGTCCATCCCCGCCTCCTCCAGCGCCGCCGCGACCGTCTCGTCGGGCGCGACGGCCGCGATCGCCAGGTGCCAGGCGCGCACGCGCGGGTCGGGCGCGACGGCGGCGAGCGCCTCGTGGGCGTTGCGCCGGTCGGGCGCGCCGGCGGCGTGGTAGATCGTCGAGCGCAGCAGCGGGTGGCGGACGTCGATCCGCGCCCCGTCGACGTGGACGACGTCCGCGGCCTCCGCGGGCGCGAGGACGTCGGGCGCGATGCCGAGGTGGTCGAGCGCGGCGTGGAGGAGGTCGACGCGGCCGGTGATCATCGCCGCGACGACGGTCAGCGCCCGGCGCGTGTCCTCCGGCAGCGCCTCGAGCTGGCGGCGGAACGCGCTCTCGACGCTCGACCCGGCCCGGATCGGCGAGGGGAGCGCGTCGATCCCCGCCAGCTGGCCGGGCGTCAGCGTGTGCGGGATCTCGACGAGCGCGAGCGGGTTGCCCGCTGCCGTCTCGAGCAGCACGTCGGCGACCTGCGGGATCAGCTCCGTGCCGACGCCGCGCGCGAGCAGCGCGTGCGCCGCGTCGGGCTCGAGGCCGCGCACGCGCAGGAGCGGGAGCCCGAGCGCCTCGGCCTTCAGCCCCTCGCCGTCACGCATGCCGAAGAGCATCACGACGCCCTCCGCCTCGATCCGGCGGGCGGCGAAGAGGAGCGCCTCGCGCGTCGCCTCGTCCAGCCACTGCACGTCGTCGATCACCGCGAGCACCGGCTGGTCGTCGGCGGCGGCGCCGAGGACGGACAGCACCGCGGCCGGCACCGCGAACTGGTCGTGGGGCGACGGCTCCTCGATCGCCATCGCGCCGCGCAGCGCGCGCGCCTGGGCCTCCGGGACGCGGTCCAGGAGGTCGAGCAGCGGCATCAGGAGGTCGAGCAGGCCGGCGAACGGGATGTCCGACTCGGACTCGTAGCCGCGCGCCTTGAGCACGCGGAACCCGGGGCCCGCGGCGGTGGCCGCCTGGCTCAGCAGCGTGGTCTTGCCGATGCCCGCCTCGCCGTGCACGACGAGCGCCGAGGAACGCCCGTTCCGTGCCGCTTCGAGCACCGCATCCAGCTCGTTCGTCTCCCGGGTGCGTCCCAGCACGAGCGCAGGATGGTACGGCCTCGTACGATCTGCGCGTGACCAGTTTCAAGGACCTCGGCCTCTCCGAGAGCACGCTCGAGGCCCTGAAGGACGTCGGCTACGAGAATCCCAGCCCCATCCAGGAGCAGGCGATCCCGCCGATGCTCGAGGGGCGGGACATGATCGGGCAGGCCCAGACGGGCTCCGGCAAGACCGCCGCGTTCGGCCTCCCGATCATCGAGTACGTCGATCCGAGCGAGGACGACGTGCAGGCGCTCGTGCTCACGCCGACCCGTGAGCTCTGCATCCAGGTCACCCAGGCCCTGCGCGCCTACGGGCAGCGCAAGGGCGTCGACGTCGTCGCCACGTTCGGCGGCGCGCCGATCCGCTCCCAGCAGGCGCAGCTGCGCGCCGGCGGGCACGTCGTGGTCGGCACGGTCGGCCGCGTGCTCGACCTCATCAACCGCCGCTCGCTCATCCTCACCTCGTGCCGGTTCGTGGTGCTCGACGAGGCCGACGAGATGCTCGACCTCGGCTTCCTCGAGGACGTCGAGAAGATCCTCTCGCTCACCCCGAACTCGCGGCAGACCGCGCTGTTCAGCGCGACGATGCCGCCGCCGATCCGCTCGCTGGCCGACCGGTACCTCTACGACCCGGCGCACATCAGGGTCAAGGCGGAGACGCTGACCGTCGACTCGGTCGAGCAGTTCCAGCTCCCCGTCGAGTCGAAGGACAAGGCCGACAAGCTGATCGAGGTCCTCGCCGCCGAGAAGCCCGATCAGGCGATCGTCTTCGCGCGCACGAAGATCCGCACGGATCAGCTCTACCGCAAGCTCCGCGACAAGGGCATGAACGTCAAGGCGCTGCACGGCGACATGTCGCAGGGCGCGCGCGACGGCGTGATGCTCGGCTTCAAGGGCGGCCGCGTGCCGATCCTCGTCGCCACCGACGTCGCCGCCCGCGGCCTGGACATCTCGACCGTCACGCACGTCGTCAACTTCGACGTCCCGACGTCGCCGGACGTCTACGTCCACCGGATCGGCCGCACGGGCCGGATCGGGCGCTCGGGCCGTGCGATCACGTTCGTCGAGTCGCGCCAGAAGAAGGAGCTGCTGGCGATAGAGGACCACATCGGCACCTCGATCTCCCCGTGGATCGAGGGCGCGCGCGTCGCGCCGGCGACGATCGAGGAGAAGCCCAAGCGCCACCGCAAGCCGCGCGAGAAGGCCGCGGGCGACGGCGAGTTCCGGACGCTGATCGCGGGCCTCGGCCTGGCCGACGGCGTCGAGGTCGCGGATCTCGTCGCGAAGGTCACCAAGAGCACCGACCTCGACGGCGAGTCGGTGCGCAACGTGCGGATGCTCCAGCGGTTCGCCCTCTTCGAGGTGCCGGGCGCCGAGCTCGACCGGGTGGCCGAGGCGCTGGGCAAGCAGGGCGTCGAGGCCGAGCCGGCGCGCGGCTAGCCACGCCGCCGCGCTCCGCAACTCCGACCGGCGGGGCGCGTTCGGACGTGGGCTAGCCTGGAACGAGCAGCCATGTCCGACGAGCCCCTGTCCCCCCAGCAGCCCGACGCGGCCGCCCAGCCCGAGATCGCCGCGGCCGAGGTCGTGCCCGAGCCGGCCGCGCGCGCCTGCACGAACTGCGGCGCCGGCCTGACGCCCGAGCAGGACTGGTGCCTGGAGTGCGGGACGGCGCAGCCCGGCCGCATCGGCGGTCGCCCCGGCTGGCGCGCGACG
>DATMVO010000196.1:0-24987 GCA_035563115.1 Solirubrobacteraceae bacterium
CGGGCCCCGCCGCCGCCGCGAAGCTCGCGGTCAGGCTCGGCGCCGCCAAGGGCACGGCGAAGCGCGGCACGGTCGCCGTGACGGTCACCGGCGCGGCCGGCACCCGCGGCCGGGTCACCCTCACCGCGAAGGCCGGCGGCCGCACCGTCACGGTCGGCACCGCGTCCTTCACGATCGGCGCGAACGGCACGGTCACGGTGAAGGTCAAGCTCGCCGCCAAGCCGCTCGCGCAGCTGCGCCGCACCGGACGGCTCGCGGTCTCGGCCAGGGCCACCGCCGGCTCCGCCACGGCGACCGCGAAGGCGACGCTCCGCCGATGACCGCCCCCGCCCACCGCGCGTCCCCGGCCGCGTGGTGGGCGCGCCATACAGTGGAGTCCATGAGCGAGAGCGCCTCCCAGCTCACCGACATCGCGACCCGGGACGACGTCGAGCGCCTCGTCCGCGCCTTCTACACCAAGGCGCTCAGCGACCCGATCATCGGCTTCATCTTCACCGACGTCGCGCACCTGGACGTCGAGGCGCACGTCCCCGAGATCACCTCGTTCTGGGAGACCGTGCTGCTCGGCGCGAAGTCCTACAGCGGCGGCGCGTTCCGCCCCCACGCCGAGCTGCACGCCAAGGTCCACCTGCGCGAGGGCCACTTCGAGCGCTGGCTCCAGCTGTGGTTCGGCACCGTCGACGAGATGTTCAAGGGCGAGGTCGCGGGCCAGGCGAAGGTCCACGCGCTCCGCGTCGCACACGCGTTCCTGCGCCGGCTGGACGGCATGCCGTCGCCGATCACCCCCGCCCCGATCATGCCCACGGGCCTTGCGATCACGCAGATGCCCGGCGCGGGCGATTAGCAGCGCCCTGCACCCGAGCGACCGATAAGGTCCCGGGCGTGTTCCTGGTCGAGGCGTCATGGCTGACGACGTCGTTCGAGCAGCACACGGTCGCGTGGATCCTGATCTCGTCGGTGGTCGGTGGCATCGTCGGCAGCGCCGTCAAGTTCGCGTTCGAGGACGTGCTGCGGCCGTTCCTCGGGTGGCGTCGCGACGCGAAACATGTCGTCCGGCAGTACACGACGCCGCTCACCCGATCCGCAGAGGCACTGGAGCGCCGCATCAACAACCTCGTGCGCAACGAGGAGCGCGGGTGGTTCGAGCACGACGAGTACTTTCGGCTCAGCCTGCTGTACGCGTTCGGCGAGCACCTCGGTTGGATCCGCATCGTCGAGCGCCGCTTCGGCTTCTTGCCTTTCGAGTCCTCGCGACGCGGCGAGCGGTTCAACCGCCGCCTCAACGGCATCTTCCGCGGGCTGACCAGCCACGCCTACTTCCGCGATGCCGACACGGTCGCCGTGGACGCGTCGACGGTCCCGCGGTTGATGCTGACCGCGGTCGGCGAATGCATGGCCGCGGAGGACGGCGCGGGCGTGATCGAGTTCACCGAGTTCGCGCGCCGCTACGCCCACGACGAGCAGTTCCACAGGTGGTTCGCCGAGCTCGACTCGTTCCTCCGGCGAGCGCATCCGTCCGATCCGCTCTGCTGGGACCGCCTGCTCGTGACGGCCGCCAACCTGCGTGCGTTGATCCGGTTCCTCGACCCGAAGGGTCGTCTCGTACAACTTCGGCCCGCGGTCAACCTCGAGCGGCTGCGCAGCCCCCGCGTGTTGGACGCGTTACGAGACGAGTTCCCGGAGCTCATCCCGAGGCGGATGGACGCGGCGTAGCCCGCGCGACGATGGATCCTGCCGTCAGCCGTCGACTCGGTGCGCTCGAGCGAGAGGTGGACGCACGGATCGCGGCGTTGCCGATCACTCGGCTGCCGCTTCGCAGCGTGCTCGCTCAGGCACACCTCATGCTCGATCGGCTCTTCGCCGGCCGCCGCCCCGAGCTGACGGGGGTGGCCCCGGCCGGAGGCGAGGCGCTCGGCGTCCGGCTGTTCGGCCTGTTGCCGGTGCTCCGGCGGACCGACAGCAGCGTGCTCCCGGATGTCTTCGACGCGCTGGCACGGTTCCACGAGGTCGACCCCGACCACGAGCAGATCGAGTTCGCGCTGGCGTACTGCCACCTGTGCGAGGTGATGCCCGAGGTGTGGCGGGAGCTCTACGACGCCGAGATGTCCGGCGAAGGCGTGATCGTGCTCCGGCATCCGGACGACGCGACCGCGGCCCTGGAGGTCCGCGACACGCTGCTGATGCAGATCGGGGCGCCAACGCTGGTCTGGAACCCGATCACCGCGACGACGACCTGCGCCGCATCGCCCGCGCGCTACCGGACGTGGCCGCGCACCACGATGAGCTGCTCGTGATCCTCCGCGACCTCTGTGGGTCGTACGTGGCCGCGGTCGACGAAGAGCCGATGCTCACCGAAGCAGGGTTCACCGCGGCTTTCGGCGCTGACCGGGCCGACTTCCGCTGGTTCCGGGGCGCGTGCCTCGCCTACGCGCACATGGCGACGCTCTTCGCACGAGCGTTGTGTGAGCGCCACACCGCCGGAGAGATCGATGATGGCGAGCTGGGCGAGGCTCTCGTCTGGATCACGCCCGCCGTCGCGAGATCGACCCTCGTCGAGTGGCTCTCCATCACCGCTCAGCTCGCGCCGGACATCACGAACCGCTTCCTCGACGCGTTCACCCTGGACGCCGCGCACTTGGCCGACAGCGCGGTCGACGTCCGGGACGGCTATCTCCCGCCGTTCGTGCTCAGCCATGACCACCTGCTCACGAGCCCCGACCTCATCCGGCTCATGCTGCTTGAGCGAAACCTCGTCTTCTCGCTGCGGTGGCGCGCGCCAGCCACCTTCCACGCCGACGTGTCGAAGTACCTGGAGCCCGCGCTGCTGGACGAGATCGAGCCCTGGCTCGGGCGTCTCGGCGGCGCGGTGACGATCAAGCGCGAGGTCGCCTGGGCAGGCGGCGAGTTCGACCTGCTCGTACACTCGCCCGACGCCGACGTGGTGCTCAGCGTCCAGGCCAAAGCCGCGATCCCGCCCAATGGCGCACGCATGCTGGCCGCACTCGACACGCGGGTCGTCGAAGGCCTCGACCAGCACGCAAGGTTCCGCGGACTCCCGCCCGACGAGCGAGATGCCGTCCTTTCGGCGGCGCTCGGAACGGAGGTCCATGACCCTGCGGTCGTGGACCTGATCGCCGTACGCACCTGCGTCGGTAGCGCGACGACCTGGCGACAGTGCGAGGAAGCGGGCGTCGTCGTCCTGACGCCCGCGCTCCTGCGACTTGCCGTCCTCGATGCAGCCGTTCGTGGCCAAGAGCTCGACCTCGCCGATCTGCCGGTCGTGCTCGAGGCCGTCCTTCAGTCGATCGAGACGGACACGTCGGCCTCTTGGCGGAGCGACACGCTGAACTTCGGCGAGACCACGCTCGCCGTGCCGACGCTCGAGTACGACCAGGGGGCGATCGAGCGCTGGCGGCTCGCGTCCATTCCAGAATATCGGCGCATCGCCGGGGACGATCGTCCCCGGCCGGACAGTACGAACGATTAGCCGAAGAGGCCCCGCGAGCGGCCGAGGTGCTGGATCGCGGCCTCGACGCTCTGGGCGAGATCCGGCGAGGGGGTCGAGCCGAGCGCGAGGCGGCCGAGGCTGTCACCGCCGCTGGAGAGGAAGCCGCCGCGGCGGTCGACCTCGAAGATGGCCTCGACGCCCGCGGCGCCGGCGATGAACGTCACCTCGAGCTCGTTGATGCCCGGGAAGCGCGACGAGCCGTGGAACTCGAGCTCCTGGTAGAAGGGCAGCTGGGAGCCCTGGACGCGGCCGTCCTCCAGGTCGCCGCCCTTGAAGTGGAAGCCGAGGTTCTCCAGCGCCTGCAGCGTCGCCTCCTGGACCGGCAGCGGGTGGACGCGCAGCGGATCGAGGTCGGTGCTGTCCAGCGCGCGGGCGATCTCCAGTTCGGTCGCGACGCCGATCTTCACCTTCGGCAGCTCGCGTCCGGCGACGACGTTGAACGGCGTCTCGATCGGGATGGTCAGCTCGAACGGGAAGCGCTGCTCCTCACCCGGCTGGAGGTCGAACGCCTCCGTGACGCGGTGGCGGTGGAAGACGCGGTCGGCGTTGTACTCGGAGTCGTCGGTCTCGACCTCGACGCGGGCCTGGAGCGCGAGCTCGAGGTACTTCACGGACTGCTCGAGATCACCACCGGTGACGACCACCTCGCCGGAGACCGTCTCGCCGGGGCGGACGTCGGAGGAGTTGAGCGTCGTCTCGACGCCGGCGCCGCCGCCGAGACCCAGGGATGCCTTGAGCTTCTTGAAGACCATGGGCCGCACCGTACGACACGCGGGCGCGCGCGAGGGGGTTCTGCCGCCGGATCGTCACCGTGGGTTATACGTTTCACTCGAGCCGTGGCGCACCTGACCGACCTCCTCCGCCGCCGGTACGTCCCACGCGTCCTCGTGACCGTGCTGCTCGGGCGGCTGCCCGAGGGGATGGTGCCGCTCGGGATCGTGCTGCTCGTGCGCGACGGGGACGGGTCGTTCGGGCTGGCGGGCCTGCTCGCCGCGTTCCTGGCGGTGGGCGCCGCGGTCGGCGGGCCGCCGCTGGGGCGGCTGATCGACCACCGCGGGCAGCCGGTCGTGGTCGTCGGGTGCGGTGTGGTGCGCGGCGCAGCGCTGGTCGGGCTGACGCTGACGGCGCCGGACGCGCCGGTGGTCGCGGGGCTGTGCGCGTTGGTGTGCGGGCTGGCGACGCCGCCTTTGGAGCCGGCTCAGCGCGCGCTGTGGCCGGGGCTGACGCGGGACGAGGCGCAGGTCGAGACCGCCTACCGGCTCGACGCGGGCCTGCAGGAGATCGTGTTCGTGGTCGGGCCGCTGGTGCTGACGGCGTTGGTGGCGGCGGCCGACCCGGCGCTCGCGCTCCAGCTCGTGGCGGTCGGCGGGGCGCTGGCGGCGGTCGCGTTCGCGTCGTCGCCGCCCGCGCGGGCGTGGCGGTCGCCGCCGCGGCCCGACCCCGCCTGGACCGCCGCGGTGCGGGCGCCGGGGATCCCGCCGCTGCTGGCGATCGCGGTGCTGGTCGGAGCGGTGATCGGGTCGCTGAACGTCGCCGCGCCCGCGGTGGCGGAGACGCGCGACATCGCGGCCGGGTGGCCATTGGGGATCTTCGCCTTCGGGGCGCTCGTGGGCGGTCTGGTGAGCGCGTCGCGGCAGCCGGTGCGGCCACCGGAGGCGACGCTGCCGTGGCTGCTCACCGGCATGGGGCTCGCGTTCGTGCCGCCGCTGCTCGACCCGCCGCTCGGGGTGACGCTCCTCTGCCTCGCCGCGGGCGGCGCGCTGATGGCGCCGTCGCTCGGTGGGGCGTTCATCGTCGTCGGCCGCCGCGCGCTGCGGGGCTCCGCCGCCGAGACCTTCGCCTGGCTGACCTCCGCCGTCCTCACCGGCCTCGCCTCCGGCTCCGCCCTCGCCGGCCCGCTCGCCGACGCCTCGGAGAGCGGCACCGCCGGCTTCCTCGTCGCGGTCGCCGCCGGCCTCCTCGGCGCGGTCGTCTGGCGCGCCGCCGGCGGCCGCACCCCCGAGCCCGCACCCGTCCCCTAGCGCTCCGGCAGCCCCAACTGGAGCTTGCGCAGGAGGTTCGCCAGCCGCTCGCGCTCCGCGTCGCTCAGCGCCTCCAGCAGCCGCCGCTCGTTCTCCAGGTGCGCGCCGGTCGTCGCGTCGACCACCTCGCGCCCCTTGTCGGTCAGCGTGATCAGCGTCCCGCGACGATCGTCCGGGTCGGGCGTGCGGGCGATCAGGCCGACCTGCTCGAGCTTGTCCAGCCGCTTCGTCGTGCCGGACGAGGTGAGCATCAGCGTGCTCGTCAGATCCGACGGCCGCAGCCGGTACGGCGGCCCGATCCGCCGCAGCGTCGCCAGCACGTCGTACCACCCACCTTCCAGCCCGTTCTCGCGGTACACCGGCTCCAGCCGCGCCTCCAGCTCCCGCGCCAGCCGCGACACCCGCCCGACCACGCCGATCGGCGACGGATCGAGATCCGGCCGCACCGCCCGCCACTGCTCGAGGATCTCGTCCACCCCGTCACGCGCGCGCTCGCTCACCGCGCCACCGTACCGCGAAGATCCCTTCCCAGCCGATTGCTTCCTAGGAAGATACGTCGTAGGATGGAAGGCATGAGCCCTTCCCTCCTCCACCCTCGCCGCCTCCCCGACACCGCTCGCCCCACCCGCCGCGAGCGCCGCGCCGCCGCCACCATTCGCCCCCGCCGCGACCCGATGCCGCGCATGCGCTGGATGAGCTGACCGGGGGCTGAGCGGGTGCCGACTTGACAAGCGCCGTCGCGCAAGTGGAAGCTCCCGGCGGACGAGCGGCGGCAGGAGGCGGCGATGGGCGAGGGCGAAGGGCCCCCGCGGGACCGGGCGACGGACGCGCCTGGCGCGGGCGGGGAGAGCGGGGGCCGGCGCCGGATCGGCCGCTCGGCCGGGGTGGCGCTCGCGACGCTGAGCACCGTCGTCGGGCTCGCGACCGGCGTCATCACCCTGGGCGACGAGATCTTCCCGGGCGGCGGTGGCGAGGGCGACGAGGCCGCGGTGGTCGGCGGGCCGGCGAACGGCACCGGCTACCGCGAGGCGGTCGGGGCGGTGTGCGACGCCGTCAACGAGGACGACGAGGCCCGCGCCGACCAGGACCGCGACACCGACCGCCGGCTCGATCGCGCCACCACCTTCGGCGCGCAGCGCGACGCGCTCGTCGACGGCAACCACGCCATCACCACCCGCACGAGCGCGACCCTCGCGCGGTTCGCCCAGCTCACGCCGCCGCGCAACGCGCAGATCCTCCACCAGCGCGCCGAGCGGCGCTGGCAGCGCACCGTCGAACGGCTGCGCGACGAGGGCACCGCGTTCGAGGACGCGCAGACCACCGCCGACCTGAAAGCCGCCCTCCAGCGGCTCGGCGGCGCGGCACCGGGAGCGGAGGCCGATCGCCGCGCCTGGCGCGACGCGCTCACCACCCTCGGCGGCGACGCGTGCGAGCTCGAGCCGCCCGTCGACCCGGCGACGCTCACGCTGCCGCCGAGCCCCTGACAACGACGAAGGGCGGCCCGCAGGCCGCCCTTCGCTCACGTCACGTCAGCTCGCGAGAGCCGGCGGCTACTTCTTGTCGTCCGTCGGGACGTCGAGGTCCGCGAGCTCCTCGGCGAAGCCCGTGTCCCCGCCGCCGGCGCCGATCTCGTCGAGGGCCGCGAGGTCCTCGTTGAACGCGGTGCCGAAGTCGCTCAGGCCGTCGCCGTCGCCGAGACCCAGCTCGGCGGCGATGTCGTCCTGGTCGAGCAGGCCCACGGCGTCCATCGCGCGGGGGAGCGGCTCGGCCGGCTCGATCTCGATGCGGCGGTAGCGCTTGAGCCCCGTCGCGGCCGGGATCAGCTTGCCGATGATCACGTTCTCCTTGAGACCGTTCAGGCGATCGATCTTGCCCTCGAGCGCGGCGTCCGTCAGCACCTTCGTCGTCTCCTGGAAGGAGGCGGCCGAGAGGAAGGACTCGGTGTTCAGCGAGGCCTTCGTGATGCCGAGGATGACCTCCTCGTACTGGGCCGGAGCGGCACCCTGGGCGTTGACGTCCTGCATCGCGCGGAGGAACTCGTTGCGATCGACGTACTGGCCCGGCAGGTACTCCGTGTCACCGCGCTGCTCGATGCGCAGACGCTTGAGCATCTGGCGGCCGATCAGCTCGATGTGCTTGTCGTTGATGTCGACGCCCTGGGACTTGTAGACCTCCTGGACCTCCTTGACCAGGTACTGCTCGGTCTCGGTCCGGCCCCGGATCGCCAGCAGGTCCGCCGGGTACAGCGAGCCCTCGTTGAGCTGGTGGCCCGCGTCGATGCGCTGGCCGTTCTCGACGAAGAGGCGGGTGCGGCGCGGGAACGAGTAGCGGTGCTCCTCGCCGGCGTCGTCGGTGACGACGACCGTCAGCGCCTTCTCCGTCTCCTCGATCGTGGCGACGCCGTCGAACTCGGTGATCTGCGCGACGCCCTTCGGCTTGCGCGCCTCGAACAGCTCGACGACACGCGGCAGACCGTGCGTGATGTCCGCGCCGGCGATGCCGCCGGTGTGGAACGTGCGCATGGTCAGCTGGGTGCCCGGCTCGCCGATCGACTGCGCGGCGATGATGCCGACCGCGTCGCCGATCTGGACCATCTGGCCGGTGGCCGGGGCGACGCCGTAGCACGCCTGGCACACGCCGGTCACGGCCTGGCACTTGAGGACCGAGCGGACCGACACCTTCTCGGTGCCCGCCGCCACGAGGTCCTGCAGCTCCTTGCGGCCGATCAGCTGGCCCTCGGCGTCGATCCGGCCGACGATGTTGTCGTTCGGATCGCCCGCGGCGTCCAGCACCTTGAGGTCGATCGTCTCGGTCGCCCCGCAGTCCGGCTCACGGACGATGACGTCCTGCGCCACGTCGACGAGGCGACGGGTCAGGTAGCCGGAGTCCGCGGTACGGAGGGCGGTGTCCGCGAGCCCCTTGCGGGCGCCGTGGGTCGAGATGAAGTACTCGAGGACGGTCAGGCCTTCCATGAAGTTGGCCTTGATCGGGCGCGGGATGATCTCGCCCTTCGGGTTGGACATGAGGCCACGCATGCCCGCCAGCTGGCGGATCTGCTTCGCGCTGCCTCGCGCGCCCGAGCTGGCCATCATCCAGATCGGGTTCTTGCGGTCGAAGTTCCGCTCCATCGCCTCGGCGACGGTGTCGGTGGCCTCGTTCCACGTGGCCACGACGGCCTCGTGCTTGTCCTGGGCCGACAGGAGGCCCATGTTGTAGTCGTCCTCGATCGCCTCGACGCGCTCGTCGTAGCCGGCCAGGATCTCGGCCTTCTCCGGCGGGATGACGACGTCGTTCTTGGAGACCGTGATGCCGGCGCGCGTGGCGAACCGGAAGCCGAGGTCCTTGAACGCGTCGAGCACCAGCGCGATCGTCGACGGGCCGTACCGCTGCACGAGCGCGTCGATCAGGCGGACGCTGTCGCGCTTGCGGATCGCCTGGTTGACGAACTCGTACTCGGCCGGGTCGAACTCGTCGCCCAGCGCGTCCTCCAGCGCCCGCTCGATGCGGTCGTTGTAGATGACGCGGCCGACCGTGGTCAGGCGCGTGGCCTGGCCCTTCGGGCGGTACTCGGCGAGGTCGTGCAGCTTGACGACGCCGAGCTCGTACGACAGCTCGGCCTCCTGCGCCGTGCGGAACACGTGCGGGCGCGGCTCGTGCGTCGCCGGGTCGATCTTGGCCAGCTCGTCCTCGTCCAGCCCGTACGTGAGGTAGTACGCGCCCAGGACCATGTCCTGCGTCGGCGTCGCCAGCGGCGCGCCGTGGGCCGGCGAGAGGATGTTGTTCGAGGAGAGCATCAGCAGCCGCGCCTCCGCCTGCGCCTCGGCGCTGAGCGGGAGGTGGACGGCCATCTGGTCGCCGTCGAAGTCCGCGTTGAACGCGGAGCAGACGAGCGGGTGGACCTGGATGGCCTTGCCCTCGACGAGCTTCGGCTCGAACGCCTGGATGCCCAGGCGGTGGAGCGTCGGCGCGCGGTTGAGCAGGACCGGGTGCTCGGTGATGACCTCCTCGAGGACGTCCCAGACCTCCGGGATCATCGAGTCGACCATCTTCTTGGCGGCCTTGATGTTCTGCGCCGCCTTGCGCTCGACGAGCCGGGCCATGATGAACGGCTTGAACAGCTCGAGCGCCATCAGCTTCGGCAGGCCGCACTGGTGGAGCTTCAGCGACGGACCCGACACGATGACCGAGCGGCCGGAGTAGTCCACGCGCTTGCCGAGCAGGTTCTGGCGGAACCGGCCCTGCTTGCCCTTGAGCATGTCCGAGAGCGACTTGAGCGGGCGGTTGCCCGGGCCCGTGACGGGCCGGCCGCGGCGGCCGTTGTCGAACAGCGCGTCGACGGCCTCCTGCAGCATCCGCTTCTCGTTGTTGACGATGATCTCCGGCGCGCCGAGGTCCAGAAGCCGCTTGAGGCGGTTGTTCCGGTTGATGACGCGGCGGTAGAGGTCGTTGAGGTCGGAGGTCGCGAAGCGGCCACCGTCGAGCTGGACCATCGGGCGCAGCTCCGGCGGGATGACCGGCACGGCCTCGAGGATCATCTGCTCGGGGCGGTTGCCCGAGCGGCGGAACGCGTCGACGACCTTGAGGCGCTTGACCGAGCGGGCCTGCTTCTGGCCCTTGGCGGTCTTGACCTGCTCCTCGAGGTACTCGGCCTCGGCGTCCAGGTCGACCTGCTCGAGCAGGTCGCGGATCGCCTCGGCGCCCATGCCGCCGCGGAAGTACTCGCCGAAGCCGTACGGGCTCCCGAAGCGGTCCTTCAGCTCACGGAAGATCGTCTCGTCGTGCTCGATCTGCTTGGGCTGCATGTCGCGGAACAGGTCCCACACCGCGCGCATGCGCTCGATGGCGTCCTCGATGTACGCCTCGGTGTCGGCGATGTCCGCCTCGAACGTCTTGCGCAGCTCCTTGAGCATCTTCGCGCGCTCGTCCTCGTCGAGCTTCTTGACGTCCACGTCGAGGCCCTCGGACCAGAGGTAGTCCTCGTCGTCGAACTTGCCCTGCTCGCCGGACTCGAGGTAGGCCTCGCGGCGCTGCAGCTGCTCGCGCAGCTCCAGGACGCGCTCCTCGCGCTCGGCCGTGTAGGACTCGATGACCTCGTTGACGCGGCCCTCGAGCTCGGGCAGGTCGGCCTGGCGGGCCTCGTCGTCCACCCACGTCACGATCGACGCGGCGAAGTAGAGGACCTTCTCGAGCTCCTTGGGAGCCATGTCGAGCAGGTAGCCGATGCGCGACGGGACGCCCTTGAAGAACCAGATGTGGCTGACCGGAGCGGCCAGGTCGATGTGGCCCATGCGCTCACGGCGCACCTTGGACCGGGTGACCTCGACGCCGCACCGCTCGCAGACGATGCCCTTGTACCGGACGCGCTTGTACTTGCCGCAGTAGCACTCCCAGTCCTTGGTCGGACCGAAGATGCGCTCGCAGAAGAGGCCGTCCTTCTCGGGCTTGAGCGTGCGGTAGTTGATCGTCTCGGGCTTCGTCACCTCACCGCTCGACCACGAGCGGATCTGCTTCGAGGACGCGAGACCGATCTCGATGGCGTCGAAGTTGTTGATGTCGATCACAGACGGATCCTCTGCCTAGTTCTCGTCGGAGCCGACGGGGATGTCGGCGTCCAGGTCGATGTCGGGGACGGCGTCGGCGTTGGGGATCTCCGCCGCCGTCTCCTCGTCGTCCGCCACGTCGCCGTCGGCGGCGTCCGTGGCGTCGGTGGTCTCGGTGCCCTCGTCGGCGGCCTCGCCGCCGGCCCGCACGCCGGACAGGTCGATGCCCAGCTCCTCGGCCGCGCGCAGGAGGTCGTCGTCCTCGTCGCGCATCTCGGTGCGCGAGCCCTCCTCGGAGACGACGTTGACGTCGAGCGCCAGCGACTGCATCTCCTTCAGGAGGACCTTGAAGGACTCGGGGATCGACGGCTCGGCGATGTTCTCGCCCTTGACGATCGCCTCGTACGCCTTCACGCGCCCGACCGTGTCGTCGGACTTGATCGTGAGCATCTCCTGCAGCGTGTAGGCCGCGCCGTACGCCTCGAGCGCCCACACCTCCATCTCGCCGAAGCGCTGGCCGCCGAACTGGGCCTTGCCGCCCAGGGGCTGCTGCGTGACGAGCGAGTACGGGCCGGTCGAGCGCGCGTGGATCTTGTCGTCGACCAGGTGGTGGAGCTTGATGATGTACATGTAGCCGACCATCACCGTGTTCTCGAACGGCTCGCCGGTGCGGCCGTTGAAGAGCTGGAACTTGCCCGAGGCGCGGTCGCCGGGCTTGTTCTCGGGCGTGATCTGCATCTTGATCGGGCCCTTGTGGTGCTCCTGCCACTTCACGAGGGACTCGTCGACGTCGGCCAGCTCGGCGCCCGTGAAGACCGGGGTCGCGACGTAGACCTTGCCGCCGTCCTCCTGCGCGAGCTTGAACGCCTCGGTGCCGTCGTCGTACCAGCCCTCCGCCGCGGCCCACCCGAGGTGGGTCTCGAGGATCTGGCCGACGTTCATGCGGGACGGGACGCCGAGCGGGTTCAGGATGACGTCGATCGGGCTGCCGTCCTCCATGAACGGCATGTCGTGCTCGTCGACGATGCGCGAGATGACGCCCTTGTTGCCGTGGCGGCCGGCGAGCTTGTCGCCCTCGGAGATCTTGCGCTTCTTCGCGACGAAGACGCGCACGAGCTCGTTGACGCCCGGGGGCAGGTCGTCGCCGTTGTCGCGGGAGAAGGTCTTGACGTCGATGACGACGCCGCCCTCGCCGTGCGGGACCTTGAGCGAGGTGTCGCGGACCTCGCGCGCCTTCTCCTTGAAGATCGCGCGGATCAGCTTCTCCTCGGCGGTCAGCTCCGTCTCGCCCTTCGGCGTGACCTTGCCGACCAGGAGGTCGCCGGACGTGACCTCGGCGCCGATGCGGACGATGCCGCGGTCGTCGAGGTTGCGGAGCGACTCCTCCGAGCGGTTCGGGATGTCGCGGGTGATCTCCTCGTCGCCGAGCTTCGTGGTGCGGGCGTCGATCTCGTACTCCTCGATGTGGATCGAGGTGAGCTCGTCGTCCTTCACGAGGCGGCGGCTGAGGATGATCGCGTCCTCGAAGTTGTAGCCCTCCCAGGACATGAAGGCGACGCGCAGGTTCTTGCCCAGCGCCATCTCGCCCTGGTCCGTGGACGCGCCGTCCGCGAGCACCTCGCCCGCGACCACCTGCTGGCCGCTCTTGACGCGCGGCTTGTGGTGGATGAGCGTGCCCTGGTTGGAGCGCTCGAACTTGTTGAGGAAGTACTCGTCCTCGCCCACGACGATGCGCGTGGCGTCGACGAACTCGACCGTGCCCGGGTTCTTGGCGAGCAGGACGTCGCCGGTGTCCATGGCGGCGCGCGACTCCATGCCGGTGCCCACGACGGGGGCGTCGGCGACGAGGAGCGGCACGGCCTGGCGCTGCATGTTCGCGCCCATGAGCGCGCGGTTGGCGTCGTCGTGCTCGAGGAACGGGATCATCGCCGTCGCGACCGACCAGATCTGGTCGGACGAGACGTCCATGAGGTCGACGTCCGTCGGCGGGACGGTCACGTACTGGCCGGCGAGCGTGCGGCAGAGGACCTCGTCCGCCTGCAGCGTGCCGTCGTCGGACAGCGGCGTGTTCGCCTGCGCGATGAGCTTGTCCTCCTCCTGGGTGGCGTCCAGGTGGACGATCTCGTCGGTGACGCGGCCGTTCTCGATCACCCGGTACGGGGTCGTGACGAAGCCGTGCTCGGAGATCTCCGCGAAGGAGGAGAGCGAGCCGATCAGGCCGATGTTCGGACCCTCGGGGGTCTCGATCGGGCACATGCGGCCGTAATGGGTCGGGTGGACGTCGCGGACCTCGATGGGCGCGCGCTCGCGGGTCAGGCCGCCGGCGCCGAGCGCCGAGAGGCGACGGCGGTGGGTCAGGCCGGCCAGCGAGTTCGTCTGGTCCATGAACTGCGAGAGCTGCGAGGAGCCGAAGAACTCCTTCAGCGCCGCGACGACCGGGCGGATGTTGATGATCGTCTGCGGGGTGATCGTGTCCGAGTCCTCGGTGGTGAGGCGCTCGCGCACGACGCGCTCCATCCGGTAGAGGCCGATGCGGAAGGCCTCCTGGATGAGCTCGCCCACGGTGCGAAGGCGGCGGTTGCCGAAGTGCTCGTACTCGTCCAGGCGGTCCGCGATCGGGTCGCGCGGCATGAGGACGGACTCGGCGGCGTAGTCCTTGATCTCGACCTCCGGGTCCTCCGGGATGCCGAGGTCGCGCGGCAGCGACACCAGCTCGCGCACCAGCGCGATGATGTCGTCGTGCGTCAGCGTGCGCGTGTCGAGGTCGATGTCGAGACCGAGGCGCGCGTTGAGCTTGTAGCGGCCGACGCGGGTGAGGTCGTAGCGCTTGGGGTCGAAGAAGAGCTGGTTGAGCAGCGCCTTCGCGTTGTCGACGCTCGGCGGCTCGCCCGGGCGCTGCTTCTTGAACAGCTCGATGAGCGCTCCCTCTTCGGTGCGCGTCGCCTCGGGGTCGGCCTCGACCGTGTTGCGGATGTAGGCCGAGTTCTCGAACAGGCCGAGGATCTCCTCGTCGCTCGCGTAGCCCATCGCGCGCAGCAGGACCGTGACCGGCAGCTTGCGCTTGCGGTCGATCCGGACGTAGACGCGGCCCTTCTTGTCGATCTCGAGCTCGAGCCACGAGCCACGGGCCGGCATCAGGTTGCCGACGAAGACCTGCTTCTCGCGGTCCTTGGGCTCCATCACGTAGGCGCCCGGCGAGCGGACGAGCTGCGTGACGACGACGCGCTCGGTGCCGTTGATGATGAACGTGCCGCGCTCGGTCATCCACGGGAAGTCGCCCATGAAGACCGACTGCTCGCGGATCTCGCCCGTCTCCCGGTTGATGAACGCGACCGTGACGGTCAGCGGCCGGGCGTAGGTGAGGTCCTTCTCCTTGCACTCCGCGATGGACGCGACCGGGTCGTCGAAGACGAACTCGCCGAACTGGACGGCGAGGTTGCCGGTGTAGTCCTCGATCGGGGAGATGTCGTCGATGGTCTCGCGCAGACCACCGGTCTGCGGGTCCGTGAGCCACTCGAACGATCGACGCTGGATGTCGATCAGGTTCGGGACGTCGAGGACCTTGTCCAGGCGGCCGAACGAACGGCGCACCCGCGGGGCATCAAGGGCAGGCACTAATGCGACTCCTCAGGGGGTCGGGTGAAGCGAAGGGGGAGAGCGAGCGAGGCGGTCCGTTGGGACACGCGGACGCTCCAAGATAGCACGCATGCGCATGCATGGGCCGAGCGGCGGGCGCTCGGCCGGTCGACGCTCACGGACCCCGTCCTGGCCCCTCCGTATGTGGCGGAGGAAGTCGTAGGTGGACGGCTGCGACTATCGGTCGACGGCGAGGGAGTGTAGCGGCTCGGCGCTGCTCAGCGCCAGGGGACCGGCCAGCGGCGCCGGCGTGCCGGTTCGGTGCTGGGGCGCTCGGCCGGGCCGGTGCGCGACTCGGGCGGCTTGTGCGCGCGGAGCGTGAGGACGACCGCGCCGACCTCGATCCGCGCGCCCTCGTGGACGGAGACCGTCCCGGTGAGCGGGTGGCCGTCGACGCTCAGCGGCGCGTGGAGGTCGAGCGGCACGAGCTCGAGCTTGCCGGTGAGCCCGATGCGGACCGCGGCGTGGAGCGGCGCGACGCGCGCGCCGCCGAGCTCCAGCGTGCGCCCGGGCGCGCTGCCGATCGTCACGGGGTCCTCCCCCACCTGCACCGCGCGGCCCCGCTCCGGCCCGCTCTCGACGACCAACCACATCCCGGTGTTCTGAATCCCCGTCAGCGGCGCGGCCCGAACACCCGTCCACGCGCGCGGGAGAAGGTTGGCGGGTTCGGCGTCCCCGGCCGTTGACCGGTGGTGCAGTCGCAGTTGCCCGTCCCGGGGCATGTGCGGAGGGCGCGCCTTCGGGCGCCCCTCCGCCGCCTATGGGCCGTTCTGCGCCTCTTCTCCGCCCGAGCGTTTTGCCGCGTCCGTTCGTCGTCACCCTGGAGTGCCGGCCGTCGCTGCACGGCGGCTGGTGAGGGAGGGGTGCGAGTCGGGGGCGTTCGTCCGTGTGACCGCGGGCGAGCGGAACTTTCCGCACCCTCGTGCCCGGTGCCGCGCCGAGGGTGCGTTCGGTTCCGCATACCGGAACTCTCCGCACCCTCACCGTCTCGACCGCCACGAGGGTGCGCTCAGTACCGGGAAGAACCGCACCCTCACCATGGGCTCCGCGCCGAGGGGGCGAGCGGCTCCGGGCGGCCGCAGAACGACGACGGGCGCCCCTGAGGGCGCCCGTCGAACGGAACTGCGAAGGAGTAGCGGGTGCTACTTGACCTCGACGGAGGCGCCGGCCTCCTCGAGCTCGGCCTTCAGCTTGTCGGCCTCCTCGCGCTCGACGCCCTCCTTGATGGGCTTCGGGGCCTCATCGACGAGCGCCTTGGCCTCCTTGAGGCCGAGGCCGGTCGCCGCGCGGACGACCTTGATGACCTGGATCTTCTTGTCGCCGGCGCCGGTGAGGACGACGTCGAACGCCGTCTGCTCCTCGACGGCGGCGCCGCCGCCGTCACCGCCGGCGGCCGGGGCAGCCGCCACGGCGGCCTGAGCCGACACGCCGAACTCCTCCTCGAGCGCCTTGATGCGCTCGGCGAGTTCGAGAACGGAGATCGACTTGAGCTCGTCGATCCACTCCTGGGTGCTGGTAGCCATAGCTGGTAGGTCCTTTCGGGTCTAAGTCTTGGGGAAGGTGGGTGCTACGAGGCGTCCGAGGGCTCGCCCTCGGCCTGGTCCGGCTGGCCGTCGGCGGGCGTCGAAGCCGGGCCGGCGTCCGGGTCGTCGCCGGCGTCCGGCGTCTCCGTGACCGTCTCGGTGGCGCTGTCGCCGCCCTCGGCCGGGGTCTCCGAGGCGGAGGCCGCCGGGGCGTCGCCGCCGACGAGGCCTTGCTCCTGGATCTGACCCAGCGCGACGGCGAGACCGCCGATGAGCTGGTTCAGGGTCCGGGCGAGACCGGAGACCGGGTACGCGACGATGTTGACCAGCTGCGCGTACAGGATGTCGCGCGACGGGAGCTTCGCGATCGCGCCGATGTCCTCGGCGGTGAGCGCGGTGCCCTCCATGATGCCGCCCTTGAACGGCAGCAGGTCAGTCTCACGGGCGTAGTCGCGGAGCGTCTTCGCGGCCGCGGCGGCGTCGCCCTTGACGAACGCCAGGGCGGTCGGGCCCTCGAGGAGACCCTTCAGGGCCTCGGCGCCCGCCTGGTCGGCAGCACGCTCGGTGAGCGTGTTCTTGACGACCGCGAAGCGGGTGTCGGCCTCACGCAGCCGGGTGCGCAGCTCGCCCACCTGCGGGACCGAGATCCCGCGGTAGTCGACCGCGAACACGGCCTGCGATTCCTTGATGCTGGTGGCGATCTCCTCGACCGCCGCAGCCTTCTGCTCTCGATTCATAAGTCTCCTGCGCGGGGCTTCCCGGGCGGCTCACACGAGCCACCCGTGCCTGCGGTCTTCGGAGGAGGAGGTAGGTGCCTACGCGGAAGCCGCGCCGGCGACCTCCTGCTCCGAACGGGTGCGGGACGGGTCGACCTTCACGCCCGGGCCCATGGTGGACGCGAGGGTGATCGACTTGATGTAGCGGCCCTTGGCGCCAGACGGCTTCGCGCGGAGGATCTCGTCCACGATCGCCGTGTAGTTGTCCAGGAGCGCGCTCTGGTCGAACGAGGTCTTGCCGATCGTGATGTGGACGTTCGCGGTGCGGTCCGTCCGGTACTCGATCTTGCCGGCCTTCGACTCCTCGACGGCCTTCTTGACGTCCATCGTGACGGTGCCGACGCGCGGGTTCGGCATCTTGCCCTGCGGGCCGAGGATGCGGCCCAGGCGGCCGACGACCGGCATCATGTCCGGCGTCGCGATGGCGACGTCGAAGTCGGTGAAGCCCTCCTGGACCTTCTCGGCCAGGTCCTCGGCGCCGACGATGTCCGCGCCGGCCTCCTCGGCCTCGCGCGCCTTGTCGCCCTTGGCGAAGACGGCGATCTTGACCTCCTTGCCGAGCCCGTGCGGGAGGGCGACGGTGCCGCGCAGCTGCTCGTCCGCGTGGCGGACGTTCAGGCCCGTGCGGACGTGCACCTCGACCGACTCGTCGAACTTCGCGCGCTTGAGCTCCTTGACGAGCGCCACGGCCTCGTCCGGCGCGTACTCGCGGTTCCGGTCGACCTTGGCGAGGGACTCGACGTACTTCTTGCCGTGCTTGGCCATCAGGACACCACCTCGACACCCATGGAGCGGGCGGTGCCCGCGATGATCTTCGCCGCCTGCTCGACGTCGTTCGCGTTGAGGTCGTTGAGCTTCTTCGTGGCGATCTCGCGGAGCTGGTCCTGCGTGATCTTCCCGACCTTGTCGCGGTGGGGCTCCGAGGAGCCCTTGTCGATGCCGATGGCCTGGCGGATGAGGACCGCGGCCGGCGGCGTCTTCGTGACGAACGTGAACGACCGGTCCTCGTAGACCGTGATGACCACCGGGATCGTCACACCCATGTCGCTCGCCGTCTGGGCGTTGAACGCCTTGACGAACTCCATGATGTTGATGCCGTGCTGGCCCAGCGCCGGACCCACCGGCGGTGCCGGTGATGCCTGGCCGCCCGGGGCCTGCAGCTTGATGGTGGTGAGGACCTTCTTCGCCATTGTTTCCTAAACCTTCTTGACCTGGTCGAAGCCCACTTCGACCGGGGTCTCGCGTCCAAAGATAGAGACAAGCACCTTGAGCCGGGCCGCGTCCTCGTTGATCTCGGCGATCTCGCCGGAGAAGTCGGACAGGGGGCCGGAGATGACCTTGACGGTCTCCCCGATGGTGTAGGTCGCGCGCTTGCGCTCCTTGACCGCGACCTCCTTGTGGAGGAGGCGGTCCACCTCGCCCTGCGTCAGGGGCACGGGCTCGTTCGACGCCCCGACGAAGCCCGTCACGCCGGGGGTGCCCTTCACGACCGTCCAGGAGTCCTCGTTGAGGTCCATCTGGACGAGCACGTAACCGGGCATGGTCCGCTTCTCGACCGACACCTTCTGGCCGTCCTTGAGCTCGGTGGTCGTCTCGGTGGGGACGACGACCTGGCGCACGGAGCGCTTCTGGCCCATGGTGGACACACGGTGCTCGAGGTTCTGCTTGACCTTGTTCTCGTGTCCGGAGTAGGTGTTGACGACGTACCAGCGGAACATCTCTGCGTGAAAGCTCTCTCGGGTCCTAGATGATGAATTCGACGAGCTCGTTCGCCACGTAGTCGGCGAAGCCCAGGAAGGCGCCGGCGATCAGGACGAACCCGAGCACCACGAGCGTCGCCTGGCCGACCTGACGGCGGTCGGGCCACTGGACCCGCTGGAGCTCCGCCCAGGAGGCACGCAGGAAGTTCAGGAAGCGCCCGCCGCCACGCCCGGAGGCGTTCGTGTCGGGCGTCGAAGCGGCACGGGCCGCGGGCGCCGGAGCGGAGTCGCTCGAGCGGCCCGTGGCCGCCAGCGCCAGCTCGCGGCCGTCGTCGTCGCCGTCCGCCAGGTCGACCGGCCGGTCGTCCCCGCGGTCGCCGCCGTCGTCGCCGTTGCCGTCGCCGTCACCGAGCGCCACGCGCTCGTCATCGACGAGCCCGGCGGGCTCGTCGTCGTCGATCCCGGTGGACGCGCGGTCCGCGCTGTCCGGGTCGGGATCGGTCTGACCACCCGCACCGGCCACGAGCGACGCCTCGAACTGATCGACGTCGCCGGTGTGCTCCACCGGCCCCGGGACGTTCTCCCGGTGCAGCGGACGCGCGTCCGGCGCGATGCCGTCGCCGTCACCCCGCTTGGGCGGGGTGGGCTCACGGCGCGCTTTGCGCTGCTTCGCTCGTTGACGGTCGCGGGCCACGGCAGGTAGGTACTACCGGGTCTCCCGATGACCGGTGTGCTGCTTGCACCACTTGCAGTACTTGCGCAGCGAGATCCGGTCAGGGTTGTTCCGCTTGGACTTCTTGGTCATGTAGTTGCGGCGCTTGCACTCCTCGCAGGCGAGGGTGACGCCAATCCGCACATCTCCGCGGGCCATCAGGCCACTCCTTCACGGGCCGAACATGAAGACGACCCGCCGGGTGGCAGGTCGGAGAACCGATTGTAGCGCCTCATCCCGCGCTCTCGACCTTCTCGAGGTCCACCACGAAGATCAGCGTCTCGTTCGGGCCGATGGCCGGCGGCGAGCCCGCGGGGCCGTACGCCACGTCGGGCGGCAGGACGAGCATCCGGCGGCCGCCCTCCTTCATGCCCGCGACGCCCTGGTCCCAGCCCGGGATGACCATGCCGGCGCCCAGCTGGAAGGTGAACGCCTCCTTGCCCCGGTCCCACGACGCGTCGAACTTCTGGCCGGTCGACCAGCTGACGCCCGTGTACTGGACGGAGACGTTGTCCCCCTCCTTGGCCGTCTTGCCCTTGCCCTTGACGATGTCCTTCTTCTCGAGCTCCGCGGGCGGCTCGCCGGACGGCTTGGAGATCTGCGGCTCCTCGTCCAGGTCCTTGGAGATCTTCTGCGAGGTGGCGGAGGACGAGCCCGAGCCGGCGCTCTCCGTCGTCTCGGCCTGCTCCTCGACCGGGGACGTCTCGGCCGGCGGCGCCTCGGTGGTGACCGTCGAGGCGGAGTCGGCGCTGTCGTCGTTGTCGTCGCCGCACGCGGCGAAGACGAGCGCGAGGCCCGCCAGGAGCACGGCGATGAGGGGTCGGATCGTGGGCATGGCGAGGCAGGGTAAACGGCTCGGCCGTCCGCGTGCGGTCCAGGTGCGGCGGGTGTGTCCGGGGGCGCGCCGCGCCGCGCGCGCCCGCGGGCTCACGCCAGCCGTGGGTCCAGGATCCGGTGCAGCTGGAGAAGAAGCGGGTCGACCGTGTCCGCCGTGGGCTCCGGCGGGCGGTCGGTCCGCAGGAGCTGCTCGAGCGCGCGGGCGACGTCGGAGCCCTCGGGCATCCCGAACGAGCCGAGCGAGCCTGCGAGCTGGTGCGCGGCACGGCTCGCCTCCTCGCGCACGGCGGGGTCGAGCGGGCCGTCGCGCAGCGCGGCCGCGGCGCGGTCGACGTGCTCGACGCGCTCGCGCATGATCGGCTTCGAGCGGTCCCAGATCGCGGCGATGGCCGCCTCGAGGTCGCTCATCCGGCGCTCCGGGCGGCGTCCTCGGAGAGCACGCGCGCGACCTCGTCGGAGAGCCGCATCGGGTCGAACGGCTTGCCGATGGTCCCGGCCGCGCCGAGCGCGTCGAGCTGGCGCCGGTCGGCGGCCTGCACCTTCGCGGTGAGGAAGATCACCGGCACGCCCTCGATCAGCCCCTCCTCGCGCAGCCGCGCGAGCGTCGCGGGCCCGTCCAGGTCGGGCATCATCACGTCGAGGAGCACCGCGTCGAACCGGCTCTCCCGCGTCAGCGCGAGCGCCTCGACGCCGGACGCGGCCGTGGTGACCTGCCAGCCGCCGACGTTCTCCAGGCTCAGCCGCGCGATCTCGCGGATGTCCGGCTCGTCGTCGACGAGCAGCACCCGGCGCGGCCCCGTCTCGCCGCTCACGGCAGCGCCTCCAGCAGCCGCAGGACGTGCATCTCGACGTCCGCGGGGGATGAGAAGCCCTTGGTCATGATCCGCGTCCTCCCCGTCTGGAGCCGTTCGCGCTCCTCCGTCCCCAGCTCGAGCGCGGTGTAGACCACGAGCGGCATGCGGGCGACGTCCGCCCCGCGCGCGCGGAGGTGGTCGACGACCGAGAAGCCGTCGCCCTGCGGGAGGACGAGGTCGAGCACGAGCAGGTCGGGCGGCGCGACGTCGAGCTCGGCGATCGCCTGCACGCCGGTGCGGACGAGCTCGACCCGCGCACCGTGCCGCTCGAGCATCCGGACGAGCACCTTCCCCAGGTCGACGTCGTCCTCCACCACGAGCACGCGCTTGGGCGCGAACGCGGGCACCGCGCACTCCAGGGCGTTGACGAGCTCGTCGTCCTCCTGGCTGCCGACGAAGACGATCGGCACCTCGGCGGCCTGCGGGCGGCTCGTGAGCCGCGCGAGGTCGTCGGCCGCCTCCGCCGGGTCGCCGGCGACGACGACGGCCGCGAACGGCCCGGGGTCGCTCATCCCCACCACGACGTAGCCGGCGCGGCTGAGCACGGGCTGGACCCGCTGGCGCGCGCGGTCGTCGCCGCCGGCCAGGAGCACGGCCCGGCGGCCCTCGGTGGGCGCGCGGAGCCGCTGGAGCGCGATGACGAACGTCGCGCCGCCGCCGGGTGTCTGCTCGGCCCACAGGCGGCCGCTGTGCTGGTCGGCGATCGAGCGCGCGATCGGCAGGCCGAGGCCGGTGCCGCCGCGGTCGCGCGCGTCGGACGCGTCGACCTGCTCGAACCGCTCGAAGATCCGCTCCAGCCGGTCGGCCGGGATGCCGCGCCCGCGGTCGCGCACGACGAACCGCACCTCGTCGTCGTCGCACTCGGCGCGCAGCAGCACCTCGCCGCCTTCCGGGGAGAACTTGACCGCGTTGCCGACGAGGTTGGTGAGCGCCTGGACGAGCCGGTCGCGGTCGCCGAGCACGAGCTCGTCGTCGGCCTCGATCCGCAGCGTCACGCCCGCCTCCGCGGCGGCCGCGGCGACGACCTGCTCGGTCGCCTCCAGCAGCGCGCGCGCCGGCTGCGGGCTCAGCTCGAGCTCGACCTTGCCGGACTCGATCCGCTCCAGGTCGAGGATGTCGTTGATGAGCCGCACCAGCCGGTCCGTGTTCTGGACGGCGATGTCGAGCATCCGCTGCGCGTCGGCCGACAGCGGCCCCATGACCCCGCCCGCGATCAGGCCGAGCGAGCCGCGGATCGACGTGAGCGGCGTGCGCAGCTCGTGCCCGACGACCGACACGAACTCGTGCTTCATCCGGTCGACCTCGTACCGCTGCGTGATGTCGCGCACGACGAGCACCGCGGCCGCCAGGTCGTCGTCGTCGCCGTGGTCGCGCGCCGTCGCGGCGACCATGATCTCGGCGGGGAAGTCGGCGCCGTCGGTGTGGACGAACCGGCGCTCGAACCGGCGGGTCCGCCCGTCGCGCAGGGTCTGGACCACCGGGCTGTCCTCGAAGTCGGGGACCTCCGGGCCCGTCCGGCGGACGACCGCGTCCAGGCGCTTGCCGACGAGCTCCTCCGCCGCGTGGCCGGTCATCGCGACGAACGACGGGTTGACGAACAGGACGGTGCCCTGCGCGTCGACGCCGAGGATCCCCTCCCCCGCGGACTCCAGGAGGAGCTGGTTGCGCCGCCGCGCGCGGCTGAGCTGGCGCTCGGCGGCCTTGCGCCCGGTGACGTCGCGGCCGACGGCGACGTACAGCGCCCGGCCGCCCACCTGCGCCTTGCCGGTGGCGATCTCGAGCGGGAAGCGGCGGCCGTCCGCGCGCAGCGCCGTGACCTCCATCCGGTGCCCGACGATCGACTGCCCGTCGCCGCGCAGCAGCTCCTGCAGCAACGGCCAGCTCACCTCGTCGAGCAGCGTGGTGACGACGCGCCCGAGCATCTGGTCCTCGCGGAAGCCGAAGATCTCCTCCGCCGCGGGGTTGACCGACTGGATCAGCCCGTCCTCGCCGTAGACCACGACGCCGTCCGCGACGCCGTCCATCACCGCGCGCAGGCGCTGCTCGCTGAGGCTGGCCTCGCGGAGCGCGTCGGAGACCTCGGTGTTCGCCAGCTCGCGCTCGGCCAGCGCGCCGAGATCGGCGAGCGCGGCGCGGTCGGCCGCGTCGAAGCGGCGGGGCTTGCGGTCCGAGACGCAGAGCGTGCCGATCCGGTGGCCGCCGGGCGCGCGCAGGACGTGGCCGGCGTAGAAGCGCAGGCCGTCCGGCGCCGTGACGAGCGGGTTGCCGGCGAAGAGCGGGTCCTGGCTGAGGTCCTCGACGACGAGCTGGTCGTCGCCGAGCAGCGCGCGGGCGCAGATCGAATGGCCGCGCGGCATCTCGCGATCGTCGAGGCCGATGCACGACTTGGCCCACTGGCGGTGCGCGTCGATGAGCGACACGAGCGCGATCGGCACGCCGAAGAGGCGGGCGGCGAGGCGGGTGATGCGATCGAACCGCTCCTCGTCGGCGGTGTCGAGCACGCGCAGGTCGAGCAGGGCCCGCAGGCGCGCGGCCTCGTCCGGAGGGACGTCGAAGTCGGACGTTCGTTGGATCCCCACCCGACCCGAAGGGTAGAGCGCCCCTGCGCGGATGTGGACGATCGGCCGGGTGGCGCGTTCGCGGGCCGTTCGGGGGTCTCCCCGGCGTTCGAGGCGCGGAACAGCGGTTCCGGGCAGTGCGGCCGGGGAGCGCCCCGATGTGGCGGCCAGGCGCTGCCAGGAGGGTCCGGACATGCATCTGAACCGCACCTGCGCCCTGCTCCCCGTCGTCCTCGTCGCGGCCCTCGCGCCCGCCGCGCACGCGTCGGAGATCACCTATCCGGACGGCGAGACGCTCCACCTGACCGCCGCTCCCGGCGAGGCCAACCGCGTCATCGTCGGGACGAGCGGCGAGTACCGCGACGCGGTGCGGCTCGGCGACAGCGGTGCGATCCGCTACCCGGCCGAGGCGTGCGTCCAGGGCGACGGCGGCTGGCTGCACTGCGCGGCGCCCGGCGGCGTGGTGATCGACCTCGGCGACCGCGACGACACGATGTCCTTCGACGACGCGCCGATGGCCGGGCTCGTGACCGTCGGCGGGGGTGCGGGCAACGACACGCTCCGCGGCCGGCAGGCCGACGGCGGCGCGGGGATCGTGCTCGACGGCGGGCCGGGGAACGACACGCTCGAGGGCAAGCTCGCGGCCGAGACGCTCCGCGGGGGCGACGGGAACGACAAGCTCCAGGGGCGCGGCGCGGCCGACGTGCTGGAGGGCGGCGCGGGCGACGACGTGCTCGACGGCGACGTCTACGAGCCGATGGCGCCGGACGTGCTCGACGGCGGGCCGGGCGTGGACACCGTCGAGGGCTGGGCGGACCCGAGCGCGCCGGCGCACGCGCCGATCACGATGACGCTCGACGGCGTCGCGAACGACGGGCGCGCCGGGGAGGGCGACGACGTGCGCGGGATCGAGCGGCTGACGAGCCACGTCTCGGGCCGCGTGAGCACGAGCGACGCCGACGACCTCGTCGACATGTGGGCCAACCTCGACATGGGCAGCTCGACGATCAGCACGTTCGGCGGGCAGGACAAGGTGATCGGCGGGAGCGCGTCGGAGACGATCGACGCGGGCGCCGGCGACGACCGGGTCGAGGGCGGCTTCGGGAACGACACGATCGTCGCGGGGCCGGGGCGCGACACGGTCTTCGGCGACAAGACGGGCGGGAACTGCGGCCTGTTCGAGAGCTGCGACGCGCCGGTAGGCAACGACACGATCGACACGAGCGACGGGGAGGCGGACTCCGTCGACTGCGGCGTGGGCACGGACCGCGCGACGGTCGACGCGATCGACACGGTGGCCGGGTGCGAGAGCGTCGACGTGA
>DATMVO010000197.1:0-9031 GCA_035563115.1 Solirubrobacteraceae bacterium
GCCCGCCGCGCCCGCGCCGCAGCCCGGCCTCTTCGACCTTCCCCAGGAGCCCTGATGGACGCCCCGACCCCCACCGCCCCCACCTACGAGACCGCCACCGCCCGCCTCGAGGAGATCATCCGCCGCCTCGACTCCGGCCAAGCCGGCCTCCGCGAGACCCTCGACCTCGTCGGCGAGGGCAAGTCCCTCGTCGAGTTCTGCGCCGGCGAGCTCGACGCCGTCGGTAAGGGCCTCGAAGAGCTCCGCCTCGACGAGCTCGTCACCCGCCTCGAGGGCTAGTACCGGCTCCAAGCGAACTTGCCCTCAGAAGCCCCAGACAGACAACTGCAGCGCCTTCTTGTCCGCGAGCTTCGCGACGACGGGCACCGTTCGGTCTGCAAGGGCGAGCCGCGCGATTTCGAGGACGCGTCGACGCGGTTCAGCATCGTTCTCATGGGCGGCTTCTTCCTCGGGTTCACGTTCTGCATCAGCGATTGGCTCGAACTCGGGCTGACGGGGTGGTTGGCGGTTGCCGCTCTCCTGATGCTTGGCTGCGGAGGGCTGGCTCTCGCCATCGGTCCAGGTCGGGCTGCGGTGCTGCTCGTCACGGCGTGGGTCGCAGCGGCGGTCACGCAGCTCGTTGCGACGGACGCCGATGACTTCGGGGCGACGATCGGAGTTCCGTTCCTTCTGACCTTTGGGACGATGTGGGCGGTTCGAGGTCGACGATTGGCGACGCTCGCCCGTAGCGCCCCGCTTCTGCTCCCCGTCACGCTCACCGTCTTGCTCATCCCGCTGTTCACCGCAGAGGTGTGGCAAGCGGCTACGGCGCTTCACGCAGGGCACTTGGCACTGGCGGCGGCGCTCACGATTGTCCCGCTCGCCGCGCTTCTCGCCGCACGGGTTCGCCCGGAGCTGACCGCGATCCTGCGGGACGTCATCGACACGACCGCAGACTCGGCAACGCTTCCGGACGAGGCAGCGGACCGGGTCGTCCGGCGGGTAACCGAGGCCCACCGGGAGGAGGAGGGGCCACGCGTTCGAGACCAATTGGAGGAGGTGTACGCCGCAGGATTCTCGTCCCGGGTCCGCCTCACGCTCGCTGATCGGATGATTAAGTCGTTAGAACGGACTGCGCTTTGGAGGCTCGTGACCACGGCGGCTGGGCTGACGATGGTCGTAGCGGCGTACCTCTACACGCTCGCGTGGATCCTCGTTCAGCGCGAAGTGGCGACCAAGTGGACGGAACAGCCGATTCCGACGTACGAGGTCGATCTGGGCGTTGCTGCTGTGTCCGTGCCGGGCGGGCCGTACATCGCGGTTGCAGCGCTGCTTGGCGTCGTCGCTACCGCCGTGTTCGTGTCCTTCGCCGTCACCGACGAGCGGTATGCAGGCGACTTGTCCAGCGCACTCGTCAAGACTCCATTGCCAACGGCGGTCGCTGTCGCATTGCCGTACACCGTCCTTCGCGAAGAGCACGGCACGCTTCCCACCGCGGCAAGCGAACGAGCTGCCCCCAAGAGCACGAAAGACTAGCCGGCGTCCCGTAGCTCGCGCGCGGCCGCGTCGAGGAGCGGCGCGGTGCGCGGGCGGATGGCCTGGGAGAGGACGACGGAGGAGGTGGAGCGGCGGATGGCGCCGCTGGCGTGGATCGCGTTGAAGATCTCCTGGAGGTGCTCGGTGTCGCGCGCGACGACGCGGCACCAGAGGTCGTGCTGGCCGGAGATCGCGTCGGCCTCCAGGACCTCCGGCACCGCCTCCAGCGCCGCGGTCGCCTCCTCCAGCCGTCCCTGCGCCAGCTCCAGCAGCACGAACGCGGTGATGCCGTAGCCCATCGCGGCCGGATCGATCTCGGGGCCGAAGCCGGTGATGACGCCGCGCGACTCCAGCTTCGCCAGCCGCGCCTGCACGGTCCCGCGCGCGACACCGAGCCGGCGCGAGATCTCCAGCAGCCCGACCCGCGGCTGCGCGCGCAGCTCGGCGATCAGCCGGGCGTCCAGGTCGTCGAGGCGGTGGGCGGTCATCGTGCCCCGCGAACTCTGCCAGAGCATCCGAGTTCCGCATCGCGAGGACCGGTACCGTCCGCCGCATGGGCACCGAGCCAACCGCACCGATCAAGCAGGTCGTCTTCCGTATGCGGGAGATCCAGGCAGGCCTGCCGACCGCCGACGGCGTCGCGCGGTTCAACGAGCTGTACCTGACCGTCACGGAGGCGGTCCTCGACGACACCGGCGCCGGCAAGTTCGAGGACCCCGACCTGCTGGCCGACCTGGACGTGCGGTTCGCCGGCCTCTACTTCGCCGCGGTCGACGCGAGCGAGCAGGGCAAGCCGATCCCCAACGCGTGGCAGCCGCTGTTCGAGAAGCGCCACGACAAGCACATCGCGCCGCTCCAGTTCGCGATCGCCGGGATGAACGCGCACATCAACCACGATCTGCCCGTCGCGCTCGTCGACACCCTCGTCGCCCACGGCCTCGCGCCCAAGAACGACAGCCCGCAGCACCGCGACTTCGAGGCGGTCAACGGCATCCTCGCCCTGGTCGAGAAGCAGATCAAGCGCAAGTTCATGGACAAGGTCATGCGCGACGTCGACCGCGTCCTCGGCCACGCCGACGACGTCGCCGCGATGTGGAGCGTCGAGCGCGCGCGCAACGCCGCGTGGGTCAACGCGCAGGTCCTCTACAAGCTCCGCGACGCACCCGACCTCTACGACGCCTACGAGGACTCGCTCGACCGGATGGTGGAGCTGGCCTCCCGCGGCCTCCTCGCCGCGCGCGTGTAGACGGCAGTACGGTGGCCGGGTGAGCGACTGGGACAAGCTGGCCGGCCTCGAGCTGACCATCGACGGCTACGAGCTCGAGCGGCTCGAGCGGGACGTGTCGAGCGGCTTCACGCGCGTGAGCACGATCATCCGGCTGCGCGGCGGCGGCGAGGAGGGCCTCGGCGAGGACGTCTCGTACGACACCGAGGACCACGACGCGGCGCAGACGGCGGGGCCGACGCTCCCGCTCGCGACGGACACGACGACCATCACGCTGCGCGAGTTCTCCAAGCGCCTCGCGCAGCTCGACCTCTTCCCCCAGTCGCCCGTCCGCGAGGTCAGCCGGCTCTACCGCCGCTACGCCTACGAGTCCGCCGCGCTGGACCTCGCGCTCCGGCAGGCCGGCACGAGCCTCCACGCGTTCCTGGGCAAGGAGCCCAAGCCGCTCACGTACGTCGTCTCCCTCCGCCTCGGCGAGCCGGCGACGATCGCCCCGCTCGCGAGCCGCCTGGAGCGCTACCCCGGCCTGCGGTTCAAGCTCGACCCCACTCCCTCGTGGACGGACGAGCTGGTCGACGAGCTCGCCCGCACCGGCGCGGTGGACTCCGTCGACTTCAAGGGCTTCTACACCGGCACCGTCGTCGACAACCCGCCGGATCCTGAGCTGTACGCCCGCGTCCTGCGCGCGCTGCCGGACGCGTGGATCGAGGATCCGCACCTCGATGCGCCGATCCAGGCGCTGCTGGAGCCCCACCGCGACCGGGTCACCTGGGACGCGCCGATCCACGGCATCGCCGACATCGAGCAGCTTCCGTTCCCGCCGAAGATGGTGAACGTGAAGCCGTCGCGTGTCGGCAGCCTGGAGGAGCTCTTCGCGACCTACGCGTACTGCGAGTCCAACGGCATCGCGATGTACGGCGGCGGCCAGTTCGAGCTGGGCGCCGGCCGCGGGCAGATCCAGCTGCTCGCCTCGCTCTACCACCCGGACGGGCCGAACGACGTGTCGCCGAGCGGCTTCCACGTCGACGCGCCGCCGGCCGGCCTGCCGGAGAGCCCGCTCGCCCCCGCCGCGCACGACCGCGGCTTCCGCTGGGGCTGAGCCGGCACACCACGGCTCAGAGCCGAGACCGTCTCCGACTCAACCTCCGGGCCCGGCTGCCGACTGCCCGGGTATGGCCGCCGGGTTCCTGGAGCGTCTTCCCCGTGGGCGCACCCTCCCGCCCGACGTCTGGGCGACCCGCCACCGCATCATGGTGCGGCTCGTCTGGCTGCACGCGCTCGGCCTGCTGATCTTCGGCCTCGCGCGCGGCTACGGCCTCCCGCACAGCCTCGTGGAGATCGTCCCGGTCGCGGGCTTCGCGATCATCGCCGCCTCGACGCAGCTCGGCCAGCGGGCCCGCGCGGGCGCCGTCGCGCTCGGGCTCCTGACCTCCAGCGCCATGCTCGTCCACCTCTGGGACGGGCAGATCGAGGCCCACTTCCACTTCTTCGTCGCCGTCGCGATCCTCGCCGCGTACGAGGAGTGGTCGACCTACCTGCTCGCGATCGGCTACGTCGCCGTCCATCACGGCGCCGCCGGCCTGCTCGACGCGGGCGAGGTCTTCGACCATCCGGCCGGGAACGAGAACCCGCTGGAGTGGGCGATCATCCACGCGCTCTTCGTCGGCGCGCTCGCTGTCGCGAACGTCGTCAGCTGGCGGCTCAACGAGGACGTCCGCGAGGACATGCGCGCCAGCGAGGGCCGCTTCCGCTCCGCGTTCGACGACGCGCCGATCGGCATGGCGATCGTCGCGGCGGACGGCCGGATCGTCCGCGTCAACGAGCAGATGGCCGCCCGCAGCGGCTACTCGGCGGCCGAGCTGCAGGAGATGCGGCTCGCCGAGCTGCTCGCGCCCGAGGAGCGCGAGGGGCTCACGCGGTGGCCCGAGGCGAGCACGGACGGCGCCGAGGAGCGCCGCTTCGTCCGCCGCGACGGCACCGCCGGCTGGGCCCTGTGGCAGCACTCGCGCCTCTCCGAGGAGGACGACCACGCCGCCGAGGGCGCGTTCATCACGCACGTCATCGACATCTCGCAGCGCAAGCAGGCCGAGCGCCAGCTCGACCACCAGGCGCACCACGACCCGCTCACCGGGCTGCCGAACCGCAAGCTCTTCCTGGAGCGGCTCGACGAGACGCTCGCGCAGACCGGCGACGACGAGGCCGCCGCGCGCGCCGCGGTCCTGTTCGTGGACCTCGACAACTTCAAGACGGTCAACGACTCGCTCGGCCACGACGCCGGCGACCGCCTCCTCGCCGCGCTCGCGCAGCGGATGCGCCGGGTGCTGCGCCCGGACGACCTGCTCGCCCGCTTCGGCGGCGACGAGTTCGCCGTCCTCGTCCGCGGCGTGGGCGGCGCCACGGAGGCCAAGCGGGTCGCCGAGCGGCTCGCCGGCGCGATGCGCGCGCCCGTCGTCCTGGACGGCGACCAGCGGTTCGTCACCGCGTCCATCGGCATCTGCGTCGCCGAGCGGCGCGCCGGCGAGACGCTCGACGCCTACGCGGTCATGCGCGACGCCGACGCCGCGATGTACCGCGCCAAAGAGCTGGGCAAGGCCCGCGCCGACGTCTTCGACGACTCCCTCCGCGCCGAGGTCGTCGAGCGGTACGAGCTCGAGTCCGCGCTGCGCGGCGCCGAGGAGCGCGGCGAGCTGCGCCTGGACTACCAGCCGCTGATCGACCTGCACACGGGCCACATCACCGGGGTCGAGGCGCTCCTGCGCTGGGACCATCCCGAGCTCGGCACGATCGCGCCGCTGCGCTTCATCCCGATCGCCGAGCAGTGCGGCCTGATCGTCCCGATCGGCGCCTGGGTCCTCCACGCCGCCTGCCGCCAGGCCGCCGAGTGGGGCGCGCGCTCCGAGGCCGGCGCGCAGCTCGAAGTCGCGGTGAACGTCTCGCCGCGCCAGCTCGCCTTCGCCGCCTTCGCCGACGAGGTCGCCCACGCGCTGAAGGCGTCAGGCCTGCCGCCGCACCGCCTCTGCCTGGAGGTCACCGAGAGCGCGGTCGTCGCCGACCTGGAGACCGCGACCGCGTCGCTGGAGCGGCTGAAGAAGCTCGGCGTGCGCCTCGCGCTCGACGACTTCGGCGTCGGCTACGCGTCGCTCAGCCAGCTCAAGGCGCTCCCGAGCGTCGACGTGCTGAAGATCGATCGCTCCTTCGTCGACGGCGTCCTGGCCGACGACGAGGACAAGGCGATCGTCGAGGCCGTCGTCCAGCTCGCCGCGTCGCTGGGGCTGGAGACCGTCGCCGAGGGCGTCGAGTCGTCCGACCAGGCGTCGGTGCTGCGCGACATGCGGTGCTCGCTCGCCCAGGGCTTCCACTTCGCGCGCCCCGTCTCCCCCGACGCGATCGCCGAGCTGCTCGAGCGCCAGCGCCTGGGCGAGCTGACCGTCTAGACCGTCCCGTCCTAGGGCAGCCGCGCCCGGCGCCGCAAGCCGAGCGCCAGCGCCGCCGCCAGCAGCACCGCCGCCCCGCCGCCGAACGCGGCGGTGATCTCGCGGTCCTCCTGCTCGGTCCCGAGCCGGGAGCCGAGCGACTCGTACACGTCGTCCAACCGGTCCGCGTCCTGCACCGTGTACGCCCGGCCGCCCGACGCCGACGCGATCTGCCGCATCGTCTCCGGGTCCGGCGCGACGCGCTGCGGCGGCAGGAACGGGCGGTCGGGGTCGGTGACCGTCCCGTCCTCCGTGCCGAGCGAGATCGTGTAGACCGGGATCCCCTGCGCCTTCGCCTCGCGGGCGACCGGAATCGGGTCGCGACCGGCGGTGCGCGCGCCGTCCGACAGCATCACGATCGCCGACGGCGGCCGCTGCGCGCGGTCGCCCTGCGTGAGCTGGTCGACCGCGGCCTTCAGGCCGTCGCCGGACGCGGTCGCGCCCTCGGCCGACAGCGACGCGATCGCGGCCCTCACCGCGTCGTGGTCGTCGGTCGGCGTCTGCAGCACGGTCGCGCTCGTCGCGAACTGGACGAGCCCGACGCGCTGCCCGTCCGGCACCTCGTCGACGAACTTCTCCGCCGCGCGCTTGGTCGCCTGCATCCGGGTCGGATCGACGTCGTCGGCGTTCATCGAGCCGGACGTGTCGACGACGAGCATCACCGACGCGCGCTCCACCGGCACCGCGACCGACACCTGCGGCCGCGCCACCGCGATCGCGAGCGCGGAGAGGGCGAGCGCGAGCAGCGCCAGCGGCACCACGCGCGACGGCGACGGCACCGCCGCGGCGGCGCGGGAGAGCGCGTCCACGGCCGTGAACCGCACCGCGTACCGCTGCCGGCGCCGCCCGGCGAGCCACGTCAGGCCGAGCAGGAGCGGGACCGCGACGAGGGCGGCCAGCCAGATCGGGTTCTCGAAGGTCATGGCAGCCGCCCGAACCAGCGCAGCGACATGCCGCCGCCGACGACGAGGAGGAGCAGCGCGCCGCCGGCGAACGCCGCGGTCACCTCACGCTCCTCGTCCTTCATCGAGACCTGGGAGCCGAGCTTGTCGTAGATCGCCTCCAGCTGCTTGGCGTCCGCGGTCGTGAACGCCTCGCCCTTGGTCATCCGCGCGATCTGCCGCATCGCGTCGCGGTCCGGCGGCACCTTCTGCGTGTAGGTGCCGTTGTTGCCGCCGGGCCGCTCGACCTCGATCGTGCCCTCGTCGGTGCCGAGCGCGACCGTGTAGATCGGGATCTTCAGCCGCGCGGCCTCGCGGGCGGCGTCGAGCTCGTCGCGGCCGCGGGTCGACTCGCCGTCCGAGAGGAGCAGGATCGCCGACGGCGGCTGCTTGCCCCCGGGCGGCGTCGCCGCGCGGATCGCGTTGATCGCCGCGGTGATCGCGTCACCCGTCGCGGTGCCGCCGGACGGCTGGAGCTTGAGGATCCGCTCTTCGGCCAGCCGGTGGTCGGCCGTCGGCGACTGGATGACGCGCGCCTGGTGGTTGAACGCGACCACGCCGGTGCGGACGCCCTTGGGGAGCTGCTCGATCATGTCCGCGGCGGCGTTGCGCGCGGCGGTCAGGCGGTCGGGCTGGACGTCCTTGGCGAGCATCGAGCCGCTGACGTCGGTCGCGAGCATGATCGTCGCCTGCTCGACCGGGACCGCGACCGTGGTCTGCGGGCGGGCGAGGCCGACGAGGAGCGCGACGAGCGCGATCCCGTAGACCGCGATGGGGGCGTGGGAGCGCCACCCCGGACGGACCGGGGCGACGGCCGGCATCAGCGCCGGGTTGGCGAACCGGGCGGCCTGCCCGCGGCGCGCGCGCAGGTGGCGCGCGTAGAGCCACAGGCCGGGCGGGACCGCGAGCAGGGCGAGGAGGAACAGCGGGGCGCCGAACGACATGGCATGGCTCCTCTCGCTACCGCGGCCGGTTCTCGAGCGTGACGTCGAGCGAGCGGCTGCCCTCGCCGCGCTGGACCTCGACGCTCATGCCGTCGCCGGGATCCTTGGCCGAGACCGCCTCCGAGACGTCCTCGGGCGTCGCGACGCGCTTGCCGTCGATCCGCTTGATGACGTCGCCGGGGCGCAGCCCCGCCTTGGACGCGGGCGAGTTCGTCGTCACGTCGGCCACCTGCGCGCCGCCGGTCGGCGCCGGGGACGTGCTCACGCCGAGCCACGGGCGCTTGATCTGGCCGCCCTTGACGAGCTGGGGCACGATGTCGCGCGCGGTGTTGGCCGGGACGGCGAAGCCGATGCCGATGTTGCCGCTGCCGGCGCCCGCGGTGGCGATCTGCGAGTTGACGCCGATCACGTGCGCGGACGAGTCGAGCAGCGGGCCGCCCGAGTTGCCGGGGTTGATCGGCGCGTCGGTCTGGATGACCTCGTCGATCTGGAAGCCGTTGGGCGCCTGGATCTCGCGGCCGAGGCCGGAGACGATGCCGGCCGTCGCGGTCTGCGGCAGGCCGAGCGGGTTGCCGATCGCGACGGCGGCGTCGCCGACCTTCACCTTGTCGCTGTCGGCGAAGGCGAGCGGCCGGATGCCGGTGACGGCACCCGAGTCGACCTTGACGACCGCGAGGTCGGTCGACGTGTCCTTGCCGATCACGTTGCCGTCGATCGTGCGGCCGTCGTCGCCGAAGCGGACGCGCACGTCGGTCGAGGTGCCGACGACGTGGGCGTTGGTGACGATCGTGCCGTCGGAGTCGGTGAGGAAGCCGGTGCCGCTGCCGGTGCCGTTCGAGATGGCCGCGACGGCGGGGCTGGCGGCGGCGAAGACGCGGCCCGCGGCGGCGTTCCCGCCGTTGCCGTTGCCCGCGCTCTTGGCGGCGGGCGTCT
>DATMVO010000198.1:0-12997 GCA_035563115.1 Solirubrobacteraceae bacterium
CCGAGCGCCAGGCGCGCCTCGCGCTCCTCCGTGGCGTCAGCGTGCTCGACCGCCGCCACCGGCACCGACGGCGCGTCCGGGAGCACCGCCAGCGACGGGTCGTCGCTCAGCGCCTCCATCGTCGCCTCGACCACCCGCGGATCGAAGTGCGAGCCCGCGCCCGCCCGCAGCACCTGCCGCGCCCGGTCTGCGGACAGCGCCGGGCGGAAGGGGCGGTCGGCGGTCAGGGAGCAGAACGCCTCGCACACCCCGATCACCCGCGACGCGAGCGGGATGTCCTCGCCCGAGAGCCCGTCCGGGTACCCGCGCCCGTCCCACCGCTCGTGGTGGGAACGCACGATGTGCGCCGCGCCGCTCATCCCCTCGATGCCGGCGAGCACCTCCGCGCCCCACCCGGGGTGGCAGCGCATGATCGCCCACTCATCCGGATCGAGCTTGTCCGGTTTGTGGAGGATGCGATCGGGAATCCCGACCTTGCCGATGTCGTGCAGCCGCGCGGCGGAGCGCAGCGTCTCGGCGTCGTCGCCCGTCAGCCCGAGCTTCGAGCCGACCGCGCCGGCCAGCGTGGACGCACGCTCCGCGTGCAGCCCCGTGTATCCGTCCCGCAGGTTGAGCAGGCGTGCGAGCGCCTCGATCCCGGCCTCCATCTGGAGGCCGGTCCTACCCCGCTACGAGGACCGGCTAGCCCTGCGCGCGCGGCTGGATCTCGCCGCGCTCGTACTCCTGGTTCTGCTGGCGCTCACCGAGGGTGATCGCCACGGCGGCCCCGATCAGGCCGTGCAGGACGAGGGGGAAGAGCACGAAGAAGATCGCGACGAGCGCGATGGTCATGGACAGCGCGATGTCGCCGACGAGGAACGTCATGGCCGTGATCTTACCCGGGGCGCGAGCGGGGTAGCGTCCAGGTCGGATGAGCGTCGTCCGTCATCGCGGCATGCACGCCCTCGTCGAGCACGACGGACGGGATGACGCCGTCGCGGTCGAGGAGCCGCTGGAGATCCGCGTCGACGGCGAGCCGGTGGCCGTCACGATGCGCACCCCCGGCCACGACGAGGAGCTCGCGCTCGGCTTCCTCGTCGGCGAAGGGCTGATCGATCCCATGCGCGCACGCGCGGCCGGGCCGACCGACGACTTCGCCAACAACGTGGTGGAGGTCGAGGGACCGCTCGAACGCGAGCTGCCGACCCGCCGCTTCTACACGAGCTCCAGCTGCGGCGTCTGCGGGAAAGGCGCGCTGGACGAGGTCGCGGTCCACGCGCCGCCCGTAGGCGGCGACGACCTGCGGATCGAGCGCGGCCTGCTGGCGGCGCTGCCGGATCGCCTGCGCCAGGCGCAGCCCGAGTTCGACCGCACCGGCGGCATCCACGCCACGGGCCTCTTCACGCCACGGGGCGAGCTGCTCGCCGTGCGCGAGGACGTCGGCCGCCACAACGCGATGGACAAGGTGATCGGCTGGGCGCTGAACCAGCACCGCCTGCCGCTCAGCGGCAGCGTCCTCTGCGTCAGCGGCCGGCTCTCCTTCGAGCTCGTCCAGAAGGCGGTCGTCGCGGGCGCTCCCGTCCTCGTGGGCGTCGGCGCGCCAACCTCGCTCGCAATCGCTCTGGCGTCGGATCGCAACCTGACGTTGGCAGGTTTCGCGCGGGGTGACAGGGTGAACCTGTACACCGGAGACCACCGTGTCCTCTGACGGCAACGACACCCCCCGCATCCCGAGCGCCGACACCAACCGGCGCCACCAGAAGGAGAAGCTCCCGTTCCGGCGCTTCCGCGACCTGCCGGTCGTGGGCAAGCTCGCCGACTGGGGCATGGGCGAGGCCGCCGTCAGCGCGACCACGCGCAACGCGGGCGCGCGCATCGCGGGCCTCAAGGCGACCGAGTCGGTCTGCCCCTACTGCGCGGTCGGCTGCTCGCAGGTCGTCTACACGAAGAACGGCAAGCTCGTCGACATCGAGGGGAACCCGAACTCCCCGATCAACCAGGGCACACTCTGTCCCAAGGGCTCGGCCTCCCGCCAGCTCGTCCAGCAGGAAGGCCGGCTGACCAAGGTCAAGTACCGGCGCCCGGGCGGCACGGAGTGGGAGGAGCTCGACCTCGAGACGGCGATGGACATGATCGCCGACCGGGTGATCGAGGCCCGCGCCAACGGCTGGCAGGACACGGACCACCGCGGCTGGAAGGTCAACCGCACGCTCGGCTTCGCGCACTTCGGCGGCGCGACGCTGGACAACGAGGAGAACTACCTCATCAAGAAGTCGTTCACCTCGATGGGCGCGGTCCAGATCGAGAACCAGGCCCGCATATGACACTCCTCCACGGTCCCCGGTCTGGGGACCTCGGTCGGGCGCGGCGGCGCCACCATGCCCTTGCAGGACCTGGCGAACGCCGACATGGTGTGGATCCAGGGCTCCAACATGGCCGAAGCGCATCCGGTGGGCTTCCGCTGGGCGATGAAGGCCAAGGAGAAGGGCGCCCGCGTGGTCCACGTGGACCCGCGGTTCGGCCGCACCAGCGCGCTCGCCCATGAGCACATCCCGATCCGCGCCGGAACCGACATCGCGTTCCTCGGCGGCCTGATCCACCAGGTCCTCGAGCGCGAGGCGTACTTCAAGGAGTACGTCCTCGCGTACACGAACGCCTCGACGCTGATCAACGACGAGTACGTCGACGCCGAGGACAACGGCGGCTTCTTCTCCGGCTTCAACTCCGAGACCAAGGCCTACGACCCGCGCACGTGGATGTACGAGGGCGGCGAGGTCGCGGCGTCCGCGGGCGTGCGCGAGCACTCGGCGATGTCGTTCGAGGCGCGCACCGGCGCCGGCATGCGGACCGAGCCCGTCCAGCGCGACGACACGCTCCAGGACCCGCGCTGCGTGCTCAACGTCATGCGCCGCCACTACGCGCGCTACACGCCGGAGATGGTCTCCAAGATCTGCGGCGTCCCGGAGGACCAGCTCCTCCGCATGGCCGACCAGCTGATCGAGAACAGCGGCCGCGACAAGACGACCACCCTCTGCTACGCGGTCGGCTGGACGCAGCACACCGCCGGCGTGCAGATCATCCGCGCGGGCACGATCCTCCAGCTGCTACTCGGCAACATCGGCCGGCCGGGCGGCGGCATCCTCGCGCTGCGCGGGCACGCGTCGATCCAGGGCTCGACCGACATCCCGACGCTCTTCGACATCCTGCCCGGCTACCTCCACATGCCGAAGGGCACGGAGGAGGGGCTGACGCTCGAGGACTACATCTCCACCGGCGGCGCCGACAAGGGCTGGTGGTCGCACTTCGACCAGTACATCGTCAGCCTGCTCAAGGCGTGGTGGGGCGACGCGGCGACGCCCGAGAACGACTTCGCGTTCGACTACCTGCCGCGCATCACGGGCGTCCACGCGCACTTCGCGACGACGCTGCGGATGCTCGACGGCGGCGTCGAGGGCTACTTCGTCATGGGGCAGAACCCGGCGGTCGGCTCGATGCACGCCGGGCTCCAGCGGCGCGCGCTGGCCAACGCGAAGTGGATGGTCGTGCGCGACCTGGCCGAGATCGAGACCGCGACGTTCTGGCGCGACTCGCCCGAGGTGGAGAGCGGCGAGCTGAAGACGGAGGAGATCCAGACCGAGGTCTTCCTCATGCCCGCCGCCTCGCACATCGAGAAGGAGGGCACGTTCACGCAGACGCAGCGCCTCCTGCAGTGGCGCGACAAGGCGCTCGACCCGCCGGGCGACGCGCGCTCGGAGCTGTGGTTCATGCACCACCTGCACCTGCGCGTGCGCGACCGGCTGAAGGACTCGACCGACCCGCGCGACCGGCCGATCCTCGACCTCAAGTGGGACTACCCCGAGCACGGCGAGCACCGCGAGCCGAGCGCGGAGGCGGTGCTCAAGGAGATCAACGGCTACGACGTCGCGACCGGCGCGCCGGTCCCTGGGTTCGCCGAGCTGAAGAACGACGGGTCGACCGCGTGCGGTTGCTGGATCTACTCCGGCGTCTACAAGGACGGCGTCAACCAGGCGCGGCGGCGCACGCCGTCCGACGACGCGATCTCGCCCGAGTGGGGTTGGGCGTGGCCGGCCAACCGGCGGATCCTCTACAACCGCGCGTCCGCCGATCCGGCCGGCAAGGCGTGGTCGGAGCGCAAGAAGCTGATCGAGTGGGACGAGGACGCGGGCCGCTGGGTCGGCCCCGACGTCCCGGACTTCCCCGTCGACAAGCGGCCGGACTACGTCGGCCCGGACGACGCGAAGGGGATGGACGCGATCGGCGGCGCCGAGCCGTTCATGATGATGGCCGACGGCCGTGCCTGGCTGTTCGCGCCGTCCGGCCTGCTCGACGGTCCGCTGCCGACGCACTACGAGCCGCTCGAGTCGCCGCTCGACAACCCGCTCTACCCGGACATCCACGAGAACCCGGCGGCGCTGCGCTGGACCCGGCCGGACAACGTCTACGCCGACCCCGAGAGCGCCGAGTACCCGCACGTCCTCACGACGTTCCGCCTCACCGAGCACCACACCGCGGGCTCGATGTCGCGCAACCTGCCGTGGCTGGCCGAGCTGCAGCCCGAGATGTTCGCGGAGATCGACCGCGAGTTGGCGGCGAAGATCGGCGTCGAGGACGGCGGCTGGGTGACGATCGCGACGCGCCGCGCCGAGATCGAGGCGCGCGCGATGGTCTCCTCGCGGATGAAGCCGCTGCGGATGGGGTCGCGGACCGTCCACCAGATCGCGCTGCCGTTCCACTGGTCCTACGGCGGGCCGGGCGTCAAGGGCGACGCGGCGAACGACCTGATCACGCTGTCGGGCGACCCGAACGTCGTCATCCAGGAGTCCAAGGCGTTCGTCTGCGACGTGCGCCCGGGGCGGACGTCGAAGGGCACGACGCCGCTGGCGGGCGTGAAGGAGCCGGTCCACCCGGTGAAGGTGAACGAGGACCACCCGGCCGAGGAGCGCCCGCAGGCATGACCGAGATCGCCGTCCGCCGGCCGGAGAAGCCGGGATCGAAGCGGATGGGCTTCTTCACCGACACCACGACCTGCATCGGCTGCAAGGCGTGCGAGGTCGCGTGCAAGCAGTGGAACGACCTGCCCGCCGACGGTTACCAGTTCAAGCGCGGGGGCTCGTACGACCACACGGGCCAGCTCGACGCGTCGACGTGGCGGCACGTCCGGTTCGTTGAGATCGAGACGCCGGTCCACGAGGCGGTCCGGACGCCGATGGACACGTTCATCGGCGCGGCGACCGACGGCGGGGGCGGGGTCTCGCACGACGTGATGGACCTCGTCGGGATGCTCGAGCAGCCCGAGCTCGACAAGTGGGTCTTCATGTCGGACGTGTGCAAGCACTGCACGCACGCCGGGTGCCTGGACGCGTGCCCGACGGGCGCGCTGATCCGCACCGAGTACGAGACGGTGATCCTCCAGGCCGACGTCTGCAACGGCTGCGGCTACTGCGTCCCGTCGTGCCCGTTCGGCGTCGTCGCGCGCTCGCCCGAGGACGGCCGCGCCGCCAAGTGCACCCTCTGCTACGACCGGCTCGAGGACGGGCTGGAGCCCGCGTGCGCGAAGGCGTGCCCGACCGACTCGATCACGTTCGGCCCGTACGACGAGCTGATGGACATCGCCGCGCGGCGCGTCACGACGCTCCACGACCGCGGCGTCGACGGCGCGTACCTCTACGGCGCGGGGGAGGACGAGGAGCTGGCCGGCGGGCTCGGCGCGTTCTTCCTGCTCACCGAGCCGCCGGAGACCTACGGGCTGCCGCACCGCGCCGAGTCGCCGGTGCAGGAGAACGTGGTCCCGGCGACGTTCGCGGCGATGGGCGCGGGCCTGCTGGCCGCCGCGGGTGTCGCGACCGCGTTCGTGCTGGGCGCCAAGCGCGCGGATCAGAAGATGAGCCGGGTGCGGCGGATGCGCGGGCGGAGCTGGTGATGGCCTGGCCGGGACGCCGCGGAGCGGGGGACAGCACGAGCGACGGCCGTGTGGCCGGCGGCGACGGCTCGGGCGGCGACGTCCACGCGGACTGGGACACGGCGCGCGCCGCGGCACGCGCCCGGCAGGAGGAGGCCGCGCACGCCCAGCGCGAGCACGACGCCTCCGATCCGCGCGACATGACGCCCGCGCTCGGCGTGCCGGGGCAGCCCGGCTCGTGGCAGCGCGCCGAGGAGGGAGCGGACGTCGCGCTCCACATCGGCGAGTGGCGCGACGGGCGCTGGTCGTACCTCTACGGCGACGACACCGCGTACGGCGTCAACGGCGACGACGACTTCGACGTGGAGGAGGCGCTGCGCCGCCGCGGCTCGCGCGACGAGGAGCCCTCACGCGTCGTCGGGCCGATGATCCACGCGCCCGTGTGGACGTGGGAGGTCCCGCTCTACTTCTGGTTCGGCGGCATCGCCGCGGGCTCGTCGTTCGTGGCGCTGGCGTGCGACCTGGCGGGCGACGAGAAGTCGGCCGCGGTGGCGCGGAAGGTCGCGCTCGGCGCGGTCATCCCGTCGCCGGTGCTGCTGATCATGGACCTCGGCCGGCCAGCCCGGTTCCTCAACATGCTGCGGATCGTCAAGGTCCGCTCGCCGATGTCGCTCGGCGCGTGGTGCCTGATCTCGTTCTCGCAGCTGGCGGCGGGGAGCGTGGCGCTCGACCTGCTCGGGCGCAAGAAGGCCGCGAAGGTCGTCGGCGGCGTCAACGCGGTCTTCGGCGGCTACCTCGGCTCGTACACCGGCGTGCTGCTCGCCTCGACCGCGGTGCCGCTGTGGGCGCGCTCGCGGCTCTTCCTCGGCCCGATCTTCGTCTGCACCGCGACCGCGACCGGCGCGGCCGCGACCCGGCTGACGCTCATCGCCACCGGCAACCTGCCCGACAACCACCCGACGCGCCACGCGCTCGGCACGGTCGAGACGGTCGCGATGGGGCTGGAGCTGACGCTGAGCGAGATCAACGAGCGGCGCCTCGGCGACCTGGCCCACGGGCTGGAGGAGGGGCGCCCCGGGCGGATGTTCAAGGCCGCCAAGTGGCTCGTCCGCGGCGGCCTGCTGCTCCGCCCGATCCGCAAGCGCACCGGCCGCCCGGCCCACGACTTCGCCTCCGTCATGTACCTCGTCGCGGGGCTCCTCTTCCGCTTCGCGTGGGTGCTGGCCGGCCAGACGAACGCGCGCGACGACGAGGTCGTGGCGAAGATGGCCCGCGAGCCCGCGAAGGAGCCCGGCGCGTGAGGCTCGCCCGGCTGTGGGCCGAGTCCGTCACGCGCCTGAGCCTCTTCATCGAGGGTCAGCTCATGCGCCGCGGCTGGCTGCCGAAGAAGCGCCACTGACGCCCTTGCCGTTGCCGGCTGCGGCGTTGCCGTTGCCCGAGACGCCGGGCTCGGCGGGCTCGTCGCCGGGCTGCGCGGCCTTGGGCGTGTCGCGGCCGTAGAGGTACCAGTAGGCGCCGCCGACGAAGACCGCGCCGCCGACGAGGTTGCCGAGGAAGGCGAAGATCCAGTTGTGGATGGCGTCCCACCAGGTGAGGTCGACGTCCGCGAAGATCGCCGCCGGCAGGAAGAACATGTTCGCGACGACGTGGTCGAAGCCCATCGCGACGAAGGCCATGATCGGGAAGAAGATCGCGAGGATCTTGCCGCCGACGTCCTCGGCCGCGAACGCCATCCACACCGCGAGGCAGACGAGCCAGTTGCAGCCGACGGCGCGCAGGAAGATCTGGTCCGCGGACTCGGTGACGCCCTTCGCCGTCGCGATCCCGTCGAGCCGGGCGAGCGCCGCGTCGGTGGTGACGACGCCGGTCTTCACCGCCAGGAAGTAGGCGACGAACAGCGAGCCGAGCAGGTTGCCGATCGCGACGAACGTGAAGTTGTAGCCGATCCGCTTGAGGCCGATCCGCTTGCGATAGGCCGACAGCGGGAGCACCGCCATGTTCCCGGTCAGCAGCTCGGAGCCGGCGATGATCACCAGCACGAGGCCCATCGAGAACACGCCGCCGGTGATGAGGGTGACCACGCCGCCCCACTGGGCCGGGTCGAGCCCGGCCGAGACGATGATCGCGAGCAGGCCGGCGAACGCGATGTACGCGCCGGCGAGGAACCCGGCGACCAGCGCCTTGTCCCATGGGAGATGGGCTTTGTCGATGCCCTTCTCGGTGGCGACTTCGGTGATCGCCTTGGGGTCCTTGAACGCCATGGTGCCGGGATTACCCGTGTGTGATGACGACCACGCGACACGAGCTTGTGCGCTCGTGTATCTTTCAGAGGCTGCCTTCGAGACAGGCGCGCCCCTGCGACCCACTGCGAGTTGCGTCCGCGCCAGTCAGTTTAGCGAAGGAGGCTCGCGCGGTTTCTCTGAACGCGCAGAACAACTTCCGATAACCAACTCCGACCGCCCCAGATCGGACTGCAAGCCTTGAAACGAGGGATTCCTACGACCATGACGCTCGAGACGCGCCCCCAGCCTGAGTACGTGCCGGAGGCCGTCGACACCACGATCGACCCGCTCCACCAGCTGCTCGCCGAGTCGCGGCGCTGGCCCCTGCTCATGCCGGCCGAGGAGATCGACCTGGCGCAGCGGATCGAGCGCGGCGATCTGAGTGCCAAGGAGCGGATGATCAACTCGAACCTGCGTCTCGTCGTCTCTGTCGCCCGGAAGTACCAGGGCCAGGGCCTCCCGCTGGGCGATCTCGTCCAGGAGGGCATGCTCGGGCTCATCCGCGCCGTCGAGAAGTTCGACTGGCGCAAGGGCTTCCGCTTCTCGACCTACGGCACGCTGTGGATCCGCCAGGCGATCCAGCGCGGCCTCGAGAACACGAGCCGGACCATCCGCCTTCCCGTCCACATGTCGCAGCGCGCCCGCAAGGTCGCCCGCATCGAGCGCGAGCTCGCCCTCAAGCTCGGTCATGAGCCGAGCAACGAGGAGATCGCGAACGCTGCCGAGCTGACCGTCGAGGAGGTCGAGGAGATCCGTGCCGCCGACCAGGCGCCGGCCTCGCTCGACAAGACCGTCGGCGACGACGGCGACACGGCCTTCGGCGACCTGCTCGCCGCGGACCAGATGTCGCCGGAGGAGGAGGTCGCCGAGGCCTGGCAGTCCGAGATCCTCCAGTCGGCCGTCAAGGAGCTCCCCGAGCAGGAGCGCCGCGTCATCGAGCTGCGCTTCGGCGCGGGCCCCGAGGGCAAGCTCCACACCCTCGGCCAGGCCGGCAAGGTCCTCGGCGTCTCCGCCGAGCGCACCCGCCAGATCGAGGAGCGCGCGCTGCGCCGCCTGTCGCAGAACACGGACCTCTCGGTCCTCCGCGACGTCGCGTAAGCACCACTCCACCCGCCGTTCCGACGAAGGGCCGCCACGTGCGGCCCTTCGTCGTTCTCAGGTGGGGCCTGGGCTGGCTTGCGGCGTTGGCGGTGCGGCCTGTCCACCGCGCCGTTCGACCGCCCACGCCCCGGCCCGCAACGCCGCCGCGTTCGTCCGCGGCGAACCGGCGCCCTGGCCGTCGCTGCGGCGGTGGGCTGGCGAAGGGGGTGAGTTCCGGTGGTGGGCCCTTTGAGGTGCCGTATACCGACGGTCAAAGGGCCCACCGCCGCACGGGGGCACGGCGGCGAACCACACCCTTCCCCCACCTGCCCGCCGTGCAGCGACGACACGAGCTCCAGACCGACGCCGGACAGGACGCGGAAGCGCGCGGGCGGGACTTCGCCCGTCAGCCGGTGAGCGAGGTGAGCTGGTGGCGGCGCTGGGTGACGACGGTGGCGAGGGAGGCTTCGCGGGCGAGGGTGGCGGGGGAGCGGGGAACGGTGCCGCGCTCGACCTGCTCGCGGAGGAAGGCGACCTCGGCGGCGGCGTGCTGGAGGTCGATCATCGCCTTCTTCGCCTGCCGGCCCCCGCGGCGGGCGGCCTCGCGGCGCCAGGCGCGGCGGGCGCGCAGCGACGAGAGCGCCACCACCTCGCCTGGCGGCAGGACGCCGTTGAGCTGCCGCGCGATGACGCGCCCCTCGCGCCGCAGGCCGAGCACGACGATGATCCCGATGGCGCCGAGCACGGGCACGAAGATGAGGACGTAGACGCCGAAGAAGAGCCCCGAGCCGGCGGAGGTGTTCCACAGCGAGTGGAGCGCCATCGCGAGCCCGAGCCCGATCAGCGGCGCGACGGTCCGCACGAACGGCGAGCGCGCGACGGTGGCGACGCCCAGGCCGATCCCCGTCATCGCCGTGAAGATCGGGTGGGCGAACGGCGAGAGCAGCCCGCGGACGACGAACGTCCCGACCGCGCCGGGGATCCCGTCCTCCACCGCGCCCCGGCCGTAGTAGAGGACGTTCTCGGTCATCGCGAACCCGAGGCCGACGAGCGCGGCGTAGACGATCCCGTCGACCACGCCGTTGAACTCGCGCCGGAAGAGCCAGAAGATCCCGAAGAGGACGAACCCCTTCGCGCTCTCCTCGACGATCGGGGCGGAGATCGAGTAGCCGTAGAGCTCCGCGGCGTCGGCACCGAGCGACTCGCTCACCACCACCTCGCCGACGGTGTTGAGCACGATCGCGACGAACGCCGCGATCGTCGCGCCCCACGCGAAGGTCAGGGCGACCATCCGCACCGGCTCGGGCTCGTACCGGTCGATGAAGAGCACGACCGCGAGGTAGACCGGCACGGGCAGCACCGCGAGCCCGACGGCCAGGCCGAAGGCGACCGGCCCCGTCTCCGAGCCCGCGACGGCCAGCACGGCGAGGCCGCAGACCAGCATCGCGAGCACCAGGGCCGCCAGCAGGGCGGCGCGGAACAGCCGGGCGACAGGTGACGGCACGGCGGCGCATGCTACGCGGCCACCGCCTCCGCCAGCGACGTCCGGGCGCGCACGAGCAGCGACTTCGTGGCCGGGATGCTCGTTCCCAACCGGTCCGACAGCTCGCGGTGCGACGCGCCGCACATCTCGCGCTGCACGAGCGCCAGCCGCTGACGGTCGGGGAGGCGGCCGATCTCGGCGACGACACGGTCGAGCTCCTCGCGCGCGGCGGCGCTCTCGAACGGGTCGGAGTGCTCGGGCGCGGCCACGAGCTGGAGCCGGTCGGCGCCGTCGGCCGGGCGGGCGGCGCGGATGTGGTCGTACGCGCGGTTGCGGACGATCATGTAGAGCCACGGCCGCAGGACCATCGGGCGGTCGCTGGCCCGCAGGCCGCGCAGGGCGCGGATGAACGCGTCCTGGACGACGTCCTCGGCGTCGGCGTGCGAGCCGCCGAGCAGGCGGGCCGCGAAGCCCAGCAGCGGCTCGCGGTAGCGGATGACGATCGTGGCGAACGCGGCGTCCGAGCCGGCGCGCACGCGGGCGACGAGCCGTTCGTCGGACTCGCCGGCCGGGGCACCGCCGGCGAGGCGGTCGGCGTGGTCGATGGGGGCGGTGTGGAGCATGGCCACACCTTCTCCTCGCGCGCGCCTCTCTCCCAGGAGGCCTGGGTGTGGACCTGAGCCACCGAAGGTGTCGTCCTCTTCACCCCTAGGATGGGGTGTACGTGTCCACGCTGGACGACACTCCGCTCGGACGCCACAACGCGACCCCGGCCGAGCTGCGCGAGCGGCTGCTGGCCGAACGGCAGGGCGACCCCTTCCTCGTGTGGCGCAACGGCGAGGGATCGCAGGAGCTCCTGCCCCTCCACGCGGCCCTGCGCCGGGTGACGATCGGGCGCGGCCCGTCGAACGACGTCGCGCTCGGCTGGGACACCGAGGTGTCGCGCCTGCACGCCGAGCTCGAGCGGCTCGCGGGGGAGTGGACGGTCGCCGACGACGGCCTCTCGCGCAACGGCACCTGGCTCAACGGCCAGCGGATCTCCGGCCGCCAGCGGCTGCGCGACGGCGACGTGCTCCAGGTCGGCCAGACGATCGTCGCTGTGCGCGTCCCGGACGTCGAGGACTCGCGCCCGACGGTCGCGGGCGGGACGAGCGGCGCGCCGCAGCTGACGCCCGCCCAGGAGCGCGTGCTGCAGGCGCTCTGCCGGCCCTACAAGGAGTCGGAGTTCGCGACCCCGGCGACCAACCAGCAGATCGCCGAGGAGCTCTTCCTCTCCGTCGACGCCGTCAAGGCGCACCTGCGCGCGCTCTTCGCCGCCTTCGGGCTCGAGGACCTGCCGCAGAACCAGAAGCGCAGCGTGCTCGCCATGCGCGCGCTGCAACTGGGCCTGGTCCGCTGAGCGGCTAGCCGATCGGGACGCGCTCGAGCACGCCGTCCGCCTGGCTGACGGCGTAGACGGCGTTCCCCGAGACGAGGAGCTTCGTCGGGTTGAAGCCCAGCTGGGTCGGCTCGCCCGTCGACTCGAGCGGGTTCTTCGGGTCGATCCGCACCAGCGTCGACGTGGTGTACGTCGTCGCCCACAGGCTCCCCGCGCCGAACGCGAGGAACCGCGGCTGGCCGTCGAGGGCGATCGTGCCGGTCGACCGCAGCTCCGAGCGCGAGACGCGGCTGATCGTGTCGTCTTCCGCGTTGGCGACCCACACGCGCCCGCCGCCGACCGCGACGCCGGCCGGGCCGCCGCCGACGTCGAGCTCGACGAACTCGCCCGTGCGGATGTCGAGCCGGGTGAGCGAGTCGCGCGCGCGGTTGGTCGCCCACACCGCGCCGTCGCCGACCGCGATGTCCTGAATCCCGAGCGGGATCCGCACGCGCTTGAGGATCTTCCCCGTCTTGGGGTCGATCCGGAGGACCAGCGACGGCGGGTAGGAGCGCAGCTTCGCGCCGCGCACGCCGACCCACACCGCGCCCTCGCCGGCCTCCACCGCGACGGGCGTGCCGTCCGGCAGGTCGGTGTAGGTCGTCTCGCCGGTCGTGAGGTCGACGCGGGCGAGCCGCTCGGCCCGCGACGCGGACGGGACCCACAGGGCGCCGAAGCCCGCGTCGACGTCGAGCGCGCCGCGGCCGACGCGGGGGCCGCGCTCGGCCTTGGCAAAGCGGTCGGTCCGGACGCGGACGAGCCGGTCCGAGCGCGGGATCGTCACGTACGCCCAGCCGCGCGCGACGGCGACGCCGTTGGGGCGGTCGCCGACCGGG
>DATMVO010000199.1:0-10852 GCA_035563115.1 Solirubrobacteraceae bacterium
CCCGACCGGCTCTTCGCCGCCGCCCGCGCCGCCGGCCGCCTGGCCGAGCTGGACCAGCTGTGCAGCACGAACGCGCTCACCGGCGCGCTCGCCGCCGGCCTCGCCGCGCCGCGCCGGCTCTTCCTCAACGTGGAGCCCGAGGCGATCGGCGGGGAGATCGCGCCCGAGCTGATCGCGGCGGCCCGCGCCGTCGACGGCAAGCTCGACGTCGTGGTGGAGATCACCGAGCGCGCCCTGACCGCTCGGCCCGCCGACCTCCTCGCGCGCGTGCGCGAGATGCGGGAGCGCGGCTGGGGGATCGCCCTCGACGACGTCGGCGCGGACGTCCGCTCGCTCGCGCTGATGCCGCTCCTGCGCCCCGACGTCATCAAGCTCGACCTGCGCCTCGTGCAGGAGCAGCCGACGACCGAGATCGCCGAGATCGTCTCCGCCGTCAACGCCGAGCGCGAGCGCACCGGCGCGACCGTGCTGGCCGAGGGGATCGAGACCGAGCAGCACGTCGAGCTGGCCCGCGCGATGGGCGCGACGCTCGGCCAGGGCTGGCTCTTCGGCCGCCCGGGCCCGCTGCCCGCCGCCGTGGAGGCGCCGCCCGCGCCCGCCCGGCCGCTCACCCTCGCGACGCCGAGCGCCGTCACGGGCGCCGCCGACGACGTCTCGCCCTTCGCCGTGGTCACCCGCACGCGCGGGGACGTGCGCCGCGCCGACAAGCGGCTCCTGCTCGCGATGTCGCTCCAGCTCGAGCAGCAGGCCGCCGCGCTGGGCGACACCGCCCTGGTGGTCAGCGCGTTCCAGAGCGCCGAGCGGTTCACCCCGCTCACCCGCCGCCGCTACACGCTCCTGGCCGCCGACGCCGCCTTCGTGGCCGCGCTCGGCGTCGGGATGGAGCCCGAGCCCGCCCCGGGCGTCCGCGGCGCCGCGCTGCGCGACGGCGACCCGCTGGAGGGCGAGTGGTCGGTCGCCGTGCTCGGCCCGCACTTCGCGGCCGCGCTGGTGGCGATGGACCTCGGCGACGAGGCCGGCTCCGACAAGGAGATGGAGCGCCGGTTCGACTTCTCGCTGACCTACGACCGCGACCTCGTGGTCGAGGCCGCCGCGGCCCTCATGCGCCGCGTCGAGCCGCTCGGTCGCTGAGCGTTTCCGCGCTGTTTGCGGGGTCGGCGGCGCGGCGCGCGTCGCCTTCCCCGCTCAGGACGCTTTGCCGTCCGACGCTCCCCCTACGGTGCGGATCGTCCCAGTCCTTCAAGCGTCAGGGAACACCACAGTGCCCCTCTGCTTCATCGAACCTCAGGACGCCATCCGTGTCATCGCCGAGTCCGTCGGTCGCGAGGCGCGCCGCCAGCTCCTCGGCGAGCTCGTGCGCGCCTGGGTCGACGAGATCCCCGATGAGCAGCTGGCGACCCAGTACGCCAAGGCCGTCAACGACCTCGACGAGCACGACCTGAACATGCTCGCCGCCTGGCACGCCTCCCTGGAGGTCGGCCAGCCGATCCCGAACCGCGAGTTCCTCGTCAACGTCTTCCCGACCATCGGCGAGAACCGCCGCGAGGCGCTGAAGATCGCGGCGGGCTTCCGTGGGGAGGAGGCGTTCGACGCCGGCGTCACCGAGGAGCAGACGCTCGAGATGGTGCTCCCGCACCTCAGCCGGGAGCGCTCCACGCAGCTCGCCAGCGAGTGCCTCGAGCTCTACCTCTGGGACCGGCTGGGCTCGGACAACTAGCGCGGCGGCGGCGGGGCGAGCGCGGCGAGCGCCGCGATCGCGTCGTCGGTGTCCGTGAAGTGGACGGCGTGGAGGCCGAGCGCCGCGGCAGCGGTCACGTTCTCCTCGATGTCATCCACGAACGCGCAGGCCTCCGCGGGGAGGCCGAGCCGCTCGAGCGTCAGCTCGTAGATCCGCGGGTCGGGCTTGCGCATGCCGACGAAGGCCGAGTCGACGATCAGCTCGAACAGCTCGTCGATGTCGGGGATCATCGCCCGCCACCGCCCCTCCCACTCACGGACGTTGTTCGTGAGCATCGCCAGCCGGACGCCGCGCGTGTCGCGCAGGTCGCGCAGGTGGTCGAGCATCCGGTCGTTCGTGCGCAGGTGGGCGAAGTACCGCTCGCCGAAGCCGGTCGCGTCGATCGGCCGGCCGACGACCTCGGTCAGCGCCGCGCCGACGATCCCGAGGAACTCGTCCTCGCTCATCTCGCCGCGCTCGAGCGCGAAGAGCGGGTTCTCGTCGCGCCCCTGGGACGCGGTGAACATCGCCATCCCGAAGTGCTCGAGCGTCACGCCGTCGTGCTCCTGCACGCGCGCGAACGCGTCGATCAGCGGCGTGGTCAGCACGCCGCCGAAGTCGGAGATGACGGCCTGGATCGGCGCGGTCACGCGGCGTCGTCGTTGCGGCGCAGGACGTCGTAGCGGCCGACCCCGACGCGCCCCTCCATCTTCCAGAGGAAGAAGGCGGCGTCGAGGCGCAGGCGGCCGAGGTCGAGCGTCGTCCCGCACAGGACCTCGCCCGCGGCGCGGTGCGGGTACGTGTCGGGCTCGTCGCTCATCCACAGCTCCAGCCCCGCGTGGCGCTGGCGGCCCTCGCCGTCGAACGTCGTGCTCACGAGCGGCTCGGCGACGCGCACCGGCGCGCCGCCCTCGACGACCGTCGCGGCGACCGCCTCGTCGGCGTGGTGCTTGGCGCTCTGCGGGCGGACGGTGGTGACCGAGACGGCGGTCTCCGTGTCGAACCAGGCGGTCAGCGTGCGGGTGAGCGCGATCTTCTTCCAGTCCGGCGCGCCCCACGAGTGGCCGCGCTGGCCGAGGCAGTCGATCTTCCGCCCGTTCGCGTGACCGCGGAACCGGCAGAGCTGCTCGTAGCCCTCCATCCCGCCGGCCTTCGCGACGGGGTCCTTGGCGCCGACCCCGGAGGGCGGCGTGAGCGCGGTGACCTCCAGGTCGAACGCGTCGCCGAACGTCACGTGCCACCGCTTGAGCGGCTCGATCGTGCGGGTCGTGATGCCGGCGGGCGCGACGCCCTCGGCCACGCCGCCCTCCGCCTCGACGGCGACGGGCTCGGTGCCGGCGAAGAGCAGGCCCATGCCGCTGAACGCCTCGGCGTTGCCGGGGACCATCCCCGCGCGCGCGAGGCCGTAGAGCTGGGCGCCGTGGTCGGCGAAGGCGAAGGTGTAGGCGTCGGACGCGCCCTCGCCGCGGGCCTGCGGCGCCTCCTGGTCGGGTCGGATGTCGGTGCTCATGGAAGGTTGCGGCGCGGGACCTCGCGGGCGGTCCCGTCGACGTCGTACTCGCGGCCCGTGGGGAAGCGGTGGGAGCTCGGGCCGCCGGGCATCGCGCCGGTCACGTTCATCACCATCCGGCGCGCGAAGCGGCGCACGAGCAGGCCGCGGACGATCGCGCGCGTGGGCGGGAGGAGGAAGAGGATGCCGAAGATGTCGGTGACGAAGCCGGGCGTCAGGAGCGCGACGCCGCCGGCGATGACGAGCACCCCGTCGATCACCTCGCGCGCGGGCGGGCGGCCCTGCGACAGCTGCGCGTTGAACCGCCGCCACACCGCGCGGCTCTGCGTGCGCAGCAGGACCGAGCCGAGGATCGAGTCGAAGATCAGCAGCGCGAGCGTCGGCCAGAAGCCGATCCAGTCGCCGACCTGGAGGATCGCCGCCAGCTCGATGATCGGGACGGCGATGAAGAGGAGCAGCAGGAGCGGGAGCATGGCGCTCCGCTCAGCCTACGGGGTCGGCGCTGCGACCAGGACGCCGGGGAGGCGGTCGAGGCCGACGATCTCGATCAGCCGCTGCACGGGTGGCTGGGCGCCGTGGACGACGAGCTTGCGGCCCGCCTTGCGCAGCCGCCGCGCGAGCATCGCGAGGTCGAGCATGAGCGACGAGTCGCACCACGTCAGCTCGCTGAGGTCGACGGTGACGTCGTCGACGCAGTTGCAGATCGCGCGGGAGAGAGGCCGACGGCGCAGGGACTGCGTCGTGCGGTCCTCGTCGCCGGAGACCCGCAGCAGGAACCGGTGCTCATCGAAGGAGACGATGCGCGGAAACCTACACAAGGCTTCCACGATTTGGAACCCGCGTTCGGCTTTCCCGCGTCCTATCCTGCAGGGCATGGCAACCGTTGACGACGTCGAGGCCGCCCTCACCAACGTGATCGACCCGGAGCTCGGGCTGGACTTCGTCGAGCTCGGCCTGATCTACGGCATCGAGCTCAGCGGCCCGGACGTCCACGTCACCTTCACGCTCACCACCCCCGCGTGCCCCATCGGCCCGCAGGTCTCCGAGCAGATCGAGGAGTTCGTGGGCGAGCTCGACGGCGTCGAGGAGGTCACCTCCTCCATGGTCTTCACCCCGCCGTGGTCCCCGGACAAGATGTCCGAGGACGCGAAGTTCGCGCTGGGCTACTAGCCCGCCGCCGGCGCGCCGGGTGCGGCGTGCGAGACGCGCTCGTGTGTGAGACTCGCGGGCGTGACGACCGCCGCGCCCACGGAGCTCGAGCGGCGGCTGATCGCGGCGGCCGTGGCCGGGAAGGCGATCGACCTCGACGGGCAGGCTCCGGTGCGCGGATCGCTCGTCCGCGAGATCCTCACGGGCCAGCACGGAACGCTGCATTGGAAGGGGCTCCGGGTTCGTGGCCTGACGCTCGAAGGCGGCGTCGACCTCTCGTACTGCGAGTGGCGTGGCCGGTTGGAGCTCAAGCGGTGTCGCATCGCGGGCGACATCGACCTCACCTACGCGAAGGCGGCCGGCGCCATCGTTCTCGATGACAGCCGCGTCCGCACCATCATCGCGAACAACCTGGAGCTGACCGGCTCGCTGCAGGCGCGCCGCGCGATCATCACCCGCGGCTTCCGCGGGGTCGGCATGCAGGTCGCGGGGGCGCTCAACCTCACCGACGCGACCGTCTGCGCGCGCGAGGACACGCCGAACCGCATGGCGGTGAGCCTCTACCGCGCGAAGATCGAGGATCTCTACATGACCCGTGCGTCCTGCGCCGGCGGTCTTTACGCGAACGCGATGTCGGTCACGCGGAACGCCCGCATCTCGGGGCTGGTGGCGTGCACGCGCGAGAGCCTGGACCTCGACGTCGGCCCGGACACCAGCAACGGCGCCGCGGTGACCCTCGTCGGCGCGGAGATCGGCGGAGCGCTCTACCTCTATTCGGAGGCGCTCGACACCCCACCGCCGCGGCTGGTCGGGACGCTTGATCTCGGTCGGGTGCGCTGCGCGACGCTGCGCGTGCGCCCGGACGACCTGCGCGACCTGGACGTGGCGATGGAACACCTGGCCTTCGAGCGCCTGCACGGCATCGACGCGCTGGGGTGGCTCGACGCGATCGAGCAGGCGCGCGACGTGGGGACGCAGCCGTACCGGCACCTGGCGAAGCTGTGCGAGGAGGGTGGCCATTTCGAGACGGCACGCACGGTGCGCATCGCGCTCCAGCACCGTATCGACCGCGACCATCCCGGCCCGCGATGGCGGCAGGTCCGCCGCCGGCTGCTGAACGCCGCCGTCGCGTACGGCTACCGACCGGGGCGCGCGCTCCTGTGGCTCGCGGCCGTGAGCGTTCTGGCAACAGCGCTGCTCTCGGCCTACAACGACTTCATGGTGTCGACCAGCGCGGAGGAGGAGGCCGAGCGCGGCTTCGGGTCCGTCGCGGAGGCTGCGACGTTCGCGATCGACAGCCTGGTCCCGTTCGCACGCCTCGGGGTCGTCTCGGAGTGGACCGCCGTGCCGGAGGGCCTCCTGCAGCACGTGGCGGTCGCGGCCTTCGTGGTGCTGAAGGGGCTCGCGTGGGCGTTCGCGGCGCTCGCCCTCGCGGCGACGACGGGGCTCGTGCGCCGGGACTGAGCGGACCGCGGCGCGTACGGCCGCGGGGAGGCACTGGCCGCCGTCGGGTCTTCGCGCGGGTCACTGGACCTGGGCCTCCCACCCGTCGTACTCGCCGTCGTGCTCCTCCGCGACCAGGGCGAGGGCGGTCCGCATGCGCTCGACGTTCTCCAGCGTGGGGACCTCCTCGCGCTCGGCCATCACCATCCACGCGTCGTCCGGCTGCTCCGGCGCGGAGCCGCGTGCGGTGTAGCCGAGGCGCTCGACGATGGACCGCGCGCCGCTGCGCGCGCTTCTCGTCCGGGCAGAAGAGGTAGTGGATGAAGTGAGTGGGGCGGCTCATGTCCGAGCCGTGCTGCTCGAGCTGGCGCAGCGTCGCGCGGTCCCCGTCGCCGCCGCGCTCGACCCGCTCGAGCTCCTCGAATTCGTTCATGCGCCGACCGTTCCCGCGACACCGCCGTGTGAAGCCTGCACCACGGCCGCCGAGGGGTCCGCGGTTCAGCGCGGTGCCGGGGCCTCGCCGCCCGCGAGCTCGACGCGGTCGCGGCCCGCGGCCTTGGCCGCGTAGAGCGCGTCGTCCGCGTCGCGCAGGACGGCCGCCAGCTCGGCGTGCGCGCCCGTGGGGACGGCGGCCAGGCCGGCGCTGATCGTCAGGCGGTGCAGCGGCGGGTTGTCCGCGTGCTCGATCCCGAGCGCCGAGACCGCGCCGCGCAGGCGCTCCATCGCGTCGCGCGCGCCGTCGAGCGTCTGCTCGGGCAGGACCACGAGGATCTCCTCGCCGCCGTAGCGGTAGACGTCGTCCGCCGTCCGGACGCCCGCGGCGAGCGTCGCCGCCACCCGCCGCAGCGCCTCGTCGCCAGCCGCGTGCCCGTAGCGGTCGTTGTAGCGCTTGAAGCGGTCCACGTCGACGAGCGCGAGCGCGTACGCGCGGCCGTACCGCCGGTGCGCGTCGTCGAGCCGGTCGAGGTCCTCGGTCATCCGCAGCCGGTTCCCGAGCCCGGTGAGCGGGTCGCGGCGCGACTCGTCCGCGAGCCGCGCGTTGAGCGCCTCGAGCTCCCCCTCGCGCGCGGCGAGCCGGCGGTGCAGGTCGGTCATCCGCGCCGCGGCCACGAGCCCCAGCTTGAGCTGCGCGTTGTCCAGCGGCTTGGTCAGGTAGCCGTCCGCGCCCGCCGACATGCCGGCCAGCGCGTGGTCGTGGTCGCTCAGCGCGGTGAGCATGATCACGTAGGAGTACCGGTCGCTCTCGCGCACCCGGCGGACCAGCTCGGGCCCGTCGACGCCGGGCATCATCCAGTCGGTGATGACCACGTCGGGGGCGTGCGCGACGAACGCGTCCCACGCGGCGGCGCCGTCGGTGGCGAGCAGGCACTCGTGCCCGAGCCGCTCGACCGCGTGACGGAGGACGAGCAGCGACGTCGGGTCGTCCTCGGCGATCAGGATCCTCATGCGGCGGTCCTCAGCTCGGCGCGCAGCGCGGACGCGGCGCGCGCGACCTCGCCGCCGAGCCGGTCGACGGCCGGCCGCACCGGCTCCAGGACGCCGTCGGCGGCGTGCCGCTCGATCGTCTCGGCCAGCTTCACGACCTCGGCGGCGCCGACGTTCGCGGCGCTCCCCTTCAGCGTGTGCGCGACGGCGCGCAGCGCGGGCGCGTCGCCGGCGCCGAGCGCAGCGGCGCACTCGCCGACGCGCCGGTCGCTGTCGGTGCACCACAGCTCGACGATCTCGGCGAGCACGTCGCCGCCGCCGATCGCCTCGCGCAGGCGCCCGAGCGTCCCGTCGAGCGGCTCCGGCCCGGCCACGCCGTCCGCACCGTCCGCGCCGCCGGCGCCGTCGCGCACCCACGTGTCCAGCGCGCGCTCGAGCTGGTCGACCCGCAGCGGCTTGGAGAGGTAGTCGTCCATCCCGGCGGCCAGGCAGAGCTCGCGGTCGCCGCGCATCGCGCTCGCCGTCATCGCGATGATCGGCGTCCGCGGGCCACGGCCCTCGCGGCGGCGGATCGCGCGCGTCGCGTCGTAGCCGTCGAGCTCCGGCATCTGGCAGTCCATGAAGATCGCGGCGTACGCCTCGCTCGCGGACATCTCCACCGCGGCCACGCCGTTCGGGGCGATGTCGACCGCGAACCCGCGCTTGCGCAGCGTGATCGTCGCGACCGCCTGGTTGACCTCGTTGTCCTCGGCGACGAGCACGCGCGGGGCGACGACCGACGGGTCGGCGGCGACCGCGACCGGCGTGCGGGCGGCCTCCTCCTCGACCGCGGCGCCCATCAGCCGGGCGATCGCGTCGAAGAGGCGCGACTGGCGAACGGGCTTGGTCAGGAACGCCTCGATGCCCGCCTTGCGCCCCTCGTCGCACTGGCCGCCGGAGGAGGTGAGGAGGATCATCGGCACGCCCGCGAGCTCGGGGTCGGCGCTGATCGCGTGGGCGAGCTCCACGCCGTCCATCCCGGGCATGTGGAAGTCGAGCAGGATCAGCTCGTGCCGCTCGCCGCGCCGGGCCGCCGCGCGCAGCCGGCGCAGCGCCGACGGCGCGTCCTCCGCCGTCTCGGGCCGCATCCGCGACGCGCGCAGCTGGTACTCGAGGATCTCGCGGTTGGTCGCGTTGTCGTCGACGACCAGGACGCGCACGCCGGCGAGGTCGAGCCGCGGCTCGCACGGCAGGCGCTCCCCGCAGCCGGTGACGCCGACGGTGAACCAGAACGTGCTGCCGGCGCCGGGCTCGGAGGTCGCGCCGATCTCGCCGCCCATCCGGTCGGCGAGCCGCTGCGAGATCGCGAGGCCCAGGCCGCTGCCGCCGTACCGGCGGGTGGTGGAGCTGTCGGCCTGCGTGAACGACTCGAAGAGGCGCGGCAGGTCGACGGGGTCGATGCCGATGCCGGTGTCGCGGACCTCGAAGCGCAGGTCGACGTCGTCGCGCGTGCCGGACTGGGCGCGGACGCTGACGACGATCTCGCCCCCGGCGGTGAACTTGATCGCGTTGCTGACGAGGTTGACGAGGATCTGGCGGACGCGGGTCGGGTCGCCGTGGACGAGCCGCGGCAGGTCGTCGGCGACGTCGAGCGCGAGCTCCAGCCCCTTCTCGTGCGCGGCGCCGGCGAACTGCTCGCCGACCTCCTCGACCGTCTCGCGCACGTCGAAGTCGACGAGGTCGAGCTCGATGCGGCCGGCCTCGATCTTCGAGAAGTCGAGGATGTCGTTGATGATCGTCAGCAGCGCCTCGCTGGAGGAGCGGACGGTCTCGGCGTAGCTGCGCTGCTCGGGATCCAGGTCGGTCTCGGACAGGACGTTTGTCATGCCGATGACGCCGTTGAGCGGGGTGCGGATCTCGTGGCTCATCATCGCCAGGAACTCCGACTTCTGCCGCGAGGCCTCCAGCGCCTGGTCGCGCGTGGCCTCCAGGTCGGCGGCGAGCCGGCGCCGCTCGGTGACGTCGTGCGCCGCCGCGTAGACGAGGCCGGAGGCCGTGTCGGGCCGGGAGGTCCAGGCGAGGTACTTGTACGAGCCGTCCTTGCAGCGGTAGCGGTTCTCGAACTTCAGCGGCTCGGCGCCGCCGCGGATCCGTCCCAGCTCCTCCAGCGTGGACGCGACGTCGTCCGGGTGGATGAAGTCGATGAACGGCGTCGCCTGCAGCTCCTCGACCGACCAGCCGAGCGTCTCGGTCCACGCCGGGTTGAGGCGCTGGAAGCGGCCGTCCATGGTCGCGACGCCGAGCATCCCGGCCGAGAGCGTGAAGAAGCGGTCGAGCTCCAGCCGCGCGGCCTCGGCGGCGGCGCTGGCGGTGCGCTCGCGCTCGAGCAGGCGCAGCTGGGTCCGGCGCAGCATGTCGCTGCGCAGCAGGAGGCTGAGGCCGACGACGGCCACGGCGCCGGCGAGCGTCAGGCGCGGCCCGGTCGCGGCGTCGTCGAGGATGAACCACGCCTGGACGCCGACGAGGACGACGAACGTCACGCCCGGGAGGAGGCCGCCGAAGCGGTGCCGGGGCGCGGCGGGGACCAGCGTCCTGCCGCTCGTGGCGGCGCCGAGGGCGATGGCGACGAAGCCAAGGCTCCAGATCAGGTCGGAGGGGTGCGTGCCGGCGACGTAGCTGCCGTCGATCAGCGCCGGGCACCAGAGGATGAACCCGACGGCCTCCAGGACGATGCCGGCGACGAGCGCCGCCGCGGTCGGGTTGTCGTGCACGCGCACCGCGCCGGTGGCGACCGCCTGGAGGATCGCCAGCGCGGCCGAGACGTAGAGGACGGGGTAGGCGAGCGCGGCGGCGATGGCGGCGGTGCCGGCTGTCGACCGGTCGACCTTCTGCCACACGAGCGCGGCGACGAGCGCGCAGACCGCGACGACGAGCGGCACGAGCTCCAGCCGGGAGGTGGCGCGGTCGGCGTCGGCACGGCGCGCGACGTCGCGCAGCGCGAGCGCCGAGAAGACCGCGAAGCCGTACCAGCCGACGTCCGCGGGGTTCGGCGACGGCGGCGCGGGGACGAGGAGGAAGACCATCCACAGCAGCTCGCCGAAGGCCCACGAGAGCGTCGCGGCGAGGAGGAGGTTCCAGGGGCGGCGCCCGGGCGCGGGCGTCCGGCGGCGGGCGCTCACGACGGCCGTGACCGCGGCGGTCGCGACGAGCAGCCAGCCCGCGTTCACGCTCCACGTCCGGGCGTCGCCGTCGAGGCCGTAGGCGAGCAGCGTCGCGATCAGGCCGGCGAGGGAGAGGAGGACGATGGCGGCGCGAAACGGGACGCCGGCGCGTGGGACGGAGCTGGGGGACACGTGCCGGTCGTCGGCCGGTCACGGCGTCCGGCGGAGGGCTGCGGGCGGGTTGGGCCGCCGAACCCACCGATCGGCCGAGTCCGGACGCGCCACCGGGTGGACGGTCGTACGAGCAAGGCTCGTCGCGGCGCCCGGACCGGCCGATGGATCCGGCTTCGGTCGTCGCGAACCTGAACGCAACCCACACGGCGCGACCGGCGGGTTAGGGTCGGGGCGATGGTCCGGGTCGTCGTCCTGACGCTGCTGGTGGCAGCGGCGCTCGCCGGGCCGGCGGAG
>DATMVO010000200.1:0-3028 GCA_035563115.1 Solirubrobacteraceae bacterium
GCACCGGGGGAAGCACGGAACGCCGGTCGAGCACGGGGCGCAGCAGCGCGTCGAGCGCCGCGAAGGGCAGGTCGCTCTCGGCCTCGATCCCGCTCGCCCGCAGCACGCGCGGGCCCGCGGCCTCGGCGGCGAGCTGGTCGAGCAGCGCGGACTTCCCCACGCCGGGCGCCCCGGCGAGCACGAGCGCCCCGCTCCCACCCGCCGCGACGGTCTCGGCGAGCGCGCGCAGCCGAGCGAGCTCGGGCTCGCGTCCCACCAGCGCCTGCGTCGTCACCGCCATCGCCGAAGACCCTACGCGGGCCGCGCGACGGCGCCGCGCGGGCTCAGGCGCGGCCGTTGCGGCGCAGCGTCTGGACGGCGTTGAAGGTCGCGATCCCCCGCCACTCCAGCGCGCCGGCCTCGGAGATCTTCGCGTAGTCCACCGTCCACCCGCCGTCGTCCTGCTGGAGCGTCGCGAGGCGGTCGAGGTCCGCGTCGATCGCGGCGGGGTCGAGCAGCGCACGCGAGGGCAGGCCGGGCGCGGGGGAGAGGTCGAGCGGGCGCAACCGCTCGTCCTCCGTGCCGCCCGCCACGCGCAGCGAGCCGTCGCGCGGCACGAACGGCGCGAGCCGCTCGAGCAGCGTCTCGTCGCCCACCGCGTCGACGTACTGCAGCGCGAAGGAGAGGACGTACGCGTGCGGCTCGCCCTCCAGCGCCGCGATCTCCCGCGCGCAGTACGCGCTTGCGCGCGCGAGCCACGGGTGCTCGGCCACCGCGGGGTCGTGCCGACCCACGCGCACCGCCAGCGCCGCCGTGATCGCCGTGGTCTGGAGCGAGGAGACGGACGGGTCCGCGCCCGCCCACCACGGCGCGGTCGCGACCGTCGTCGAGAGCGGCGTCGCGAACGGCAGCCCGCCGTCCTCCAGCGTCACGGACGCCAGGAAGTCGCACAGCTCGCGCGCCCGCGGCGACACGGCGGGCGCGGCCTCCTCGAACACCTCGAAGGCGTGGAGCGCGGCGCCGGGCTGCGACTCGGGCGCGCGCAGGTCGGGCTCCAGGCCGAAGCCGTAGCCGCCGTCGGCGTTGCGGTACGCGTCGAGCGCCGCCAGCGCGCCCGCCGGATCGTCCGTGTCGCCCGCCATCAGCGCGAACCGGCGCCGGTCGAGCACCCGGGCGTGCCCGGTCATGAAGTCGCGCGCGGCGTCGAGGTCAGGGCTCATAGACGCCGCATCCTCGCGCGCCAACCGGTCGAAACCGGTCCGCTTACAGGCCCGGCGGGTGGCGGACGACGTAGCCCGCCGAGGAGCGCATCTGCGTGTTCCACTTCGAGCCGCCGGGGCCGAGCATCGACGTGTCGAAGCGGCGCCCGTTGACGACCATGTACGCGTGGTCGCGGTTCGCGTAGACCGTGATCCAGCGGCCCTTGCCCGGCGACCCGTACGACATCAGCGACGTCGAGTCGAGCGGGCTGGAGAGCGCGCCGGCGCCGCGCAGCACGTACGAGACGGCGCCCGAGCAGTCGTACGCGCTGTCGTTGAACGACTGGTGCCCGCCGCCCAGGCGGTAGGGCTTGAACTGGATCCGGTTGCCCGCGCGGATCGCCCGCGTGATGCGGATCGGCAGCCCGCGCCGGCCGGTGGACGAGGAGCCCCCGCGCCGCTTGAGCACGGGGTGCCGGCCGCGGATGCCGAGCGCCCGCCACGTCGCCGGCCCGACCACACCGTCGGCGGTGAGCCCGCGGCGGCGCTGGAACCGCTTGACCGCGCGGTACGTGCCCGGCCCGAAGACGCCGTCGACGGCGATGCGGAGCCGACGCTGGAGGAGCCGGACGCTCGCGCCGCTGGACTTCACGCTGCCGCCCGCGGAGGACGAGGAGCGCGACGCCTTCCGCCGCGCGACCGCGCGCTTCAGCGCCCGCCACGTGCCCGGCCCGGCGATGCCGTCGGCCTTCATGCCGTGGCGGCGCTGGAACCGCTTGACGGCGCGGACGGTGCCCTTGCCGAAGATGCCGTCGGCGCGCTGGCCGAGCAGCCGCTGGAGCTTCTTGACGGTGGGGCCGCGGTCGCCGCGTTCGACGGTCTTCTCCGCGAGGGCGGCGGTGGGGGCGATGGTCGCGAAGGCGGTGAACGCGAGCAGCGCGATGAGGATCGGAAGGAGCTTCTTCATGGGGACGGACGGCCCGGAGGCCGCGTCGCGACGGTAGTCGCGCCCCGGCGCGAGATCGCAAGTTCCGTTGCAGCGGGCAGGAGCCCGCGCGTCCGCGCCGACCTACCGCGCGCCGTGGGCCAGGTACCGCACGACCGCGAGGACGCGGCGGTGGTCGTCCTCGTCCGACTCCAGCCCGAGCGCCCCGTAGATCAGCGACGTGTGGCGCGCGATCGCCTTCTCGGTCACCCCGAGCCGCGCGGCGATCCCCGCGTTCGTCCGCCCCTGCGCCATCAGCTCGAGCACCTGGTGCTGGCGCTCGGTCAGCCCGTCGATCGCCGCGTCGCCGATCCGGGCGCGCGCCACCATCGATGCCGCCACCTCCGGGTCGAGCACCGTCCCGCCCGCGACCAGCCGGCGCAGGTCGGCGGCGAACGTCGTCGTGTTCGCGACCCGCTGCTTGAGGAGGTAGCCCATCCCCGCGGCCCCGCCCTCGAGGAGGTCGCGCGCGTACCGGCGGCTCGCGTGCTGGGAGAGCACGAGGATCGCCACCTCGGGCATCGTCGCGCGGATCGTCAGCGCGGCGCGCAGCCCCTCGTCGCGGTGCTCGGGCGGCATCCGGATGTCGGTGAGGACGAGGTCGGGGCGGTGCGCGGCGACCTTCCGCACGACGTCCGGGCCGTCCCCCGCCATCGCCACGACGTCGAACCCCTGCTCGGCCAGCACGAGCTCCAGCCCGCGGCGCAGCAGCGCCTCGTCCTCGCCGATCACGACCCGCACGGGACCTCCGCCAGCACCCGGGTGCCGGCGCCGCCCGGGCTTTCGATCGTGAGGGTGCCGCCGAGCGCGTCGAGCCGGTCGTGCAGCCCGCGGAGCCCCTGCCCACGGCCGAGGGCCGCGCCGC
>DATMVO010000201.1:0-5595 GCA_035563115.1 Solirubrobacteraceae bacterium
CGTGCGCACGGGCGATGGATCGGGAGGCGGTGACGAGCCCGGCGGCGCGTCCTGGCGCGAACGCGGGCGCCAGATCCTCGACGCGGCCGCCCTGCGCGCCGATGCCCGGCAGCAGGAAGACCGAGCGCGGCATGAGCTCGCGAGCGCGGGCCAGGTGCTCGGGCTGCGTGGCGCCGACGACGGCGCCGACGTCGCACAGCGCGCGGGTGTCGCCCGGCTCGGCGCCGGTGCGGTCGACGAGGCGCGCGACGTGCTCCCACACCTTCGTGCCGTCGGCCAGCTCGGCGTCCATGACGTCGGCCGCGCCGGGGTTGGAGGTGCGGACGAGGACGAAGAGCCCGCGCCCGGCGGCCACGAACGGCGCGAGCGTGTCGCCGCCCATGAACGGGTTGACGGTGAGCGCGTCGGCGTCCACCGCGGCGACGTCGCCGAACGGCGTCGGCGCGACGCCGAGGAACGTCTGCGCGTAGGCGCCGGCGGTGACGTCGATGTCGCCGCGCTTGCCGTCGGCCAGCACGAGCAGGCCGGCGGCGCGGGCCGCGTCGGCGACGGTGCGCAGCGCGTCCCAGCCGGGGGCGCCGAGCCGCTCGAAGCACGCGACCTGCGGCTTGACGGCGACGCACGCCGGGCCGGCGGCGTCGATCAGCGCGAGGCACTGGGCCGCGATGGTCGCGGCGGCGCGCTCGGCGGCGGTGCCGCCCTGCGGGGCCGCGGCGAGGACCTCGGGCCAGACCCGGTTCGGATCTGGGTCGAGCCCGAGGACGACCTGCGACTCGCGCTGGGCGACGAGCGCGGCCAGGCGATCCGCGAAGCGGGCCGGCCGCGCGTCGGTCAAGGCTGGATCAGCCCTTGACGGCCGTCTTGAGCTGCGCGCCGGCCGAGAACTTCGGGACCTTGGACGCGGCGATCTGGATCTTCTCGCCGGTCGCCGGGTTGACGCCCTGGCGGGCGGAGCGCTCGGAGACGGAGAACTTGCCGAAGCCGGAGAACGTGACGTCGCTGCCACGCGAGAGCGTCTCGGTGATGGTCTCGAGCGACGCGTCGACGGCGGCGGCGGCGTCCTTGCGGCTGAGGCCGGAGCGGGACGCGACCTGGTCGATGAACTCGTTCTTGGTCACTGGGAAGTTGTCCTTCTGGTCGAGGGGTGGGGCGAACGGCGGGCGAACCTACCAGCGGCGCCGGATGACCCGGCGCCGCTGGTAGGCCTCGCAGCCGGACCGGCTTCAGCCGTTGAGCTTGCCCTTGAGGCCGCTCGCGGCCGAGAACTTCGCGGCCTTCGACGCGGCGATCTGGATCTTCTCGCCGGTCGCCGGGTTCACACCCTGACGGGCCGCACGGTCGGAGACGCTGAACTTGCCGAAGCCGGACACGGAGACCTCGCCGCCGTTGGCCAGCTCATCGGCGATCGACTCGAAGACGGCCTCGACGGCCGACTTGGCGGCAGACGCGTCGACGCCTGCACGAGAGGCGACCTGCTGAGCGAGTTCGGTCTTGTTCATGGGCGATGTCCTCCCCTTCTCGGAAACGGAGGGCACCTTAGCCCGTCCGGGCGGCGGAATGGCGGGAACCTCGCTTAGATAAAGGGCGTGCCGCTCTCCCGAATCGCCTGGCTGGTCACCGTCGCCGTGTGCGCGCTGACCGCGTTCCTCCTGCTCCTGTCGGATTACCACGGCTACGCGGCGCTCGCCGCGGCCGTCGGCGTCTCCGCCGCGATCAACCTGCGCTGACAGGCGTGTCGGAGGCTGCCGGAGGCCCGTTCTCGGGCTCCGTGTGGACGATCACGTCGCTCAGCTCCGGACACCGCTCGCGGACCGCGTGCTCGATCTCCCCTGCCCTGCGGTGGGCGCTGGGGAGCGGCTGCTCGGCCGGCAGGAGGACGGTGATGAGGGCCACGCGGCCCCGCTCGGCGTCGCGGAAGCTCACCTGCACGGCCTCCCGGCCGGTGTAGCGGCGGACGACGTCCTCGATCGCCTCGGTCTCGACCCGCACGTCGTCGCTGCTCGGGCTCGACGCCCAGTCCGTGCGGGAGAGCGGCTCGATGTGCGTGTGGATCGTGCGCAGCTCCGGCACGTCGCGGTGGATCGTCTGCTCGAGCTGCTCGACGACGTCGTGCGCGGCGGCGAGGGAGCGGTCGCGCGGCAGCTTGACGTGGAGGGAGAGCTCCGGCGCGCCCTCGACCTGCATCACGCGGACGTTGTGGACCTCGCGGACGTCGGGGACGCTCAGCGCGGCGACCGTGGCCCGCTCTCTGAGGTCGCCGGCCTCGGAGGTGGTGCGCGGCTCGACGTGGACGAGCACGTCGGCGTTGGGGAGCTCCTGCCGGACGGCCTCCTCGATCCGGTCGGCGATCGTGTGCGCCTGGGCGAGCTGGGCGTCGGCCTCGACCGCGACGACGAGGTCGGCGAAGTCGCGGCCGGCGGCGTGCCGGAGGCGGATCCGGCGGACGTCGACGGGCTGGTGCGCGAGCGCCTTCGTGATCGCCTCCGTCGCCTCCCCGCTGCTGCGGTCCATGAGCACGTCGATCGACTGGCTCGCGAGGCGGAAGGCCGCGACGAGCACGACCGCCGCGACGACGATCGCGGCGATCGCGTCGGCCTTCGGCTCCCCCAGCGCGACGAAGATCAGGCCGATGACGACGGCGCTGGAGCCGAGCAGATCTGACGCGAAATGCAGGGCGTTCGAGGTGAGCGCGGGGCTGCCGTAGCGGCGGGCGCCGCGGAGGCTCGCAGCGGTCCGCGCGGCGTCGACGGCGATCACGACGCCGAGGACGACGAACGTCCACCATTCGGCCTGCACCTCGTGGCCGCCGTCGTCGAGCAGGCGGTCGATGGCCTGGTAGCCGAGGAAACCGGAGACGAGGATGAGGAACGTCGACTCGCCCAGCGCGGCGAGGTGCTCGGCCTTGCCGTGGCCGTAGTTGTGGGTGTCGTCCGCGGGGCGGGCGGCGATGCGGACCGCGAAGAGCGTGAGGAGCGCGGCGACGAGGTCGGTGCCGGAGTGGGCGGCCTCGGCGATGAGCGCGAGGGAGCCGCTGGCCAGGCCGGCGCCGAGCTTGAGGGCGACGAGGAAGATCGCGGCGCCGACGCTGAGGAGCGCGATGCGCTGCTGCGCGCGGCCGTCCGGACCCTCCCCTCGCTGGCTCATGCGGCGGACAACGCTAGCTCGCGTTCAGGCGCTCGAGCAGGGCGCGGGCGGCCTTGCCGCGGTGGCTGATCGCGGCCTTCTCGGCCGGCGTGATCTCTGCCATGGTGCTGTCGGGGTGTTCGTCCGGGACGAACGCGGGGTCGTAGCCGAAGCCGTTCGTGCCGCGGGGGCTGTGGGTGAGCGTGCCCTCGCAGCGGCCCTCGACGACGAACTCGGTGCCGTCGGGGTGCACGTAGGCGATCGCGCAGACGTACGCGACGCGGCTCCCCTCCGGCGCCTCGCGGATGAGCTTGTCGCGGTTCTCCTGGTCGGTCGCGTGCTCGCCGGCGAACCGGGCGCTGCGGACGCCGGGGCGGCCGCCGAGCGCCTCGGCCTCGATGCCGGAGTCGTCGCCGATCGAGGGCGTGTTCGTCGCCTGCGCCGCCGCCCGGGCCTTGCCGAGGGCGTTCTCCGCGAAGGTCTCGCCGGTCTCCGGCGGCAGCTCGACCTCCGGCGGGAGCGCGACGACCTCGTGCGGCGTGAGCAGCTGGTCGAACTCCTCCGCCTTGTGGTCGTTGCGGGTGGCGAGGACGAGGTTCATGCCGCCACCTCGACGGTCGCGGCGATGGCCTCGTCCTGCGTCGCGCGGAGACGGTCGATGCCCTGCGCGGCGAGCTCGAGGAGGTCGTCGAGGGAGGCACGCTGGAGCGGCGTCCGCTCGCCCGTCGCCTGGACCTCGACGAGGCCTCCGTCGCCGGTCATGACGACGTTCGCGTCGACCTCGGCGCTGGAGTCCTCACGATAGTCGAGGTCGAGCAGCGGCGTGCCGGCGACCATGCCGGTGGAGACGGCGGCGATCTGCGTGGTGAGCGCCGCTTGCAGGCCTTTCGCGTGGAGGGCGCGGGCGAGCGCGACGTAGCCGCCGGTGATCGCCGCGCACCGCGTGCCGCCGTCGGCGGTGAGGACGTCGCAGTCGATCCAGACCGTCCGCTCGCCGAGCTGCTTGAAGTCGACCGCCTGGCGAAGCGAGCGGCCGATGAGGCGCTGGATCTCGACCGTGCGGCCGTCCTGCTTGCCCTTCGTGGCGTCGCGCTGCTTGCGGGAGTTGGTGGAGGCGGGGAGCATCCCGTACTCGGCCGTCACCCACCCGGTGCCGCGACCCTCCATCCACCGGGGGACGGAGTCCTCGACGGTCGCGGTGCAGATGACGCGCGTCTCGCCCTGGGAGATGAGCGCGCTCCCGGTCGCGGTGGGGACGAACCCGGGCTGGATCGTCGTCGGCCGCAGGTCTCCGGCGGCGCGGTCGTACGAGCGAGGCATGGGGGCGATTCTCGCACTCGGTTCGTCGTCTTCCGCGCTCCTTCGGTTTCGCCGCTCGGGCGCTGGCCGTGCTGGGGCGGTGAGGGTGTGTGTCTGGGGTGCGGGGCGTCCGGGTTCTCGCCGTGGGGTGGGAACAACGTCACTCGCGTTGGTCCCGTCGCCGCGGAAGTGACGTTGTTCCCGCCTGGCGGGAAGAACGTCACTCGGGCGAGATGCGCGGTCGGGCTGCGTGACGTTCTTCCCGCGCCCATTTCGTCACTCGCGCTCGCTCGCGGCGTGCCGGTGTGACGTTGTGGGCGCTCTACGCCCATTTCGTCACGCTCGCTCCGCTGCCGCCCGCCGGTGTGACGTTGTGGGCGTTGGCCGACCGCTCGCGCTCGTGTGCGCGCGCGGCGAAATGGGCCACCCTCCTCACCGCCGCCGTGCAACGACGGCCTCGACCCGCCGGCCGGCTCCGGACGGACTCACCGAACGCCCCACAACGACGACCGCCCACGTCCAAGGACGCGGGCGGCGGACGATGATCACGGCGGCGAAGCGCGGGCTTACCCGTCCTTCGGCTTCGGAGCGGCGGCGCCCTTCCCCTCGAACTTGAGGCCTTCGATCACGTCGGTGATCTTCTGCGTGATCTTCGTGTGCAGGTTGAAGCTGCCGCTGCTGGCGACACCGATGACGGCGGCGAAGATCGTGGCGACGAGCAGGATGATCGCGACGTACTCGACGGTGCCCTGTCCGCGCTCGCCGCGGAGGCGGTGCAGAAGCGAGTAGGTCGTGGCGTGGATGGAGCCGAAGAGGCGGTACGGCATGGGAGGAACCTCCAGCGAGGTGAACGTTGCGGGAGGCATGCTGCGCGGGATCGCGTGACGGCTCTACACGTGTCTGTGACGGAAGAGGCGCGACTTTGCGGCGGAATTGCCGTTGCCCGGGGTACGGACCGCGCCATCCGACCCAGGACTAGACTCGACCCGAATGCCACGCATCCCCCGACGGCGGAAGGCCACCTGGGAGGAGCCGCCGGCTGCGGAGCAGACCGATGCGGCTGCCCAGCCGCAGGCCGACCCCTCCGACCAGCAGACCACGCAGCTCTCCTCCGGCGACCCGCTCGCCGGCTCCGGCCAGCCCGCCGCGGGCGACGGCACCGCGCAGACCGAC
>DATMVO010000202.1:0-10959 GCA_035563115.1 Solirubrobacteraceae bacterium
CGTCCTCGCCGCCGCCGCCCTCGTCGCCGCGCTCGCCTTCGCCGTCACCGGCCGCGACCACCGCACCTGCCAGGACGCGCGCGAGGGCATCCTCTCGGCGGTCGTCGGCGGGCGGGCCGCGGACCGGTCCGACGTCGAGGACGTCCGCGACGTCTGCCGCGGCACCGACGGCCTGGCCGCCGCCGCGTCGGCGCTCAGCCGCAGCGCCGACCGCGACCAGCGCGCTCAGGCGCTGGAGCTGGCCCGGGAGGCCGCGGCGGCCGAGCCGGACAACTCGGTCGCGTGGCGCGCCGTCGCCGCGGCGGCCTCGGGCGCGGAGGCGACCTCCGCCCGGCGGCGGGTCGAGGCGCTCGATCCCCTGCCCTTCAGGCGCAGCAGCGGCCGCTCCACCAGGTAGTAGCTCGCGGCCGCGGCGGGGATCGCCAGCGCGAGCGTGAAGAGCGTGAGCCACACGACGCCCGAGCCGGGCAGCCACGTGTCCGCGCCCTCGCGGCTCAGCCACCGCATCAGCGGCATGTGCCACAGGAAGAGGCCGTAGGAGATCAGCCCCATCCACCCGGCGACCCGGTGCGCCAGCAGCCGCCGCGGCAGCCCGCCGGACGCGCCGCCGAACACCGCCGGCGCCAGCACCAGCACGGCGATGACGAGGTAGAGGACGTGCTCGGCCAGGAACTGCGCGCGGGTGTCGGGGAACGCCATCCCGCGCGGCAGGTCGAGCGGATACGCGGCGATCAGGAAGACCACGCCCGCCGCGGCCCACAGCACGCCCGGCCGCCGCGCCACGAAGGCCAAGGGCCGCGAGCGCGCCTCGCGCCCCTCGGCCGCCACGCTCACCGTCGCGCACGCCATCCCCGCCGCGAACCACGCGAAGGTACAGAGGATCGTGTTGTGGATCATCCCGTCCAGCGGCACCAGCCCGCGGGCGACCACGCTCGCCAGCGCCAGCGCGCCCAGCACCGCCAGCTCGATCCGCACCGACCGGCCCGCCACGCGCCCGATCGCCGCGGCGATGAGCGGCAGCAGGAGGTAGAACGTCACCTCGACGCAGAGCGACCACGCCGGTTCGATCCCGAGGAAGAACGTGTCCTTGGAGTAGACGGTGAGGAAGAGGTAGGCCTTCCACCAGTCGCCCTCCCAGAAGCCGACCAGGCCCGGCCACAGCGCGAGCAGCGTCAGCGCCACCCAGTAGGCCGGGACGATCCGCAGCGCGCGGCGCCACAGGTACGGGCCGAGCCGGATCGCCGGCCGCCCCTGCATCCGGGCGGCGACGTACGGGCGGTAGAGCAGGAAGCCGGACAGGACGAAGAAGAGCGTCACGCCGACGTTCATCCGCGCCGTCAGGCCGCCGATCTCGTTCGTCTCGCTGAACGTCGAGATCGAGCCCGCGTGGGTGCCCACGACGAGCAGCGCGGCGATCGCGCGGGTGCCGTCCAGGAGCGGGAAGCGCGGGTTGCCGCGCGGCGGCGCGACGGCGTCCGGGACGGCGCCCGTGCTGTCGACCGCTCCCACGGGTCCCACGGCGGGCGCCATCGCTACCGCTTGCGCACCCGGATGACGCAGTTCCACGAGGCGACCTCGCGGAGGCCCGGCACCTTCATGATCGCCTTGAGCTTCGGCCAGTACCGCGGCTCGACGTCCTCGATCACGAGGTTCGGGCGGGAGCGGACCTCGCGCAGCGTCGTCCCGATGTGGACGGCCCACAGCCCCTCGCCGTACCGGTTCTTGCGCGGCGGGCCGTGGCGCTTCTCGTACAGCCGCGGCCCGCGCTCGGGGCCGAGGAAGTGGTAGGGCGACATGTCGTGCCCGCCCCACGGCGAGTACCAGTTCGTCCAGGAGATGTAGCCCCAGCCGCCGGGCTTCAGGATCCGCTCGATCTCGCGGATCACCGCCGGCGTGTCGGGGGTGTGCTCGAGCAGGTTCGAGCAGAACGCGCCGTCGTACGAGCCGTCCTCGAAGGGGAGCGCGCCGGCGTCACCGAGCATCCAGCCCTCGGGCGGGCCGCCGGGGAGGAAGATCTCCTCCTCGGAGTTGTCGAGCGGCGTGACGTCCGCGCCGCGGGCCCGCAGCGCGCGGGTGTAGTAGCCCGGGCCGCAGCCGAGGTCGACGACCTTCTGGCCGGTCAGCGGGCCGTAGCGGCGGTCCAGGTCGGCGGCGGCGTCGCGCGCCACCACGGTGTAGAACGGGACCGGGTCCGCGACCTCGTTGCGGAAGAGCGTCCACAGCTGGCGCTTCTTCGCCAGGCCGGTCAGGACGGGCGGCTCGGGCCGCTGCTGCTCCTGCGTGCTCATCAGTACGGCCAGGGCCCGGACGTGTGGCCCAGCAGGCGCGCGACCGGGCGCAGCTTGGCGACGATCAGCGCCTTCACGATCACGTTCCGCACGAACCACGGCAGCTGCGCCGCCTGGCGGGCCAGGTTGGCCAGCCACGCGCGGCCACCGAGATCCTCGCGGCGGAACTCGGCCATCGACGTCGAGCGCCCGACGTACCGCCACTTGCGCCCGAGGAACGTCACCTTGAGCAGCGCGAGCGTCACGCCGATCGAGCTGAACGAGTCGTGGACGAGCATCGTCCCGGCGCGCTGGACGCGGTCGCCCCACGCGGTGAGGTCGTAGTGGGCGAACCGGAAGCTGTGCGCGCCGTCGACGTAGAGCACCGCCAGCTCGCCCGGCACGTCGCCCAGCGCCTCCTCGGCCTTGCGGCGCACGTGCGTGACCCGGTCGCTGACGCCGTGGGCGGCGAGGTTGGCGGTGAACTGCTCGAAGTCGGACTGGCCGGCGTCGGCGTCCTCGCTCGTCTCCTGCGGCGCGCGGTCGACGCCCAGGTGCGGGTCGATCGCGACGACCTCGACGCCCTCGGACGCGGCCTGCGCGAGCACGATCGTCGACTTGCCGCGGAACGAGCCGATCTCGACGATCCGCTCGCCGGCCGGGACCCGCCGCGCCGCGGCGGCCAGCCGGCCCGCCTGCGCGTCGGTCAGCCAGCCCTCGACCTGGGATGGAGAGAGGGTCGCGGTCATGCCGCCGCCTGCGTGCTCATGCGACCGGACCGTAGCGCCAGCGCGAGCGCCCCGAGCGCCGCCACCGCCTGGAGGGCGAGGACGACCGCGGCGAACGAGACGAGATCGAGGTCGCTCAGCGTGAGCAGGAACGGCTCGGCGACCGCGACGACGCCGAGGATCCACAGGAACCCGGTCATCCGCAGCGCGAGCATGTACTGGACCGCGAGGTAGGCCGTCGCGAGCAGCGCCATCGCGGCGCCGAGGACGACGAGCGCGTCGGCGGCGGTCGTGTACTCCTCGCCGAACGCGACGCGCAGGAGCAGCGACGGGACGGCGAGGAAGACGAGCAGCGCGGGCACCGTGACGAGGCCGAGGATCGTCAGCGTGCGCAGGAAGACCGGCCGCGGGTCGAGGCCGGCGGCGGCGCGGCGGGTCGCCTCGGGGAGCAGGTAGAGGCCGACGCCGATCGCGACCCACACGACGAGCTTGGCGGCGACGACCGCGGCGGCGTACGCGCCGGCGGCGTCCTCGCTCATCTGGTGCTTGGCGACGATGACGTCCACGTTCTGCAGCGCGGCGAGGAAGATCAGACCGACGATCGGGGCCCAGCCGCCGGAGACGAGGCTTGCGAGCGTCCGTGGCCGGGGCTCGGCGGCGCCGTCGCCCGCGGCGGTGATCAGCCGCGCGACGATGCCGGTGAGGATCACCGCGGTCAGAGCCATGGAGAGCGGCGTGCCGAGGTAGGCGCCGGTCATCCCCGCGCCCGCGGCGACGAGGACGAGGCCGAGGATCAGCCGCCCGACCGCCTCCAGCACGATCGACTGGCCGACCGCCGCGTACCGCTGGAGCCCCTGCAGCGCGCCGCGCAGGACGCCCAGCACCATCCACAGGATCCCCGTGGGGAGGATCGCCGCGGCGGCCCACGGGTGCTCGGGGACGGCGATCAGCTCGGCGATCTCCTGGCGGAAGATGATCGAGACGGCGGTCACCGCCACGCCCGCCAGCGCGAGCTGCCTGAGCCATCGTCGTGTCGTCCGCGCGACCGAGGCCGCGTCGCCCAGCTCGTCGAGCGCGGTCTCGCGCGCGACCGCGACCTGCAGCGCGCTGCCGGCGACGGCGAGGATCGTGAAGGTGGAGAGCAGCGCGCCCAGCGCGCCGTAGTCGCCGACGCCCAGCAGGCGCGCGAAGACGACGGTGAAGACGATCGCGATCGCGTTGGCGCTGAGCGTCGCGAGCGCCATGCCGGCGGCCTTCGCGGTCTCCGAGCGGCTCAGCTCCGCGCGCACCGACGGCCGCGCCTCGCCCGCCGCGCGCTCGAGCACCTCGAGGTTCTGCTCGGCGGTCCGCTCCCACGTGAACCCGCGGGCGCGGGCCTGCGCCTGCTCGCCCAGCTCGGCGCGCCGGTCGTGGTTGCTCACCAACGCCCGGACGCGCTCGCCCAGCTCCTCGGGCGTCTCGGCCAGCAGCCCGGTCTGCTCGTCGACGATCGACTCGTTGAGCCCGCCGACCCGCAGCGCCGCGCTCGGCGTGCCGACCGTCGCGGCCTCCATCACGGTCAGGCACCAGCCCTCGGCCGACGACGCGGTGAGGTTCACCCACGCCTTGCCGTAGAGCGCGTACTTCTCCTCCTCGGTGACGAAGCCGTGGAGCGTGACGCGGTCGGTCAGCCCGCGCTCGGCGATCTCCTGCTCGAGCACCGGGCGGTGGTCGCCGTCGCCGGCGATGTCCAGGTGCGCGTCCGGGATCGACGCGAGCACGTCGAGCACGACCTCGATCCGCTTGTACTGCTTGAGCCGGCCGAGGTAGAGGAGGTGCGGCGTCTCGGACCGCTCGCCGCCCGGGAAGGGGGGAGCGTCGATGCCCAGGTACGCGACGTGCAGGTTCTCGCGCGGGATGCCCAGCTCGACGAGGTCGGTCCGCGCGGCGTCGGAGATGGTGAGGACCGGGATGTGGCGGTAGAGGAGCGTCAGCGGCGCGCGCTCGGCGATCAGCGCCGCGACCTTCCCCTTGGCGCCCATCTCGGCGACGTAGTGGTCCTGGTGGACGTGGTGGATCAGCGCGACGGTCGGCGCCTTGAGCCACCACCAGGCGGGCGTGCAGAACGCGATCCCGTTGACGACCTCGAGCACGACGTCCGCGTCGCGGCCCACGCCGCGGAGGGTGGCGAGCGCGGCGCGCGGGAAGACGGTCATCCGCGACCCCATGCGGTGGATCGTCAGGTTCGGGGCGAGCTCCTCGACCGGCTTCGCGCCCGGGTAGTCGCCCGCGATGACGGTGACGCGGTGGCCCCAGGCCAGCCAGCGGGCGACCTGGCCGTAGAGGTTGGTGCCGGTCCCGCCCCCCTGAGGGTGGGTCCAGTCGCGGTCGGTGAGGAGCAGGATGTGCACGGCGGTCGGCGAGGCTACAGCGCCTCCCGCCGGAAGGGGAACTAGAGTTCCCGCCGTGCCGCGTCTTGCGACCCTCATCTCCGTCTTCGTGCTCGCCCTTCCGGGCGCCGCCTTCGCCCAGGGCGCGGGCGACGACCAGTACCAGGATCCGTTCGGCGACGAGCCGGCGCAGAACGACGGAGGCTCGGGCGGCGGCGACGACGGGCTGAGCGACGAGCCGACCGTTCCCGGCGACGGCGGCGGGTCCGGCGGCGGCTCGGGCTCCTCGGGCTCCGGATCGTCCGGCTCCGGCTCCTCGGGCTCCGGCTCGGCGGGCTCGACCGCGCCCGCGACCGGCACCACCGCTTCGCCGAGCACCGCGTCGGCCACCCCGGCCGCGAGCGGCGAGCAGCTGCCGAACACCGGCTCGGATCCGCGCTTCCTCTTCCTCCTGGGCGCGGCCTTCGTGCTCACGGGCGCGGGGCTCCGGCTCCGCACCATCGACCCGGACGCGTTCTAGCCGCCGCGAGCCCGCGCCGGGCTCGCCACGGTCCTACGCTGACGTCCCAGGGATGCCGACGACCGTCGTGGACAGCACGTCGCCCGAGCAGACCGCCGCGCTGGCGGCGGACGTCGCCGCGCGGCTGCGGCCCGGCGACGTCGTCCTCCTGCGCGGGGAGATGGGCGCCGGCAAGACGACGTTCGTTCGCGGCGCCGCCCGCGCGCTGGGGTACGACGGCGCGGTGACGAGCCCGACGTTCACGATCGGCCGCCGGTACGAGACCGGCCGCGTCCCGATCGCCCACGTCGACCTGCACCGCCTCGCCTCGCTGGACGAGGAGGAGCCCGACCTGCTCGACGACTACGTCAACGACGAGCACGTCGCGTTCGTCGAATGGCCCGAGATCGCTGGAGACACGCTCGTGTCTCGCGCGCGGGTAACTCTGGAGCACGCCGGCGGCGACACGCGCCGGGTCACGGTGGAGTGGCCCGAGTGACCACGCTGCTGGCCTTCGACACCGCCACGCCCGCCACCGCCGTCGCCCTGCTGGGCGAGGGAGCCGAGCGTGAGCTGCGCCACGACCCCGCGCCCGGCGAACGCCCCGGCCACGCCGCGCAGCTCCTGCCGCTCGCGCACAGGTTGCTCGCAGAGGCGGGCCTGACCTTCGCCGACCTGGACCGGATCGCGGTCGGCACCGGCCCGGGCACGTTCACCGGGCTGCGGATCGGCGTCGCGACCGCCCGGGCGCTCGCGCAGGCAGCGAGCGCCGAGCTCACCGGCGTCTCGACCCTCCAGGCCCTCGCCGCGGCCGCGGCAGCCCAGGCGCCCGACGGCCGCGTCCTGGCCGTCCTCGACGCCCGCCGCGGCGAGGCGTTCACCGCCCTCTACGAGCACGGCGCCGAGCTCTCCCCGCCCGCCGCCGTGACCCCCGGGATCCTCGCCACGATGGCGCGCGCCGACGCGCTGGCGGTGGGGGACGGAGCGGTACGCTTCCGGGACGTGCTCGCACCGTCAGGGATCGGCGTGCCGGCCGACGGCGACCCGCTCCACCGCGTGAGCGCCCTGGCCCTCGCGCGCCTGGCCGCGAGCGCCCCCGCCTCCGTCGACGCCGCCGTCACCCCCGACTACGTCCGCGTCCCCGACGCCGAGCTGACCCGGCGGCGCAAGGAGGAGGCCGCCGCGTCGTGAGCCTCCAGGTCCGCCGCCTCACGTACGCCGACCTCCCGCAGGTCATCTCCATCGAGCGCCGCGCGTTCCCCGCGCCGTGGTCGCTGGCGATGTTCGTGCTGGAGCTCTCCAAGTCGTCCGGCGTCTGCCTCTGCGCGGTCGACGGCAAGCGCGTCGTCGGCTACCTGATCTGCAGCCGCTACGACGTCGTCTGGCACATCATGAACGTGGCGGTCGACCCCGACCTGCAGGCCACCGGCATCGGCTCGATGCTCCTCACGCACCTCTTCGCGGAGATCGACGGGGACCGTCCGTCCTCGCGGTACACGCTGGAGGTGCGCCGTTCCAACGCCCATGCGATCCGGCTGTACGAGCGGTTCGGCTTCCTCGGCGCGGGCCTGCGCCGGCGCTACTACCAGGACAACGGGGAGGACGCCCTGATCATGTGGCGCACGCCGGCCACGCTCGACGGGCGGCTGGACGACATCCCCGCCGCGGGCCCCGTCCCGCTCTCGCAATGAGCGCCGCCGCGGCCCCGACGATCCTCGCCATCGAGACGAGCTGCGACGACACGTGCGCGGCCGTCGTCACCGGCGATCAGATCCGCAGCAACGTCATCTCCTCGCAGGGCATCCACGACCGGTACGGCGGCGTCGTCCCCGAGGTCGCCTCCCGCCACCACCTGGAGCTGGCGAACGTCGTGGTGGACGACGCGCTCGCCCGCGCGGGCGCCACGCTCGACGACGTCGACCTCGTCGCGGTCACGCAGGGGCCGGGCCTCGTCGGCGCGCTCCTCGTGGGCGTCGCCACCGCGAAGGCGATCGCGGCGGCGCGCGGCCTCCCGCTCGCGTCCGTCGACCACCTCCAGGGCCACGTCGCGGCCAACTTCCTCACCACCGGCGACGGGCCGGAGGACAAGCCGCTCGAGCCGCCGTTCCTCTGCCTGATCGCCTCCGGCGGCCACACGTTCCTTGCCAACGTCACCGAGCACGACGGCTTCACCGTGCTCGGCCGGACGCTCGACGACGCGGCGGGGGAGGCGTTCGACAAGGGCGCCCGCATGCTCGGGCTTCCCTACCCGGGCGGCCCGCACCTCGAGAAGCTCGCCCGCGACGGCGACCCGAGCGCGTTCACCTTCCCCACCGGCCGCGGCGTCAGCGGCCTGGACTTCTCCTTCGCCGGCCTGAAGACCGCGCTGCTCTACAAGATCCGCGACCTGGGCGGCGGGAGCGACCCCTCAGCCCTCGACGACGCCACCCGCGCGAACCTCGCCGCCGCGTACCAGCACGCGATCGTGGAGTCGCTCGCGCGCCGCTGCGAGCAGGCCCTCGCGCAGAGCGGCACCGACCGGCTCGCGGTCGGGGGCGGAGTGGCCGCCAACGGGCCGCTGAGGGACCGTCTCGCGACGCTCGGCGTCACCCTCAAGGTCCCCCCACGGGCCCTGTGCACCGACAACGCCGCGATGATCGCCAGCGCCGCCCGGTTCGTGCCACCGCACCCGTTTCCGGAGTACCTCGCCATGGACGCTTATGCGACGGGCGAGCGCGGGTTGTGACCGCCGATGTGAGACGGCTCACGCTGTACGGCAGGCCGGGGTGCCATCTCTGCGACGACGCCCGCGCGATCCTCGATCGGGTGGGGGCGCCGTACCGCGTCGTGGACATCGACCAGGACGACGATCTGCTCAAGAAGTACCTGGAAAGGATCCCTGTCGTGACCCTCGACGGGGACGAGCTGTTCGAGCTCTTCGTGGACGAGAAGTCGTTGAGGGCGCAGCTAGAGTGAACCGACGTGACCTCCCTGGGATCTCCCATCGACCACTCCAACGGCACGGTCGCCGTCGAGCGTCTCTCGCTCGGGGTCGCCGCCCGTCTCTCCCGCTATCTGCAGGTCCTCACGCAGGCCAAGAAGATGGGCAAGGAGACGATCTCCTCGCAGGAGCTCTCCGACTACACGCACGTCAACTCGACGCAGATCCGCCGCGATCTCTCGGGCTTCGGCAAGTTCGGCAAGCGCGGGGTGGGATACAACGTCGACTCGCTCGTCTCGCAGATCCGCAAGATCCTGCGCACCGCCGGCCAGCACAACATCGCGCTCGTCGGCGCCGGCAACCTCGGCCGCGCGATCGCGTCCAGCGACATCTTCGCCGACCACGGCTTCCAGGTCGTCGCGATCTTCGACGGCGACGAGGAGAAGGTCGGCACCAACGTCGGCGCCCAGACCGTCCGCGCCATCGAGGATCTCGAGCGGATCGTCAAGGAGGAGGACGTGGTCGTCGGCGTCCTCGCCGTGCCCGGTGCAGCCGCCCAGAGCATCGCCGACGAGCTCGTAGCCGCGGGCGTGAAGATCATCTTCAACTACTCCGAGGCCCTGCTCCAGGTCCCGCCGGAGGTCACGGTCCACACCAGCAGCCCGGCCGTCGATCTCCTGTATGCGCTGTACTTCTACCTGACGTGATCGACCTCGCCGCCGCGTACGAGGCGTTCGGTGCCTCTGTGGACGGCACCGTCGGCCTCGAAGAGGAGTTCGCCATCTGCGATCCGCAGACGCTCGAGCTCGTTCCCCGCTTCGAGGAGCTGCGGGACGCGGCGGACGGTGCGCTCGCCGAATCCATCTCCGGCGAGCTGATCCGCTCCGAGATCGAGATCCGCTCCGGCCGGGGCGAGACGCTGGCCGACGCGCTCGCGCTCCAGGCCGGCCACCGCCGCGCGCTGTTCGCGTTGGCGGCGCAGTGCGGCGTGCGGCTCGGCGCCACCGGCACGCACGCGGTGAGCGACTACCGCGAGCAGGCGTTCATCGACACCGAGCACTACCGCCGCGTCGCGGACGGTCTCCAGTGGGTCGCCAAGCGCAACAACACCTTCTCGCTGCACGTCCACGTCGGCGTGCAGGGCGCGGACCGCGCGATCGCCGTCTGCGATCGCCTGCGCCCGGTCCTTCCGACGCTCCTCGCGCTCTCCGCCTCCTCCCCGTTCTACGACGGGATGAACAGCGGCCTGTCCTCCGCGCGGACGCAGATGTTCACCAAGACCTTCCCGCGCTGCGGCGTCCCCGACCACTACGGGGACTGGCAGGCGTACTCGGACTACATCGACCTGCTGATCCGCACGCGGTCGATCGTCGAGTACACGCAGGTGTGGTGGTCGGTGCGGCCGCACTTCGGCTTCGGCACCGTCGAGGTCCGCATCTGCGACGCGCAGCCGACGGCGGGGGAGAGCGACGCGCTCGCCTCGCTCATCACCGCGTGCGTGCTCCAGGCCGCCGCGGACGTCGACGCGGGCGTGCCGTACGAGGCGGTGCCCGGCCGGCTGGTCGAGGAGAACATGTGGCGCGCGCTGCGGAACGGCATGGACGGCAAGCTGCTCGATCTCGCGCGGTTCGTCGAGGTCGACGCGCGCGCGTCGGTCGAGGAGCTGCTCGTGTGGACCGCGCCCGCGCGCGAGGCGCACGCGCTGGGGGAGCCGGCGCTGCGCGAGCGCAACTCCACGCAGCGCCAGCGCGCGCTGATCGCGGAAGGGCTGTCGCCCCGCGACGTCTACGCTCAGACCGTCCAGGAGACCGAAGCGACCTACGCACAGGAGGTCCCCGCAGCATGAGCACCCCCGAGAACCAGCAGCAGCCCACCGAGGAAGAGCTCCGCGCCGCGTACGAGGCGGAGATCAAGAAGCTCCGCGTCGAGGACGTGCTCCTCCAGACGGTGGTCTCCCTCATCAACCTCGCGGGCCGCAAGGCGGGCCTCGCCGAGGGCGCCGAGGACGAGCAGGATCCCGCGCAGCTCCAGAAGGCGATCGACGGCGCGATGGCGCTGCTGGAGCTGGTCGAGGACCAGCTCCAGCTCCAGGAGGCCTCGCAGATCCGTCAGGCGCTGTCGCAGCTCCAGATGGCCTTCGCGCAGATGACCGGCGGCGCGCAGCCGGGCGGCGGCC
>DATMVO010000203.1:0-48144 GCA_035563115.1 Solirubrobacteraceae bacterium
CGGGCCGGTCGTGCTCGAGCCGGCGGCGCTGGCCGGCGACAGCCTGGTCGACGCCTTCGCCGCGGCGCGCGAGTGCGTGCTGGTCTGCTCGCCGTGCGCGGTCAAGATCCAGGCGGGCGTCGTCCCGGTGCCGGTCGCGCCGGCGGCGGGCCTGGCGGACGCGGCCTAGACTGCGTGGCGCGCGCCCCCATGGTGTAGCGGTTAGCACGCGAGCCTTTCACGCTTGTAGCACGGGTTCGATTCCCGTTGGGGGTACTTCAGATCGAGCGGGTGAGGCCGCCGTCGACGAGCAGCGCGACGCCGGTGATGTAGGAGGCGCGGTCCGAGCAGAGGAACGTCGCCGCGGCGGCGAGGTCCTCCGGGGTGCCGAGGCGGCCGACCGGGACGTCGGTCGCGGCGGCGGCCTGCGCGGCCTCGATGGAGCCGTGGTTGGCGGCGATGCGGTCGGTGGCGATGCGGCCGGGGAGCACCGAGTTGACCGTCACGCCGTCCCCGGCGACGTCGCGCGCGACGGTCTTCCACGCGGCAAGCGTTGCGGCGCGGTGAGCGTTGGAGAGCATGAGGTTCGGCAGCACCTCGCGCACCGACGTGCTCACCACGTTCACGATGCGCCCCCACCCGCGCGAGCGCATCGACGGCATCACCGCCTCCACCAGCGCCATGGGGTGGAGGACGAGCGACCGGTACGCGGCCTCCCACTCGGAGCGTGGGAAGCCGAGCGGGTCGGGGCCGGTCGGCGGCCCGCCCGTGTTGACGATCAGCACGTCGATCGGCCCGCCGAGCGTGTCGGTCACGTCGGCCACCAGCGCCGGCACCCCGTCCACGTCGTCGGAGGCGTGCGCGAACCCGGCCGCGCCGAGCTCCCGCGCCGCGTCGGCCGGCGCGCGCGACGTGATCGCGACCGACGCGCCCTCCGCGACCAGCTCCGCCGCGATCGCCCGCCCGATCCCGCGCGAGCCGCCGGTGACGAGCGCGCGGCGGCCGTCGAGCCCGAGATCCATCGAAGGCGTGCGGCGCTAGACGCCGAGCCGCGCCGCCAGCTCGCCCGGTCGCCCGCCGACGAGGATGTCCTTCAGCCGGTCCTCGACCGGCCCGCGGATGAGCATCCCGAGCATCCGGCCCGGGTCGCCCTCCATCCGGTACACGGCGCGCGTCCGGCCGCCGCCGAGGTCGGTCAGCTCCCACGCGCCGTCGACGGTCTTGAGGTCGCCCTTCTCCTGCGTCCACGACACGCGCGTCGGCTCGCTGTAGGAGAACGTCACGACGGACTTGACCTCGCGGACCTTCGCGTCGCTGACGGTCTCCGCCCGCGCCACGCGCCCGGAGCTGTCGCGGTCGATGACGCGGACCTCGTTGAGGCCCTCCTGCCACTCCGCGGCGCGGTCGACCTGCACGACCTCCGCCCACACCGTCTCGATCGGCGCGTCGAGCTCGATCGACGCCTCTCCACCCAGCTTGCCCATGCGCGGCATCCAACCACGCCGGACCGCCCGGTGCGCCGTCGCGCGACCTCCCACCCGCCCCTCGCCGGAGGCCGACCAACTAGCCTGACCGGGCCGGAGGGCGGTTAGCTCAGCTGGTCAGAGCGCGCGCCTTACAAGCGCGAGGTCCCCGGTTCGAGCCCGGGACCGCCCATCTCGCTCCGCGACGCCCCTGTCGGGGAACGGACCGCGGTGCCGGTGACGCGCGACCGCACCGCGTGCCGTTCGGCACCAAGGTAGACCGCGAACGCGCCAACTCCGGATGAGGTGACGTTTACTGCTTGACGACCGCTCTCCGGTGAAGCATTCTCGCCCGCGGTCGGCTGACGACCGACCAGCACAGGCGCCGGGACGGCGCCTGAACATCGGCGAGCCCGAAGGGGACGGAGGACAATATGCGGCTTGGTGCGCTCTTGCGCGTGCTGCGCGCTGCTCTCGAGCAGGGTGCGATCGATGGTGGACGGGTGCGGCAGGTGCGTCGCGCGGCGATCCTCGTCGTCGTGGCGTTGGCTTCGGCCGCCACGTTCGCGTACGCCCAGCCCTCGGCCCCTCGCATCAAGCCGGCGAAGGGCGCGGGCGACGCGCCCAAGATCCCCGCCGCGGATCCTGAGAGCGCGACGAAGTTCGCCGGCCTCGGCGACGCCGAGGCGTGGAAGCTCGCACGCGGGCTGCTCCCCGCCGACTTCGCGCTCCCGCTCGGCAGCGATCCTCAGGCCACCGGCACCGCGTCGACCGTCGCCCGCTCCGCCGCGAGCTCGGCCCCCGGCACCTCCGCGGTTCCGGCCGCCGACGCCAAGGTCACGTACCTCAGCGACCACTCGGCCCTCGTCCAGGCCGCGGGCAAGCCCGCCCCGTCGCTCGTCGCCTCCACCTTCCCGCTCCGCACCCGCGACGCTGCCGGCCGAGTCTCGCCGCTCGACCTGCGTCTGCGCCAGAGCGGCCAGTACCTCATCCCCCGCAACGCCGGCACCGGCGTGAAGCTCGCGCGCAACCTGCAGCGCAGCTCCGTCCTCAGCGCCGTCGGCCTCAAGGTCCGCGCCGTCGGCGCGTTCGCGCGCAGCGCCACGGCCCGCCAGGCCTCCACCGCCTTCTACGCGAACGCCGCGAAGAGCACCGACGTCTCCCTGTCCGCCGAGCCCGGCGGTCTGCAGGCGATGTGGGTCCTGCGCGCCGCGTCCAGCCCCCAGGACCTCTCGCTCGCGCTCGGCGCCTCGTCGATCCGGCTGAGCAAGCGTCCGAACAGCGAGGTCGTCGTCCGCGGCAAGGGCGGCAAGCCGATCGCGCTCGTCCGCGCCCCCGTCGCCTGGGACGCCCGCGGCGTGCCGGTGCCGGTCAAGACGTCCGTCGAGGGCAAGAACGTCCGCTACCGCGTCGCCCACCGTGGCCGCGAGCTGCAGTACCCGATCGTCGTCGACCCGATCGTCGAGACGTGGAACTGGAGCGGCGTCACGACGACCCCGCCCGGCTGGACCTCGACCGTCGCGACCGGTCACACCGCGACCGTGTCGAGCGGCCTGCGCCTGAACTACACGGGCGGTACGCGCACGACGCCGGGCGTCGCCGAGTGGAAGTACACCGCTCCGACCGGCGCGGCGATCACGTCGTTCACCCCGGGCGCCGTCGCCGTCACCAACTCGCCGACGGGCTCGACCTGCGCCTGGGTCGGCCTGCGCACCTCGGGCGGCACGGTCATCTCGCCGACGCCGAGCGCCGCGACCTGCAACATCACGACGCTCGCCTCGTCGACCTACACCTCGGCCGTCACGAACACGGCCAACGTCGCGTTCTTCCGCCACGCGCCGGGGACCACGGCGGTCACCGCGGGCCTCACGCTCCCCAGCGCGACGATCACGCTCGACGACGCGAACGTGCCGGCGATCGGCGCGACGACGTACAGCCACCCGGTCAACGGGTGGGTCAAGGGCCAGGCGATGTGGGCCAAGCCGGCGGTCACCGACGGCGGCCTCGGCGTGAAGACCACGACGCTGAGCCGCGGCGGCACCGCGGTCGACACCAAGACGCAGACCTGCACGGGTCTCGCGGGCGCGACCTGCCCGACCTCCGTCACGCCGCAGCTCGACTTCGACACGAGCGGCCTGGCCGAGGGCATCCAGCACACGTTCGCGATCAGCGCCACCGACATCCTCAACAAGCCGGCGGCGACGACGCCGAGCTTCACGGTGCGCGTGGACAAGGGCATCCCCGACGTCAACGTGAGCGGGTCGGCGATCGACGCCCCCATCACCAAGGACACGCCGCGCGAGCTCGCGATCGCCGCGACCGACGGCGATCCCGCGGAGGCCGACCCGGCGAAGCAGAAGGCCGGCGTGAAGTCGATCCGCGTCACGGTCGACGACGTCCCGCAGAACCCGGACACGGTGCAGGGCACCTGCGCCCACGGCTGCCCGCTGGCGCGCACGTTCACCTTCAACCCCGCGTCGTACCAGCACGGCAACCACACCATCAAGGCGACCGCCACCGACCAGGCCGGCAACGCCACGACCGTCGCCAAGCGCGTCGCGGTCGACAAGGCGGGTCCGCGCATCGGCCTCAGCGGCCCGCTGGTCGACGCCCGCGGCACCACGCTGACGAAGGAGAGCTACCGGCTCGACATCGTCGCCATCGACGGCGTCCACGACGCCGCCCCCGAGTCGGGCACGCAGGACATCGAGGTCCTCTGGCAGGACAACGCGACCGGTGCGTGGACGCAGCTCGACTACATCTGGCGGGCGTGCGCGACCGACTCGTGCCAGCTCGAGCACCAGTACACGTTCGAGCCGCGCCGCTTCTCGGGCGCCGGCCGCATCGCGATCAAGACGCACGACAAGCTCGAGAACGAGTCGTTCGAGTACGTCGACCTGACCCCGAGCTCCACGGCGACGTTCGAGACGACCGCGCTCAGCGGGCTCGAGGAGTACCTGCAGTTCGACAGCGTCTCCACCGGCGGCGGCGGCCGCGCGCACGTCAACCAGACGACCGGCAACCTCGTCTGGAACCTGCTCCCGCTCGTCAACGCCGGCCGCGGCCTGTCGACGTTCGCGAACATCACCTACAACAGCCAGACCAAGGTCCCTGACGGCACCTTCACGCCGTACGACGAGATCGGCCCGAACTTCTCGCTCGGCCTCTCGTCGATCACGCGCGTCAACGAGCCGCTCGACATCACGCAGGCCGACGCGGCGACCGAGCCGCGCATCACGCTCGTGGATCCCGACGGCACGCGCCACGTCTTCCGCAAGCACAGCTCAGGCCTCTACTACGTCCCGCCGGCCGGCTTCAACGTGCACCTGCGCCGCTACTCCAGCGCGTACGACCGCACCTGGGCGGCGACGCGGCCCGACGGCGCGACGTACTTCTTCGACGCGCGCGGCTTCCCGACGTACATCGAGGACCGCAACACCAACGTCCTCAAGTACACGTACGAGATCGTCCCGATCGCGTCCGGCGTGTCGTGCCCGACGTGGGGCGTCACGACGGCGTCGTTCAGCGCGACGCAGTGCCGCCAGCGGCTGCTCTCGGTCACGGACTCGGCGGGCGTCCGCGACGGCGCCCCGAACCGGAGCGTCACGCTGCAGTACGAGGCGGGCAACGCGGGGCGGATCGCGTCGATCACCGATCAGGGCGGCCGCGTCGTGCGGTTCACCTACAGCGGTGGCCGGCTGACCTCGATCACCCAGGCGAGCGGCACGCCGGCCGAGCGCGTGCACAAGCTCCTCTACGGCCCGACCGGCCTCGGCGCGGTGCAGGATCCGCGCGGGGCGGAGACGCAGTTCACGTACACCAGCGGGCACAAGACCCGCCTGGCCGGCCAGTCGCCGGCGGTCGACGAGCTGTCGGACATCCGCGTGTCGCGGGTCACCCAGCGCGACCGCCGCCACCGCGACTACACGTACGACAAGGCCCCGGCCGAGAGCGCCGTGCAGTGGCAGTCCCGCGCGTCCGACGCGCGCGGCGAGACCACGACCTACCACACCGACCACCGCGGCCGGACGTTCCAGATCATCGATCCGCGCAGCACGGTGACGAAGCTCAAGTGGGACGGCGACAACAACGTCACCGAGGTCCTCGAGGCGGTCGACGAGCCCGAGGCGGCCCGCACGACGATGGGCTACAACACGAACGGCCAGCTCGAGTGGATCGCGTCTCCCGAGCACGACCGGACGGACCTCAACTACACCGCGAGCAAGGGCCTGTTCCAGGCGGCGAGCGGCGAGGGCCTGGACGACTTCGTCACCGACCTCAACGAGATCGAGTCGCCGAAGGGCGACGAGACCGGGACGCCCGGCGACTTCGCCGAGCTGTTCGAGCTCGACGGCCGCGGCAACGTGACCGGCCGCCGCGACGGCGAGGGCAACTGGTCCCGCTCGTGGTTCGACCAGTACGGCCGCGTCGTCAAGGAGACCGACGCGATGGGGAACGTCACGCGGTACGAGCAGTTCCACCCGAGCGGCCAGGCCGGCGTCATGATCGACCCGAAGCAGGGTCGCTGGGAGTACGCGTACGACGCGGTCGGCAACCTGACCGCGACGACCGACCCGCGCGGCGCCCAGTTCGGCGGCGTGAGCGACCCGCAGCACCGCTTCAAGGCGCGATTCGAGTACGACGCGCTCGACCAGCTCGTCGGCGAGATCCTCCCGAAGGACTCGCGCGCGGGTGACTTCATCACCCGGCGCTACGACGTCGACCCCAACGGCAACGGCAAGCGCTCCGTCGACGGCGCGGGCGCCGAGACGACGGTCGTCTTCGACGAGATGGACCGGCCGACCACGGTCACCACGCCGCCGGTGGCGCACGCCGGCGAGACCGAGGCCGCGCCGGAGATCAGCCGGTTCGAGTACGACGGCGAGGGCCTCGTCACGCGCGAGCAGCGCCCGCGCGGCGACGAGAACCAGGCGTCGTCGCTCGACTTCTCGACCGACTACGAGTACGACGCCAACGGCCAGCTCGTCGTCCAGCGGGAGCACCAGCTCGAGCCCGGCGGCGGCCTGACCTCGCTCGTCACGTCGATGGCGTACGACCGCCGGGGCAACCTGACGGGCGTCGTCGATCCGCGGACGAACGCCGCGGCGAGCGTCGGCCCGGTCGCGGCGGCGCAGAGCGACACGTACCGGCGCTGGCGCTTCGGCTACGACCGCTCCGACCGGCGCACCGACTCCATCGAGGATCCGAGCGGCGAGGACATCCGCCGCGAGTACCAGTACGACGCGAACGACAACCTCGTCATCGAGCGCGTGCGCCAGTTCCAGGGCGGTCAGCCGCGCTGGGACGAGACGTACCGCCGCTACGACGGGCGCGACATGCTCGTCAACGAGACCGACCCCGAGGGCGAAGAGCGGCGGTACGAGCGCCGCGCTGACGGCCTCGTGGACCGGATCCTGCACCCGCGGTACTTCGAGACGGGCTGGCAGGAGAACGAGTTCGCCGAGCGCTTCGTCTACGACGCGAACGGTGACGTCGTCGAGCACCACCTGCCGCGGACCGACCTGACCGCCGACCCCGAGTCCGGCTACACCTGGAAGTACCAGCGCGACGCCGTCGGCGATCCGCGGAAGGTCACGGACCCGCGCGGCAACTCGTTCGAGAACGCGTTCCTCGACGCGGGCGTCCTGCGTGCCACCACGCGGCCCAGCGCGTGGAAGGTCGAGAACGGCGCGCTCGCCGAGAAGTCGTGGCAGGAGATGGGCAACGACGCGGCCTCGCCCGGCCTGCCCGACTCCGAAGGCGACTTCGGTGCCGTCGAGGGCTCCGGGATGCCCGGGCTGCTCCCGAAGGCCGGCCGCACCGAGTTCGGCTACGACGACGAGCTCCGTCTGACGACCGTCACCGAGTCGCTCGACGCGGGGACGCCGGCGGACGACGTCACCTCGCGGCTCGACCGCGACGCGCTCGGCCGGGTGGTCAAGGTCACCCGGCCCCGCGACACCGCGGCCGGCAAGGTCATCAGCGAGCTCACGGGCTACGACCGCAACGGCAACGTCGCCGTCACGACCGACGGGACGGGAGCGTCCACGCGGCGGGAGTACGACCAGTTCGACCGGCTCGTCGCGCAGCACGCACCCCAGGGGAGCAGCGGCACGCCGGACGTCGCGAGGTACACGTACACGCCGAACGACCTCGTCTCGTCGGTCGAGTCGCCGCGTGGCCCGAAGTCGTACAGCTGCTACGACCGGGTCGACCGGCTGATCAGCTCGACCGACCCGACGAACGGCTACTCGTCGTACACGTACGACGACGCGGGCAACGTCGTCAGCGAGACCGCCCCGCGTGGGTACGCGGCGGACCCGACGCCGACCACCTGCGGCGACGCGGCGCCCGGCGCGGCGTCGGACGTCGCCGACCACACGACGACGCGCACGTACGACAAGCTCAACCGGGTCAAGACGGTGCAGGACGGCACCACGGCCGGCGGGCAGCTGTACGAGTACGAGTACGACGCCGACAGCAACGTCACCAAGGTCACCGCGCCCGGGGCGAGCACGGATCCGGCGGGGCCGGTCTCCGGCGCGGTCCGGCGCAGCACCGAGACGCTCTACGACGCCCGCGGGTTCGCCTACCGCACGACGGTCAAGCGCGGGAACGTGGATCGCATGACGGTCACCGAGCGGGACGGCAACGGCAACCTGCGCCGCGTCGTCAACCCGAACGGCGTGGAGGCCAGCACGCGCGCCCCGAAGTTCTCCGCGAAGACCGCTCCTGAGCGGACGTCGATCGCCTCCACGGACGACCGCGAGAACGACGTCGTCAAGCTCGCCACGCGGGACGCGACGCTCTACGAGTACTCCGACGACAACCTCCTGACGGCGGTCCACCTCCCGACGGCCGTGACGGAGCCGAACGAGCCCGAGGACGAGCGCTACCGCCAGACGTTCCACCTCGACCAGCGCGGTCGGACGCACTACATCGACGCGCCCAACGAGTGGACGAAGGCGCCGACGGTCTGCGAGGCGGGCAAGCTCGACCAGTCGTTCAACGAGCCCCTGAAGACGGCCTGCGTCCAGCGGACGACGCTCGACTACTTCGACACCGGCTGGATCCGCCGGTCGATCGAGCCGGCCGGCGCCCGCAAGGTCAACCAGGACATCACGGTCACCGGCGGCGAGATCCACGAGTACGACTACGACGCCCGCGGCCTGCAGACGTCGTGGACGGTCAAGAACGCCAAGGACGAGCTCCGCCGGACGAGCACGCGCTCGTACTGGCCGAACGGTCAGCTCGCGAGCCGGCTCGCCGATCGCGCCGGCAACCGCAAGCCGGAGGACAAGCCGCGCGAGTACGACTACCGGTACACGAAGAACGGCCAGCTGGCCTCGGTCATCGACCGCGGCATGGACATCAGCGCCGGCAACCCGGGCGACGACCGCGTCTTCCGGCTCGGCTACGACGACGCCGACCGGCTGATCGCGACCGACGAGGACGACCTGCCCGGGCGGCCCGGCATGGACACCGCCATGCAGCTCGATCCGGAGGGCAACGTCGTCGAGCGGTGGCACAACGGCAAGCTCCCGTCCACCGTGACGGTCTCCGGCGGCAAGGTGACGGGGAGCACCAACTTCCCGAGCTTCACCGGGACCCGCACGTCCTTCACGTACGACCCGTGGAGCCGTGAGACGAAGACGATCGTCCGGCCGCAGAACACCGGGGACGTGCGTCAGCAGATCGACACGGCGTACTGGCCCTCGGGCGAGAAGCGCGAGCGCGTCGAGAAGACGTTCCCGACCGCCACGCCGGGGACCCTGACGGTGCGCTCGACCGAGAAGTACGGCTGGACCACGGACGGCCGCCCGAACAGGACGACCCGGACGCCGGCGGCCAAGGACACCACGTACGGCTACGACCCGAACGGCTTCCGCACGGCCGACGAGACCGGCGGCTACAAGGTCAACGCCCGCGGGCAGATGACGCAGTGGCAGCGCCTCAACGGCGGGCCCGTCGTCAACTACAAGGTCAACGGTGCCGGTGACGTCCTGCGCAAGGAGGACAAGGCGTCGCCCTCGGTGGACGTCGACTACCGGTACGCGGTCGGGCGGCTGGCCGAGACGGTGACCGCGATCGGCGGCACCACGCCGACGACGCGGATCGAGCGCCTCGGCTACGACCTCGCGTCGAACAACGTGCTGTCGGTCAACCGGATCGTGAACCCGAACCAGGGCACGAACGAGCAGCAGCAGCCGCTCGCGTCGTTCGACTACGACCCGTTCGACCGCGTCACGCAGCAGACGCTGCACCTGAACGAGACGACGACGCCGACGGGCGACGACGGCTTCGACCGGGAGTACTTCGACTACGACGCGTTCGACCGCCGTGACAAGCAGCGCGAGTCGCAGAGCCGGAACGGCAGCCCCGAGAGCATGGCGGCGAGCACCGTGGACTTCGGCTACATCGGGACCACCGACGCGCTGTCGCGTCGGGCCCCGCTGTGGAAGAGCGACTACATGGCGAGTACGTGGGACTACGACTCGAACCTCGAGGCGATCGGTCAGGGCCGCACCACTCCGACGGGTGACCGGACCTCGTACCGCACGCTCGCCAAGGACGTCAACGGCACCGTCGAGGCGCTCCTCGGCACCACAGGCGCCGCGGCCGCGACCGAGACCTACCGCTACGACCCGTACGGCAGCGCGGTCGACGCGAACCAGCGCGAGCACATCGACGGGCTGGTCAACAACGACCTCGAGTCCGCCCGGTCGACGGAGGCCAAGGACAACCCGATCCGGTTCCAGGGCTTCTACTTCGACTCCGGCGTCCGCACGTACGACATGCGGGCCCGCTCGTACCTGCCCTCGGCCGGCCGGTTCCTGACCCAGGACCGCTTCGAGGACTCCACGGGCGACTTCAACCTCGCCTCGGACCCGCTCACCCAGAACCGGTACGCGTTCGCCGGTGGCAACCCGGTCTCGAACGTCGAGTTCGACGGACACCGCGTGTGCGGTCCCCAGGACTGCAAGGGCGCGAGCAACAAGGAGAAGGCGAAGCGCAACAAGCGGGCCGCGGAGGCGCAGGGCGAAGCCCAGCAGCGGTCGGCCGCTCAGCAGGTCGCCGGTCCGCCGGCGCCGGAACCGGCTTCCATGAGCCACCAGGCCCAGATCGACCGGCTGCGGGCGAAGGAAGCCGAGATCCGCCAGTGGCAGCAGAAGAAGAAGGCGAGGGAGGAGCGCGAGAAGAAGGAAGAAGGCGGCATCCTCGACGGCCTCGAGCAGTCGGTCGGGCTGGTCAAGGGCACGCTCTCGCACCTCGAGAAGAGCCTCAACGCCACCGACCAGGACGACTATCGCGAAGCGAGTCGCCAGAACTGGGACATGCTGAAGGGAGCAGCCACCGATCCGGTCGGAACGCTCAACGACATGGCACAGCCGCTGGAGGACGCGTACAACCAGGGTGGCCTCGACCAGGCTGCCGGTGTCATGCCGGGCATCGTCGCCAACGCCGTCGGGGTCCGGGGTGTGGCCCGAGGGGGGCGCGGATCGCGCGGTTCAGGAGGGTCGAGCGCCTCTCGCAGCGCGGCGGCCAGTGAAGAAGGCGGTCTGAACCTCTTCAAGTTCAACCACCCGACGTCGACGCGCGCCGACGGATGGCGCCCCGGTGACCGCATGCTGTTCCTGCCGAATCAGGGCAACGTGCGCGCGAACTGGAAGCAGAACTCGACGCGGCTTCGTCAGGAGATGCGAGCCGGGCGTCCGATCTACGACTCGCACGTGGATGGATCCGGGAACCTCTTGCCCACGACGGGCTTCCTCGCGATGGAACGCAACGTGCTCGAGAACCGCGGTTGGGAGTACGACCCGAGCCGCCGCGCATGGAAGCCTGGCGGTCGATGATCACCGAAGGCGAGTTCCAGACGGCCGTCGCCGAGACCGTGGGAAGCTTCCTCGAAGCTCGCGGCTTCCGATCTGCGGGCGGTGAGGGCTACGGAGCGCGATTCGCGGCTGACGAGGTGGTCTTCAGCGTAGATCTCGATGCAGGACGCTCGTGGCAGCTCGAGGTGTCCGCCCGCATGTCGAGAGACTCTGAGCCCTCCTTGGCGCTGAGCGACCTGCTTCGCGCGGCCGGTGCCAAGGAGGAGCAGATCCTCCCGCTCCGTCTCGTGCAGGTCACGGAACGCGAGACCCTGGTGAGAGAGCTCCTCAGCGCGACGGCCGCGCTCGACGGACATCTTCGCCCGGCGCTGGCCGGAGACGCTGCGTTCTTCGAGAACGCGCGCCGGATCAGGTCCGATCACGCGGCGGCCTACACCGCCCGCGTCGTCGACCGCTCGCGCATCGCGGAAGCCGACGAAGCGTGGACGGCCAAGGACTACGACCGGGTCAACGACATCTTGGACCCGGTGCGCGAGCGGCTCGATGAGACCCACGCGCGGCGGCTGGCGTACGCGAAGCGGAAGTTGTAGAGATGCCACGGTCGAGCAGGAAACACGGAGGAAGCATGCTGGATGCGCTAGGCACGCAGGCACGACGCCTGCTGACCTCGACGGTGTTGGCCGTGGCGGTCGTGGGTGGGGTCGGGGTGGCCGAGGCCGCCGCGACCGTGGACGCGCCGATGGTGGCGCTGTCGTTCGACGACGGGCAGGGCTCGGTCGTCCAGGACAGCTCGCCGTACGACAACGACGGGACGATCACGGGCGCGCAGTGGACCGAGGTCGGCCGGCACGGCGGTGCGCTGGAGTTCGGCGGTGACGACCAGGTCGTGATCCCGAACGCGGCGGAGTTCGACGTCGAGCAGATCACGATCTCGGCGTGGGTGCGGCCGACGACCGGCAAGAAGTGGAAGGCGATCCTGACGCGACGCGCCGACGACTACGGCTGGGACGGGTTGGCGTACGCCCTCTTCGCGAGCACGGACTGGGACAACAGCGCGCCGGTGGCCCAGTCGCAGTGGGAGCCCGCCTGGGGCGGGTGGCCGCTGCGCCTCAACCAGTGGTCCCACGTCGCGGCGACGCATGACGGCACCTTCTGGCGGATCTACGTCAACGGTGTCGAGGTCGGTCAGCGCGAGGCGAAGTTCCTCAAGGACAGCGACCGCCCGATGGTGATCGGCGGCTCCGAGGACTTCCCCGCGGAGGGCTTCGAGGGGATGATCGACGAGCTCCGCGTCTACAACCGCGCGCTCTCGGTCGAGGAGATCCAGCGCGACCGCGACACGCGCGTCGGCAAGCCGGTCGACGGCCAGCCGCAGGAGCCGGCGATGGCGCTCAGCTTCGAGGACGGGGCCGGCGGGGTCGCGAACGACTCGTCGACCTACGGCAACCCCGGCTACCTCAGCGGCAACGCCCGCTGGACCAACGAGGGCAAGTTCGGCAAGGGCATCCGGATCGAGGGCGAGGGCCAGGTCATGGTCAACGACTCGAACTCGCTCGACGCCACCTCGTTCACCGCGTCGGCCTGGGTCAAGCCGCGCACCGACACGCTGTACCAGTCGCTCTTCCAGCGCGACCAGGGGCTCGGCTACGTCTCGTGGCACGTCTACACGACCGACGCCTCGAAGGGCAGCGCGCCGTTCGCGCAGGTCGATCCCACACCGAGCTCGCAGGGCGGCGAGTCGTGGCTGATCGCGCCGACGTCGGCGGTGCTGCCGGTCAACCAGTGGACCCACATCACCTACGTCGTCGACGGCAGCTTCCAGCGGCTCTACCTCAACGGCGCGCAGGTCGCCAGCGTGGCGGCGCCGTACGCGCTGCCGGCGATCGGGCCGCTGCGGATCGGCGGCAGCCAGTGGGACGGCGAGGCGTTCCAGGGGATCATCGACGAGGTCCGCTACTACGACGAGCCGCTCGGCACGACGAAGATCGTCCAGGATCGCGACACGCCGATCCCGCGCTTCGCCGGCAAGACCTCCGAGACCGACGGGGACGGTGAGACGCCGGCCACGCCGGTCCCGCCCGCCGCCGACAGCCCGCCCGCGGAGCAGCAGCCGGCGCCGGTCGTGGCCCCGTCGTTCGTGCCGGCGTCCCCGCTCCCCGCGGCGGTCGCGAAGGCGCCGAGCGCCACGCGCAAGCCCGCGACGAAGACGAAGAAGAAGACGACGACGCGCAAGGCCACCAAGCGCTGCGTCGTCAAGAAGAAGGGCACGAAGCGCGTGACGGTCTGCGCGAAGGCCAAGCCCAAGCAGAAGGCCGCGGCGAAGCGCAAGCGCCGCTGAGCGATGATGGCGGCCGTGGACCCTGCCACGGCCGCCTCGCTCCTCCGTCACCTCGGGCTCGATCCTGCCGCGCCGCCGCCCGCCACGCGCGCCGGGCTGCGGGCCGTGCACCGGGCGTTCGTGTCACGGGTGCCGTACGAGGCGCTGAGCGTGCAGCTCGGGAGGTGCGGGCCGCTGGACGAGGAGGAGCTGGCGGGGCGGATCCTCAGCGGGCGCGGCGGCTACTGCTTCGAGGTGAACACGGTGCTGGCGGGGCTGCTGCGGGCGCTCGGGTTCGAGCTCGCGATGCACCAGGCCCTCGTCGGCGGGGACGGGCCGACGAACCACATGGCGCTGATCGTCGACCTGGGCGAGCAGGGAAGGTGGATCGCCGACGCGGGCTTGGGCGAGGGCGCGCTCGACCCGCTCCCGCTCATGCCGGGCACCTCCGGCCCACCGCCCTTCACGTGGCGGGTGGAGGAGCGCGCGGACGACTGGTCCGTGGCGAGCCACCCGTACTGCTCGTTCGCCGGCTTCCGGATCGAAGGCGAGCCGAGCCCGCTCAGCGCCTTCGCCCCGCACCACGCCCGGCTCTCGACCACGCCCGACTCGAGCTTCGTCCAGACGCTCGTCGTCCAGCGCCCCGGCGATGACCAGCTCACCACGCTCCGCGCGCGCACGCTCTCCACGGTCACCCCGGACGCGACGACGAAGCGGATCCTCGCGGACGCGGCCGACTTCGAGAGCACGCTCCACACGACGTTCGGCATCCCGCCGCACGCCCTCACCGACGCGCAGCGCGCACGGCTGTGGCGGCAGGCGTCGGAGCAGCACGACGCGTACGTCGCCCGCCGCGGTGTCGGCGGGACGACACCCGCCCCCTGAACCGGCGCGCGACGTCGTTTCGATGGTCAGACTCGTCGGCGTCCACTGGGGAGGGGACGGCAGGGATGCAGCTCGCGTTCACGATTCCGCTCGACTTCATCGACGCGCACGCCGGGCGCCTGACGTGGCGCGAGCTGGTCTTCGGGCTGGACGCCGGGCTGCTCGACCCGCGGGCCGCGCGCGAGCTGGTGGCGACGAACGCGAACGCCAACGCGATCGCGGGCGCGAAGGCCGGCCGCGTCATCGACCTCCAGGCCTTCGCCCGCAGCCGCTCCGCCGACCACGCCCGCGCGAAGCTCGAGCGCCTCGCCCGCCGCGAGCCCGAGCAGCTCCACGAGCTGATCCGCGACAAGTGGCTCTTCCTCGTCCTCGCCTGGCTGTACGAGCACCGCGGCGCGCGGCCCGACCCGCTCGGCGACGTCGAGCAGGTTTACGCCGCGTTCGACTTCCCCGAGTGCATGGAGGGCTTCGTCGCGTACCTGCCGAGCCGCGACGGCGCGCAGAAGGACGTCGTCGGCAACTGGGAGCGGTTCGTCCGCACGCGCCAGGACGAGTACGGCACCGCGTAGACCGCAACTTCGCGTTCACACGGCCGATCACACGGGCGTGGCCACGCTCGCCGCAGCACCCACCCCCACCGCCGACAGCGCCCGCGCCGTCCTGCACAGCAACTGGGTCGACAGCCCCGGCTACACGCGCCCGACGAGCGACGGCCTCTACCCGCACCAGTGGAACTGGGACAGCGCCTTCGCGTCCCTCGGCTGGGCCGTCCTCGACCCCGCCCGCGCCTACCGCGAGCTGCGCAGCCTCGTCGGCGCGCAGGGCCGCGACGGCTGCATCCCGCACATCGCGTTCTCCCCGGTGCCGCAGTTCTACTTCCCGTCCGCCGACTGGTGGCCGGCCGCCACGAGCCGCGACGGCCGCCGCATCAGCGCGATCTCCCAGCCGCCCGTCGCCGCCACCTGCCTCCGGCTGCTCTTCGAGAAAGCGCCCGACGAGGAGCAGGCCCGCCAGCTCCTCGCGCCGCTCGAGCGCTGGCACGCGTGGTGGCTGAACGACCGCGACCCCGAGCGCACCGGCGAGCCCGTCGTCATCCACCCGTGGGAGTCCGGCCGCGACAACGCACCCGACTGGGACGGCGCGATGAGCCGCCTGCCCGAGCTGGACGTCGCGGCGCTGCGGCAGGACACGCGCTGGGTCGGCATCGACCACCGCCCGTCGCACCGCGACTACGCCCGCTACGCCTGGCTCGTCCGCGCGATCGGCAAGGCCGAGCAGCGCGGCCTCGCCCGCTACGGCCCTTCCGCGTCCTCGATCCCGGCACGTCGTCCATCCTCGCCGCCGCCTGCGCGGACCTCGCACACCTCGCGGACCAGCTGCAAGAGCCCCGCATCGCCGAGCTGAGCCGCATCCAGGCCGAGAAGGTCGAGCGCGCCCTGCGCAGCCGCGCGGACGCCGACGGCCTCGCCCTCGCGGTCGACCTCGTCGGCGGCGACGTGACGGAGACCCGCGGCGCCGGCGTCGCGCTCAACCTCCTCCGCACGCAGCTCACGCCACGCGCCCTCGACACGCTCGAGCGCCTCGCCACCCACGACGCCGACGAGCTCGCCGCCCCCACCGGCGTCCGCTCCTGGCCCAAGAGCGACGCCACGGCGTACCGCCCCGACTCCTACTGGCGCGGCCCGACGTGGGCGAGCATCACGTGGCTCTGCGCGCTCGGCCTCGAGCGCCACGGCCGCCAGGAGGCCGCCGACGCGCTCCGCAACCGCCTCCGCCACGCCGTCGAGACGCATGGCGAGCGCGAGTACTGCGACGGCGACACCGGCGAGGGCCTCGGCACCCGCAACTTCACGTGGACCGCCGCGCTCGCCCTCTGGTCTGTGCCCGGACACGCATAGCCGGGCGGCCCGCCGGGGCAGGGACCCCTGGTGCCCGTCCCCACCCCGCTCCTCGCCGCCGGCAAGGGGTTCACGTTCGCCGACCCCTTCGCGCTGACGATCCTCTTCGTCGGCTTCGCCATCTTCGTGGCGATCGCCGCGCTCTCCCACCAGCACGAGCGCGCGTTCTCGGCGAGCGTCATCTACCTCGGCCTCGGCCTCGCCGCCGCGCTCGTCGTCAACCTCGCGGACGCCGACTGGATCCACCCGCTCGACGACGCCTCGCTGATCGAGCACCTCGCCGAGATCGCCGTCATCGTCGCGCTGTTCAGCGCGGGGCTGAAGGTGGAGCGCTCCGTGCGGTCGAGCGAGTGGACCTCCGTCTGGCGCCTGCTCGGCATCGCGATGCCGCTCACGATCGCCGCCGTCGCACTGTGGGGCGACCAGGTGATGGGGCTGAGCCTCGGCGCCGCGATCCTCCTCGGCGCGATGCTCGCGCCGACCGACCCGGTGCTCGCCGGCGACCTGGGCATCGGGCCGCCCGGGCACGACGAGGAGGACGAGCCCGAGCCGCAGTTCGCGGTCACCGCCGAGGCGGGGATGAACGACGGCCTCGCCTTCCCGTTCGTCTTCCTCGGCCTCTTCGTCATCGAGGAGGGCGGCACGGACTGGCTCGGCACCTGGTTCGCCGCCGACCTCCTCTACGGGATCGTCGCGGGCCTCGCGATCGGCGGCGCGGCGGGCGTCGCGCTGGCGTGGCTGGCGGTGCGGCTGCGCGACCGGCGCTTCCTCGCGACGGAGCTCGACGGCTGGCTGGCCATCGCGTGCGTGCTGCTGATCTACGGGCTCACCGAGATCGCCGGCGGCTACGGCTTCCTCGCCGCGTTCGCGGGCGGCCTGGGCTTCCGCCGGTACGAGCACGGCCACGAGGTCAACCGGCGCGTCCACGACGGTGCGGAGCTGCTGGAGAAGTTCGGCGAGCTGACGCTGATCCTCCTGCTCGGCTCGATGGTGACGCTCGACGGGCTCGGGGAGCCGGGCGTCAGCGGCTGGCTGCTCGTCCCGCTCCTGCTCTTCGTCATCCGCCCCGCGACGGTGCTGCTCTCGCTGATCGGCTCACGCGTGCGGACCGGCCGCGAGCGCACGTTCGTCGCGTGGTTCGGCGTGCGTGGGATCGGCTCGCTCTACTACGTCGCGGTCGCGATCGGCAGCGGCGTGCTCGCGCCCGCGGAGGCGCAGCGGCTCTTCTGGGTCGTGGCCGTCGTCGTGATCGTCTCGATCGTCGTGCACGGCATCACGAGCTGGCCGGTGGAGAAGCGGCTCCTCCACACCGACCCGCGGACGGACTAGCGGTCCACGTCGTCGAGCCCGCGGAGGAGACGCGCCGCGACGCCGCGCAGGGTCTCCTTGCCGGCCGCGTGCGTGCCGTTGCCCGTCGTGGTGATGGCGAGGGAGACCTTCAGCGAGCCCTTGGTGAGGAGCGCGGCCTGGTGGTCGACCGCGCCGGTGCCCGAGCCCCAACCGCCCTTGAAGTAGAGCCGCCACCCACGCGGCGCGACCTCGCCGACGCCCCACCGCTGCGACGGCGTGATCGTCCGCAGGAAGCTGAGGATCGTGCTGCGGTGCCGCGCGGGGAGGACGTCGTCGAGGCGGAGCATGAGCTTCGACAGGTCCCGCGCGGTGACGCGGCTGTTCCCCCAGATCGGGCTCGCGGGCGTGAACCGCTCCATGCCGGCCGCGCGCGCGACCTCGCGCAGACCGGCGGGGCCGACGCGCTGGAAGATCTTCGTCGCCGTGACGTTGTCCGACGCGCGGATCATCGGCATGAGGAGCGCGCGATCGCCCGCGTTGAGCGCGCGGCGGCGGACGCTCGGGCGGCGGCAGTACGCGGCGGCGAGCATCACCTTGAGCGTGCTCGCCGACGGGACGGTGCGCTGCGTGTCGTGGCCCCAGAAGCGGCCCTCGGTGCGGACGGCGAACGTCACGTGGCCGGGGCGCTGCTGCGCGTAGGCACGCGCGGCGGCGACGTCGGGCTCCCACGCGCCGGGCGTCGAGGCGTGGGCCTCACCCGCCGCGGCGCCCGTGATGAGCGTCGCGACGAGGAGGAGGAAGGCGGTGGTGCGGCTCCGGGTCAAGAGCCGCCCAGCTTAGAGCGGCATCTTCGAGCGGCCCTTGCGGCCGGCCGACCCGCTCTTGCCCATCATCTTGCTCGCCGACTCGAACGGCTTGGCGAGGAAGCGGCCGATCCCGGGCGTCTTGTGCGCGCCGCGGGACCCGAGGTGCATCGGCGCCTTGCCCGCGCGCTCCGCGTGCCCCGACAAGCGCGGGAGGAGGAAGGCGAGGACGAGGAGGACGACGCAGAAGGCTGCGACAGCGGCGATGATCATGTTCGATCCCTTACCCGCCGAGGGCGGTCGGCAGTTGCCCGCCGAGCTTTCGGTCCAGGCTCTCGGCCGAGCGGGCGGCGCGGCCGGCCTCGGTGAGCGTCTGGCGGCCGATCTGCTGCAGGTCGCGCCCGATGCCGCGCAGCTCGTTCACCCCCGCGACGCCCTCGCGCGTCAGGGTCAGGATCTCCCGCTGCACCGCGAGGCTCTCCTCGAGGATCGTCAGCTGACGCGGCGCGATCTCCGCCGCGCGCGTGATCTTGGGGACGGTGTGGAGCGCGCGCAGCTCGCCGAACGTGGCGGCGGAGCGGACGAGGACGCGCTGGAGCCGGTCCTGCTCGAGCAGCGTGTCGCTGATGCGCGAGACGTCGCGCGTGAGCGCCGCCGCGTCGTCGGCCAGGCCGGGCAGCCGCGCGACGTCGTCGGCGAGCCGCGGCAGGCGCTGGAGGTTGCGGCCGGCGCCCGCGTCGAGGAGCGAGCGGGCCAGCGCGCCGGCGGCCTGGAGCTGCTCGCCCACCCGCGCGCGGTCGAGCTCGGTGACGAGCGGCGTCGCGGCCTGCACCAGCGGCAGCGCCTCGCGGGTCAGCTGCTGCGAGCGCGGCAGGCCCTTGCGCGTGTCCTCCACCAGCGGCTGGACGTCGCGCACCAGCGGCTGCACGTCGCGGAGCAGCGGCTCGACCTGGTCGAGCTGCTTGGCGGCGACCGCGAGCTGGCGGTCGACCGTCGTCCGCTGGTCCTCCAGCAGCAGGATCTGCGTCGTCAGCCCGCCGACGAGGACGAGCGCGAACAGCCCGAGCGCAATCCAGAGCGGGAGCGGCAGCGTGATGCGAACCGTGGGGGCGCTTTCTGGCACCGGCCCACTCTCCCCGCGCGGGTCACGCGATATGCGTGCGGATCGTCACGCGGCGCGGGCGCGGAGGCGGACGGGCAGGCCGTCGCGCGGCCCGATCGTCGGCATCTGGCGCACCTTCAGCCGGTAGCCGGGCTCGACCTCGGGCCGGAACCGGCGCAGGAGCAGCGCGCTCAGCGCCCGGATCTCGACCTGGCCGAACCGCATCCCGATGCACGTGCGTGAGCCGCCGCCGAACGGCACGTACGCGCCCTTCTGGAGCTCGGCCTTGTTCTCGGGCGTGAACCGCTCGGGCCGGAAGGCGTCCGGCTCGGGGAAGACGTGCGGCAGGCGGTGGCTCGCCCACGACGAGTAGTTGACCGGGATGTTGCCGGGGACCGGGTGGCCGTTGAACTCGTACGGCGCCACGGACTTGCGCGGGCCGACCCACGCCGGCGGGTACATCCGCAGCGTCTCGTCGAGCGCCATCTCCAGGCGCGGGAGGGCGGTGCCGGAGAGGTGCTCGCGCTCGAGCGGGGCGGTTCGCCCGATGACGTCGTCGAGCTCCTCGACCAGCCACGCGCGGACGTCCGGGTTGCGGTCGAGCTCGTACATGAGGAACGTGACGGTCGACGTCGTCGTGTCGTGGCCGGCGAAGAGGAGCGTCATCACCTCGTCGCGGACGTGCTGGTCGCTCAGCTGCCCGCCGTCCTCGTCGCGCGCGTCGAGGAGGAGGCTCATCAGGTCGTCCCCGCGGCGGCCGGTCGCGCGGCGCTCGCGGATCTCGGCGAAGATCAGCTCGTCCAGCTGCTGCCGTGCCCGCTGCATCCGCGCGAAGGGGGTCCGCGGCCCGCGCAGCGTCTGGCGGAAGTAGTCCTGGGCGTAGTAGCCGAGGCCGGTCTCGAAGGCGTGGGCGGTGTCGAGCTTCGCGTTGGCCTGGTCGGGATCGAGGCCGAAGAGGGCGCGCATCGCGATCCGCAGGGCGAGGCGGCGGGTCCAGTCGTAGAGGTCGACGTACGCGTCGGTGGTCAGCGCGTCGACCGCCCGGGTGCCCTCCTCCACGATCGTCGTCACCGAGGCCGCGATCCGCTCCTTGTGGAACATCGGCAGCATCGCCTTGCGGCTGCGCCGGTGGAACTCGCCGTCGATGGTGAGCAGGCCGTCGCCGAGGAGCGGGATCAGGTCGCCGAAGTGGCCGTCGCGCCAGCGGAAGTTCTGGGCGTTGGAGACGAGGATGTGGTGGTTGGCCTCCGGCCCGAGCATCCAGACGACGTTGCCGTGGAAGATGCGGAGGCTGAAGACGGGGCCGTAGCGCTCGTAGCTGTCGAGCAGCACCGGGACCGGGTCCTCGAAGAAGCGCTTCGTGCGGTCGAGGTCGGGCTTCGTGTCGCCTGGGGGGAACGGGACGGTGGCGGCGCGCTCGGCGCGCAGGTCGTCGAGCAGGCGCCCGATGGGGTTGGTGGAGACCGGAGGGGGCGGCGCGAGCGGCATCGGCGCGGATCGTACCGGCTGGACTGGCTGGCTGGCCAAACACGGTGTCAAGCGTCCTTGGGCCAGCCGTGTGTGGAAGCAGAACGGCCCGTCGCCAGGGAGGTCGACGGGCCGTTCGCGGGAGCACGCCCACCGCCGGCGGGAGACCGGCGGATCGGTTGGGCGTTCGACGCCGGCGGCCAAAGGCAGGGAGTGTCGCCGGCGACGTCTTGCGGGTGGGCGGTTCGGCTTCGGCGCTAGCCGGTGCCCTCCTCGGTCTCAGGTGCGGTGACGGGCGCGCGCTCGACCAGCTCGCAGGAGCCGTTCGGGGCGAGCAGGCTCGCGTCCGCGATGACGTCCTGGGGGTCGGCGAGGACGTGGTCGGCACCGTCGCCGCAGGTGATCAGGTCGGCCTCGCCGTCGCGCGTGTGGAGCGTGTCGTCGCCGGCCTCGCCGTGGGCCTCGTCGCCGGTCGAGCCGTCGTTGGCCTCGCTGCCGTCCTGTGCGACGTCGGCGCGCGCCTCGGCCCACAGCTCGTCGGGGCCTTCGCCGCCGAGCAGCCGGTCGCGGCCCTCGTTGCCGAGCAGCCGGTCGTCGCCCTCGCCGCCGAAGAGCTGGTCGTCGCCCTTGCCGCCGACGAGGACGTCGTGCGCCTCCCGGCCCTCGAGCCGGTCGTCGCCGTCGCCGCCGAAGAGCCCGTCGAAGCCCTTGCCGCCCAGGCCGCCGTCCAGCGCGTCGTTCCCCGCGCCGCCGTTGAGCTCGTCGTTCCCCGCGCCGCCGTCGAGCCGGTCGTCGCCGGGACCGCCCCAGATCCGGTCGTTCCCCGCGCTGCCTAGCAGGCCCAGATCGCCGTCGTCGCCGCCGCTGACCCGGTCGTCGCCCGCGCCGCCGTCGAGCGTGTCCGCGCCCGGTCCGCCGTACAGCTGGTCGTTGCCGGTGTCGCCGTACACGACGTCCTTGCCTGCCTGCGCCTTCACTGTGTCGCTGCCGGCCTTGGCGAAGATGACGTCGACCGACGCCGTGCCGCTCAGCTTGTCCGCTGCGCTGGTGCCCTCGATCTGCGCCGCGAGCGCGGCCGCGGGCAGCGCCGCGACGGCGAGGGCGAGGAGGGCGGATCGGCGGACCGTTCGAAGCATGCGGGATCAGAACGCTTGTACCCCTTTCGAGTTGCGGTCTTCCACGCCGCTTGTGACTCCGCCCCGGCGCGCTATCCTTCCTCGCCGCTTCACGGGGGCGTAGCTCAGTTGGTTAGAGCGCCGGCCTGTCACGCCGGAGGTCGCGGGTTCGAGTCCCGTCGCTCCCGTCCGACGCAGTTGGTCTTTTCCCGACAACTGCAGGAAGAAGCAAGGGCCCTCGCCGGGCGAAGTCGCGCCGGCTGAGACGCCGCAGGTCACCGCTGGAGGACGAAACGGTGACCACGCGGTGACTTCGGGCGTGCGGTTTTCTGGCCTCGTCCGTTGGCCCGTGTCGGACGTGGTGGGACATCAGTTGGCGCGGTTGCGTCGAGAGGCCTTCATGACCTCTCAGCACCTTCCGGACCTGCCGGCAGACGACCTCGAGCCGCTGCTCACCAAGCGCGGCGTCTCGTACTACCTGGGCGTGAGCGAGCGGACGGTCGATCGGCTCGTCGCCTCCGGGCGTCTCACCGCGTTCACCGTCGGCGGGCACCGTCGCTTCCGCCGGGACGACCTCCACGCCTACCTCCTGCGAAACGAGGTGCGGCCATGAGGCAGCCGGTGCGCTGTGGCCGCACCGGGCTCTGGCTCGCGCGCGTGACGGAGGAGGACGGGCGGGGTTCGCCAGCTCGGCCGGTACGAAAGGAAGCGCGACGCGCAGGCCGCGATCGCGCGGGAGACGGAGCGCATGGCGCTGTCGCCCGAGGAGCGGCGGAAGTTCATGACCGTCGTCGACTTCCGCGAGGAGTGGCCGGAGCGGTTCCCGCGCCGGCCGCGGACGATGGACTCGGCTCTTGCGCGGATCGATGGGAACGTGATCCCGCGCCTCCCACGGCGCGGCCGCATGCCGATCCGCGAGCTGCGGCGGTCCCACGTGCGCGAGCTCCAGGCGACGCTGCTGAAGAAGGGGCTGGCGAAGGAGACCATCGACGGGATCATCAGCTCGTTCTCGGCGATGCTCACCGACGCGGTCGACGACGAGCTGCTGGACGTGAATCCCGCGCGCGGCTTTCGGGTGAAGCTGGGCGACCCGCGGCTGAAGCCCAAGCGCCCGCCGATCCGTCGGCGTGCCATCCCGCCGGACGAGGTCGGTGCCTTCATGGCGGCGCTGGATCCGCAGTGGCTCGCGGTGTCGTGGGCGGCTCTGCTCACGGGCTGCCGGCCGGGCGAGCTGTTCGCGTTGTGCCGCGAGGACATCGACCGCGAGCGCGGCCTGATCTACGCGCACCAGACGGTCGGCCGCTACGGCGAGATCGAGACGGGCACCAAGACGACGCACCACATCGCCGAGAAGGAGTTCCGCGGCCGCTGGACGCTCTTCCCGCCGACGCTCATCGGGCTCGTCGACGACGTCGTCCCGCACCCCAGCCACGACTTCATGTTCCTGACGAAGCAGCGGAAGGTGATCAGCCACCGCAACTTCTACCGGACGGTCTGGCAGCCGGCCCGCGAAGCGTCCGGAGCGACCTTCTCGCTCTACGACTGCCGCCACACCTTCTCGTCGCGGCTGCTCTCGGCGGGCATCCCGCTCGTCGAGGTCTCGGCCTTCATGGGCCACTCCCTCCGCGCCGGGGGAGCCGAGGTCAACATGACCTCCCGCACCTACGCGCACGCGACGGGCGAGCACACCGCCGCCGCGCTCGAGGCGATGGAGTCGTTCGTGCAGAAGGCCGGCGGCGTCCGCGGTCGAGTGCTGCAATCCGCCTAGGCACGACGGTGCGCGATGTTCCACGCGGAACATCGCGCACCACCCGCGGGCTACGCAGCCGAAGCCGCTCGAGCAGCGGCGTCCAGCAGCAGCGCACGTTCCACATGGAACACGCCCAGCTCGACCGCCTCCTCCACACCGCTCACGTCCACGGCGACAAGCCGCGCCGGCCCACCGCCCGGATCCACCGGCACGTCGACCAGGTGCGAGCAGCCGCCGCCCTCGACGACGACCAGCCGCCGCATCCCGTTCCGGTCGCTGTAGACATCGACCGTCGCCGTCGGATCGCCGTCGCCAGCTTCCCGAGCGAGCCACCCGGGCCCGAACTCCGAGCCGGCCGCCCGCTCGATCCACGCGCGCGCGACCTCATCGAAGTCCGCCGGATCCCCGAGCCGCCGAACCACCTCGAACCGCTCGGTCGTCACACGCGCGGCGGGCACGTCCAGCAGACACCACCCACCCTCGCGCTCCACGGCGACCAACCGCCGCTCACGCCCAGCAGCGGTCACGTACTCCCCGACCACCGCCGTCTCAGCGCGCCTCACGACGCCTTCTCAACTTCCGCGGGCGCCTCGCACCCACGCGCACGTCCGGACGCGCAAACACAGCGCGACATAGCCTGTGCGTTGCTCATGGAGCGTCAACCTCCTGGGCCGGGCCCGGCGGTGTTGGCGCACCGGCCGGGCCACTTGCTGTTTTCGCTGCGCAACGCTATCAGCGCAACAAGAAGCGTCCGTAGTTGCGCTTTCTGCTCAGCACGACCTTCGCCTCGTTGCTAGAGCGTCCCTTGTCTGCTACGCCCAGGAAGCGCCAGCGCTACGGCGCCCGCCATTCCCGGCAGGTGGGTCAGCGAGATCGTCACGGTCACACCCAGTTCTTGCGCGCGGTGTGCTGCGTCCCCGTGGAGACGGACGCGGCAGTTCTCCCCACCGTGGACGACCTCGACGTCGAGTGGATCGAAGCCGTCGAGGCCGAGAGCTTTCACGACGGCCTCCTTGGCGCAAAATCGAGCGGCAAGGTTCTGGGCGGGATCGGGCTCGCCCGCACAGTAGTCCTGCTCTCCGCGGTGAAAGAGCTCATCCGCGAGTTCCGGCCGTCGCCTTAGCCGGTCACGCAGCGCAATCGGGTCTGTGAGGTCCATGCCGACGAGCGGTGGAGTGTCCATTCCAGAAGTCTGACGCATCTCGTCCGAATATCCGACACGTCTGTCGAAATTTCCGGTAGGCTGTCGGAAGATCCGACGAGACGGGTGAGGTTATGGCAGCGGCAACCGCCGGGACATACCGCGATGTTGCCGTCGTTGAGGAACTCGTGCTTGAGCTCCTCGCCGACGAGCTTGGAGAGGACGCGGGCACACTTCGGGCGCGGCTGCTCGAGAAGGGGGCAGCGATGCCGATCGACTCACTTGAGCTCTTCGACATCCTCGTCGACCTGAGGAAGCGGACGGGGCTGCGTATCCCAAAGAAGAAGCTCCGGCGCCAGACGATGCGTTCGGTGAAGCTCTTCTGCGAGTTCGTGGCCCGCGAGGGTCACAAGTGAGCGATCGCTCGGGGCGGGACGACTCTCGCGATCTCAGTCGACGGCTTAGAGAAGCTCGCGAGTTCCTCAACCTGTCGCAGCAGTTCGTCGCTAAGCAGACACAGATCCCCCGGTCGGCCATTTCCGACATTGAGCGTGGAGCGCGGAAGGTTGACAGTCTGGAGCTGAAGCGCTTGGCCGCCTTGTACCGGCTCCCGGTTGACTACTTCCTGGGCAATGCGCCACCCAACGAGCTGGCTGGTGGACCTGACGATCCGACCGTGAGGGCACTCGCCCGTGCCGCAAGCGAGATGGGTGATGCTGAAAAGGAGCAGGTCTTGCGATTCGCCTTGTTCCTGCAGAACTTCGATAACCCCCAAGGCGGAGAGGCGTGATCAGCTGGGGTGACGCGCACGCTCGCGCCGCGGTGGCGGCATCCGAGCTGCACGCCGACCTCGACACCGATCTGACACGCCCCGTCGACGTCTTCGAGGCAGTCAAGCGGCTAGGGCTGGTTCTCGCGTTTGCGCCCTTGGGCAAGGTGAGCGGGCTCTACCTCCATCGAGACCCGACGCCGGGGATTCTGCTGCATCAGGGGCACCCGCGTACGCGACAGCGCTACACCGCAGGCCACGAGCTCGGGCACCATGTCTTCAACCACGCGGCGGAGATCGATTTTGACCTAGAGCTTGCGCTGCATCGCGCAAACGGGGGTATCGCTGGCCTAACCATGAGAAGGAGGCCGAGGCGTTCGGCGCTTGGTTTCTGATGCCTCGCAAGCTGGTCCGCAGGGGCTTAAGGGAGCTGGGCATTGGCACTCCTCGAGATCCGCTTGATGTGTACGCGCTCTCGTTGTGGTTGGGCACGAGCTACACCGCCACCGCACGGCAGCTCGCCGTCCTCAAGATGGTCGACTACGGAACGGCGGACGCTTGGGCCAAGGTGGAGCCTGCAACGGTCAAGCACACCCTGGTCGGGGACATGGTGCCTGACGACCTGCGCAACGACGTATGGTGGCTCGACGCCCGTAACAACCGTCACCCCATTTCGGCACGTCCGGGGGACCGTCTGGTTGTGACTCTGGAGGAGATCCCCAGCTCGGGGTTCAGTTGGCGGATCGACGAGCTGCCTCCCACTCTGACGTTGTTGGCGGACTCGTTTCAGGACCACTGGGAGCCAGCGTTCAGTTCCGTGCCGCGGAGCAACGGCACGCTCCTCGGAGGTGCGAGCCCGCGCGCATTCCTGTTCGAGGTCGCGGCGGGCGAGCACGACACCGTGATGCACGTAGCGCTCGTGAAGGAGCAGTCGTGGAATCCGGACTCGCGCTCGGATGAGTTCGAGCTCTTGCTGACCGTGAGCGCTCCTCTACGCGGCATTCAGGTCCCAGAAGAGGCGTTCGCACTCGTTGGCTGACGTGGTTGACCATCGTCATCGACAGACGCCCGTTCGCAATCAGGGTGACCGCCCAACGTGTGTCGGCTTCGCCGTTGCTGCAGCCCACGATTGGATGCTCGGCGACGGCACCATTCTCTCGCCGGAGGACGCGATGTGGGCTGGGCATCAGGTTTGCAGCGTTCCTGGCACGGACGAGACGGCAATCGACTGGGCGCTGCAGGGACTGGCTACGCACGGCCATGCGACTGAGAGCGCATGGCCGTACGGGAGGCCCACGTTCAGGTCGGGCCGGCCGAACGCCGCCCGCGAGGAGGCTAACCGCCGGCCCCTGCCTGTCTGGCGGCAGCTTGCTGACTGTTCAACGTCGGTGGTCGCAGGCGAACTCGACAACTCGCTCGCGGTCGTGATCGGGCTCCAGATCGTTCTCTCAGCCTGGCAGCAGCCCAGCAATGGTTTGATCGACGCGGACGCGGGGCGCAAGGTCGCTGGGGGGGCATGCGGTGCTGTGCGTCGGAACTGCAACTGGGCCGCGCGGGATCATCATCAAGAACTCTTGGGGCCCGAACTGGGCTGACGGTGGCTACGCCGTCGCTACCGAGCGCTATCTCGACCACTACGGCCTCGCGGCCTACGCCTTGGAGGCGTGCGCTACATGACCAAGCTCGGCGATCGCTACATCGAAGCGAACAACCTTTCGGAGGGCTGGCTCGACGCTGTTCGTCTCGTGCGCCACGTCGACGGCCAGAAGGTGGTGCACCTGATGGTGCGGATTAGTGATCCAGCGGCGGAGGTCCAAGAGATCCGCGCCGGCGCGCAAGGCCTGATCGATGCCTGGAACGCCCGCAAGAGTGAAAAGCAGTCCCTTTGGGACATTGAGTCGGTCCGGAACACGATCTTCCCAGCGGCATGGGCGCGCAAGAACCCTCAACCGGCCGACTTGGTCAAGTACTACACCGACCGATACGACAAGCAGGGCCTGCTTGGCTTCAAGGAGAATGGTCGTGGCACCTATTTCGGCCGCATCGTGGCCTACCCGAGGACCGACGATGTTGCTGCGGATCAGCTGAGTGACACCGTCCGGAAGCTGCAAGCCGAGAAGAAGTCGCGAGGGCCGAAGAGTTCTCGATACGAGATCAACATCTTCAACGAGCGCCTCGACCGCAACCCGATGAGTTTCCCGTGCCTGGCGCATATCTCGGTGCACCTCCACGAAGGCCGTGTGCACATGCAGGCGGTCTACCGGAACGAGTACCCTCGTCGGGCGCGCGTATGGCAACTTTCTCGGCCTGGCAGAGCTGCAGGCGTATATCGCACGGGCCGCTGAACTCGAGGTTGGCGAACTCCTCATGACCATCGGTCACGCGGAGGTCGAGTCAGGACACCTCACGGCGATCGACGCGTTGTTGAACGACTTTCCGGAACGTTCGCCGAACTGATTCCGTCGCAAACTGCGGGTGTGCTCGCTGCCCGCCAGTGCCGGCGGGAGGAGGCGTCTGCCGCGCCTGCGAGAATCGCGCGGTGCAACCCCGCGTCCGTCCCGACGTCTATGACGCGTACTGGCGCTTCGCCGCCGAACGCCTGAACGTCTTTCTACGCCGTCACCGAGGGGAGCCGGGTCCGTGGACCGACGACCCGATCCTCCGTAGATACAAGTTCTGTAACACGTTTCGTGCAGCTGACCGGGTATCGCAGTACCTGATCCGCGATGTGATCTACGGGACACGTGCTCAGGACTTGGAACCGGACGATGTCTTCCTGCGAATCGTTCTGTTCAGGCTCTTCTCTAAGGAGAGAACTTGGGACGTTCTGGAGGACGCGACAGGGACGGTTCGTCGAGGCACTCTGGACGAAGCCCGAATTGGCGATCTTCTCGAGGACCTTCGCTCGCGAGGGCCGATCTACACCGCTGCGTTCATTCTCGCTGCGCCTCAGGGCTTCGGCCACAAGGCCAAGCACCGCAACCACCTTGCCTTGGTGAACCACATGTTTCGGCCCGGAGGGCTTGGGCGGGACCTCGCCTTAGCCCGCAGCTTTGAGGCGGTCTACCAGGCGCTTCTGAGCTATCCGGGAATTGGCCCGTTCCTCGCGTACCAAATCGCGGTCGACCTGAACTACTCGGAGCACCTCGATTTTTCAGAGGACGATTTCACCGTTCCTGGTCCCGGTGCGGAGCGCGGGTTGCAAAAAGTCTTTGAAGACAGCGCCGGCTGGTCGCCGCGCCGACTGATCATGCTCATGGTTGAGCGTCAGGACGAGGAGTTCGAACGACTCGGTTTGAGTTTTCCCGGGTTGTACGGTCGTCGCCTGCACGCGATCGACTGCCAAGGGCTCTTTTGTGAGACGGACAAGTACTCGCGGGTCGCTTTCCCCGAGCTCAAGAGCAACCGCGTTCGTATCAAGCAGGAGTACACCCGGCAGGGGCCGCCGCTTCGGTATTTCTTCCCGCCGAAGTGGGGGATCAACGAGCGCCTGGAGCAAGTCGAGCGGCGAGACGCGTTCACGCCTTTCGCTCACGACGAACAACTCACGCTCGAAGATGCGCAGCTCCGTCTTGTGACGCGGGCCGCCGCCTCACCCGGCCGTTCTCGCAGGCCCCCGTCGAACGAGGACGAGTACGACCAGCTTGACCTAGCAATCGGCTCATGACCTTCGGGACAGGCGACGCGATCGAGCTCATGATCGCTCTCCACGCGCATAAGACCGTCGGGTACGGGGACGCCTGGCGCAAGCGTGGAGAACTTCTGTCGATGTTCACCAATCTCGCACGGAAGTACGACCGACTCGTCGTGGCGCTGGACGAAGGCGTCACTAGCGGGGACGAGCGGCTTCACGACACAGCCGCAGACCTTTGCGTCTATGCCGGCAAGTACCTGTCCTGGCTCGCGGAGCAGCACCCCCAGGCGTTCGATGCCGTCAGCCGATCGGTGGCGGCAGCCGACGCTGCTGACGTGAGGAACCCGAAAGCGCTACCGAACGTGCTGCGGGCGCTCGAGGTTGGGGAAGCGCGAGCGGTCGCAGAGACCTGGGCTCGTCTGAAGGCGGCATTCACGCCGCTCGATGATGGTCTCGTCCGTCAGGCCACCAATCCAAGCGTCGCGCCGCTTGCATGGGAGGAGAAGGTCCGCCTTGCTTGGGGGATCTGCACGTCGAGCGCGGCACTGCTTATTGCGCTGAGCGACGCGGACCCTGACGGAGGCAAAGCGTGGCGAGACGAAGTCCAGAGACTCGGCACGCCGCCTCGCCAATGAGTCAGTTCAAGGACGCACTGCTTCGGGACGTCGCTGCGAAACTTGCGGGGCCGCGGTGCCGAACCGCGATCATCGATCGCACGCCAGCGGGCCTGGAGGCGGCGGCCCTCGTCCGCCGGCTCGCCGGCGAGGATGCGTTTGTCGGATTCTTTCATCCCGACTCACCGGCCGGCGGAAGCGGCCTCACACCCTGGCGTGAGCTGGCCCAGCGCTCGCCAGACATCGTCGTGATTGCCGACGATGCCGGCAAGGAGCGGCTCCTCATTGCTGTAGCAGAGGCTCTAGATACACGTGATCCTCTGCCGCAGGTTGTACTTGCCGGTCTCGCGCATCAGAGGCGCGTTGACAGCCCCTTGTTTGACGAGCTCGAGGCACCGGCGCTTGTGCCCTCATACGCCACTGGGCACCCCAATACGCGAGCGCACCTTTTCGACTGCCTTCGGCAGGCAGCCGTCCGCGGGCGAGCCGGTGCCATCGTAGAACTGGGGGCGTTCAAGGGGGGCACGAGCGTCTGGCTCGCAAAGGCAGCGGACGCGCTCGGACTTGACGCGCGTGTGATCGCCTTCGATGCCTGGGATGGCTTTCCAGCTCGACGATCGCTTCTTGACCTCTACGAGCACCCGCGCTGCGTCTTTCGTGATCTCGATGACGTTCGTAGGCACACCAGCGCGTATGACATCGAACTCGTGGTGGGCGACATCTACGAGACCGTCCCCGAGCGGCTCGCGGACGAACCCGTGCTTCTAGCGTTTGTCGACACGGACAACTTCAGCGGCGCGCATGCTGCGCTGTCGACGATCGTGGCTAACCTCGTCCCAGGAGGCGCGGTCGTGCTTGACCACTTTCACACGACCGAGGAATACGTCTATACGGTGGGCGAGCGTCTCGCCGCCCGTAGCCTCCTCGTCGGTAGCGACCTTCTGCACCTGCACGGGACCGGGGTCTTCCTCAAGGTCCCCTGAAGGGACCGAGGCTCAGCCTGCTTCGAAGTCGATCGTTCTCGCGGACAGGTCGAGATGGACAATGCCGCCGGCGTTGTCGCGGAGCGCTCGCCAGATATCGAACGAGCGAAGAATTGCCGCCTGCCACTCCGCGGAGGTCCGGGCGCGCACCTCAAGGTGGGAGCACATTCCCTTGATGGTCCGGAGCAGCTCGTAATCCAACGTCGTCACTCCGTCCAGGAACGCGGCGTGTTGCGCGTACTCGAATACGTATGCGGAGATCGCCTCCTCAATTACCACGGCCCTGCCACCGTCCTCGATCTCACGGACACGCGGATCGCTCGCGCGTTTGGTCTTGAAGAAAGAGCGCGAAACGGGTGACCAGCCTAGGAGTGCCGCGTACGTTAGGTGAAACGCGTCATGGAAGCGGTAGCCGTCGTCCGCGTAGTTCATGTCGGTGAGGTCGTTGCCGAGCTGATCGCCTTCGCTCCGAATCTGGACTTTCATCTTGCCGTCGATCTCGACCGCGGCGAACCGTACCGACGCGCGGCGTGGCAGCTGCTCGCTCTTCGGAAACCCGTCGTCAAGCAGCTTCTCAGGCACGGTGGCACCCTCAGTCGGCCACCGCTCGTTCACCCGATCGAGGTTGCGTGTCGCCACCTGCTCCAACGACAGGTTCATCTTGGTAGCCAGATTCGCGAGGTACCAAAGGATGTCTCCCAGTTCTTCGCCGACCCGCTCGCTGAAAAGCTCATGGGCGTCGCGATCACGGACGCGACGCTTGTATTGGGTGAGCAAAGAGCCGACCTCTGACGCCATGCCTACCAGCGGGTATACGAGGGCACCATGGTCGTCCTCGTCCTCGTCGCCGGCAGCCGGGGCGGGACGTTGGTCAGTCAGATTTGCGAGCCGCTGGTACTCATTCAGATCCACGCGCGCAACCTACATGAGAAACTCGGTCATTTCTCATCACGCGCGAGAACGGTTGATCTGCCGACAGGTTCTTTCTACGGAGTCGGGCGCGGCCGTCGAAGGTGTGCCGCCCGAGTACTCCGCGACGGAGCTACGACGATCAGACCGCTGCCCAGGGACCAGGTACTTCGTCAGCGTCGCTGGGGACCGCTCGTCCCGCTCTGCGCCGCGCCGCAACGTTGAGTCTGTGTAGCAAGTGGTTGGCGCCACGCACGGCAGTGCCTACGAAGCCCGACGGAAGACGCGTGGGCGACTCATCGCTGAACTCAAAGCGGCGCAAGCGACCCTCTGGCAGTTCAATCGTGTCGGTGAACATCTCCAAGGGGCGAACCCAGATAGCCGACGGGTCATCGACGGACCGGTACACGACTACGTACTCGTCCGTCTCCGTATGGCGGCCGACGCTCAGGACTTGATACTCGCCGCCCTTGAAGTGCCTATACGTGCCCGGCGGAACGCGGGCGGGCGTCAATGCAGCATGCGGCATAGGCCTATCATGATTCGCCGCGCGGACGTTTTCTAGCCGCCAGCAGGCTTGGCGCGTCCAAGTATCCGCTCCCGCGCCGGACGTAGGCCGAAAACGCCGCGTAAAAACTCGCGATCGTGAGGCCGCCGAGCATGAACTGCAGGGTCCCGATGTCGGCGAAGAGGCCGCCGATGAAGGCGCTAGCGAGTACGGCCGGTGCTGCGATCGCCACATTGTCCGCGAGGCGCAGTTTCCCCTCGCGCTGCGAGAAGTCCTCGAGCACCTGCTCGGCGTTCTCGACGTCGCCGACGCGCCGTCTGCGCACGTAGTCCTGGAAGCGTTCAAGGACGTCGGGATTCTCGAACCGAACGAGATCGATGATGTCCTGCTGCATGCGTTCGGTCGCGTGAAATTCCCCGAGCCGCTTCTGTAACTGGCGGACCCGCTCGTCACGCCACCACAACGAGGGACCTCCGTCGTCGTTCGCGTACTTACTCTGTAGCGCGGTATCCCCATAGCTGCGCTCGGATGTGCTTGATAGCGGTATGAGCATCAGCTGGCAGACGCTCAGGAACGGCGTGAGCCGGAGCGGATAGGGCCCGGCGTTGTAGAGCTGAAGGGGCATGAAGCCCTCCCAGCCCGGATTCACGAAGTCGCCTGTGCAGTGGATAGATAGGCCAAGTCGCGCGAAACTCGACCGACCCTCGATCTTTCCGGCGTAGCCAGGCGGAACACGGAATCGCTCGTAGATCCGGCCCATCGCGATCTGGCCAGGCTTGAGCGTGATCGAGTCACCCTCCTTGAGATTGGACTGCTTCCAGTCACGAAGGGGGTCAAGGTCCTGGATCTGCGAGTGCCGCAGGTCGATCCTGTGCTCTCTCCCCGGGAGCAGGCGACGCCATATCCGTCTGCGTCTGCTCGGTCTCCAGAAGACGTTGGAGATACGAAGGTCGATGGAGCACGGCTGAACTTGCGTCGACTCGTCGAACTGGTGCGCCGAGTTCGGGCACGTCAGTTCCATCTCCGGCAACAGCGCCCGAATTTCTGTATCGGCGAGGTACATTGCGCGCGCAGCGTACTCGGCATCTCGGTCTGATGGAAAGCGTCATAGTCATCATCGCCGGCGCGCTTGATTGCTCGGACACCTCGCGCCAGTCGGAGGGGTGAGGACACGAGCGGCTCTGCCGCTCGTCTTTCGGCCCACCGGGCCAGAAGGGCGCGCGTCTAGCGCGTTGAGGCGAAGCTGGGATCCGCGTCAAGCGGGTTGGGGGCGTGGAGCGGAGCGACCGGTTGGGGGCCTGGTGGGCCGTGTCGCCGTGCGGCTCTGCCGCACATGCGACTCCGCGCCCGCGGTGTCCGTTCAGGACACCGCGGAAGATGACCGCCCGTTGCAGGCGGTTCGGCGAAGACCTCCGCACGGCGGCGCCCGGGGCACGCCCGGGGCACACACGGCTCTCCGCCCGGGGCAGCGCCCGGCTCTGACGACAGCGCGAGACACGCGCGCGCGACCCTCTATTTCGACCCCGCAACACGGCTTGTTGTGCTGGTACGATCCGACCCGCTCCACGAAAAACGATGACCAGGAGGCACCTCCGAAATGAGCCCTTTGCAGGCTTTTTCGGACCACTGCGTCGGGCCTAACGGCCCTGTCACGCCGGAGGTCGATGGTTGATCTCGCCGTCCCCTCACGATGCTTCCTCGCGGCGTCACGGCGAGGTGTTCGTCCTTTCGCCGTCGAGTCCGCCCAAGCTCGCCGGCAGCGGTGCGTGAGGAGGAAGGGCTCCGCGCGGGTCGGTGCCCGTCGCTCGACGTAAGGGCGATCGGTGCTTCCTCGGAGGACTCTGGACTCAGCGAGTGAAGGTGCTGGCACCTAATGTTCTAGCTGCTTCAGTCTTTAGCGTTCGCTGTGAGGCTGACACGCCGAAGGTGCCAGAGGCTAAGGTGCTCGAACCTTCATGAGTCGCTTCGTCTTCTCAGCGCTCCCCCGATTCGTCAATCGGGACGACGACATCAAGCGTCTGGAGGACTGGTGGCGCGGTTCAGAGCCCAACGCGTTGGCGATGTATGGTCGGCGGCGTGTCGGGAAGTCGTGGCTGTTTCGCCGCTTCGCTCACGATAAGGACGCGTTGGTGCTGGTCGCCGATCGCCGCGCGCAAGGCCCGCAGCTCGACCGCTTCGCCGAGCACCTCGAGCCACATCTCAGAGTTCGGCCCGCCCTGAAGACCGTGCCCGATCTCATCGAAGCGCTCTACGCGCTCGCGGACGACGACAAGCTCCTCGTCGTCATCGACGAGTTCCCGTACCTGCTGCCGCAGGGGGAAGCAGACCGCGACGAGGTGCTCACCGGGATCCAGCGCGTGATGGAAGAGCGCGACGCCTCGAAGCTGAAGCTCGTGCTCTGCGGCTCCTACATCGGGCAGATGGAGCGCTTGCTGTCCGGGCCGCTTCGCGGCCGGCTGACGGCGATGGTCGTCGATCCGCTCCACTTCACCGACGCACACGCTTACATGGACGACGACACGGGTGCCGTCGAAGCCGTCGAGCGGTATGCGGTTGCGGGCGGCATGAGCCTGTACCTGGATGAGCTCGGTCGCGGCAGCACGCTTCGAGAGCGGATCTGCGAGCGCGTCCTCGACCCGCGGGGTCCGTTGTTCAACGATCCCCGCGAGGTGCTCGACGAAGAGCTGCGAACACCTGGGACCTACTACTCGTTGCTCGAAGAGCTCTCGACAGGGAAGAAGTCGCTGGCGGACATGGCGGCGGCGCTCGGTCGGCGCACCACGGACATCCAGGGCTACCTGCGGACGCTCCGCGAGATGCGCATCATCGATCGCGCGGCCCCGGTCACCGCGCGCGACGAGGAGCGCAACCACCGCTACAGCTTGGCCGACGACTTCATGCGGTTCTGGTTCCGGTTCGTCCTCCCGTTCCAGGAGGACCTCAAGGCCGGCCTGGCTCCGACGCGCCTGTACGACGTCGAGATCGCCGACCAGCTTGCCGACCACGTCAGTCCGACCTTCGAAGCGCTCTGCCGGCAGTTCACGCTACAGGCCGGCGCTGCGACCCGGATCGGAAGCTGGTGGGGCAACGCACTGAACGAGCATCGCCGGTCGGGCCTCCGTCAGACGGAGGAGATCGACGTGGTCGGCCTGAGCCGCGGCGTCGTGAGCATCGTCGGTGAGTGCAAGTGGACTTCGCGGGAGATGCCGCACAAGGTGCTCTCCGACCTCGAGCAGTACAAGCTTCCGGCTCTGGGTCAGGCCAGCCGGATCGCCAAGTCCGGTCCGCAGATCGTCCTGTTCAGCAAGTCCGGCTTCGACGCCAAGCTGCAGGAAGACGCGGCGGCTCGCGACGACCTGAGGCTCGTCGATGTCCGTGAGGTAGTCGGCGAACTGCTGGCGGCGCGCTGATCACGATCCCACCCCGCACCGGAACGGTCAGCGGGGCGCGGCAAGATTGGCCTGACCGCGCGGCCGTCGGTGTCTAGATTCGCCGCCATGGATCCGGTACTGGTCGGCGCGCGGCCGCGCCTGGATGCGAACGTCGCCGTCGAGATCGCGCGGGACGTGTTCGGGGTGGCGACCGCGACAGCAGCGCGGGACCTTGGGAGCGAGCGGGATCGCACGTTCCTCCTCGCCGACGCGCAGGAGCAGCCGCTGGCGATCCTGAAGGTGTCGAACTCGGCCGAGGACCCGGCCGTGCTCGACATGGAGGCCGCGGTCGCGCTGCACGTCGCGCGCGTGGATCCGAGCCTGACGGTCGCGCAGCCGAAGCGGCCGACGCACACCGGCGAGGCCGAGGGCGACGGCGTGGAAGGGCTGCGCGCGCCGTGGCGCGACGGCGACGGCACGCTCCACTGGACCCGGCTCTACGACGTCCTCCCCGGCCACAGCCGCATCCCGGCCACCGAGCTCACCGACGCGGCGCTGATCGCGTGGGGCGAGACGGCGGCCAGGCTCGGACGCGCGCTGCGCGGGTTCACCCATCCGCAGGCCCATCGGACGATGCTCTGGGACGTCCAGCACGCGCTGCGGACCCGCGCGATGCTCGGCGACATCCCGGATCCCGAAGCGCGGGCGACCGTCGCCCGCACCCTCGACGCCTTCGAGGAACGCGCGCTCCCACTCTGGCCGCTGCTGCGCGCGCAGACCGTCCACACCGACCTCAGCGTCGACAACACGCTCACCGATGACGACGGCTTCATCACCGGCATCATCGACTTCGGCGACATGAGCCACAGTGCGCTCGTCACCGAGCTCGCATCGGCGCTCGAGAGCGTCCTCAGCGGGCGGGAGGGCGACGAGATCTTCCGCGCCGCGCGGCTCGTCCTCGACGGCTTCCAGCGGCACGTCCCGCTGGAGGACGACGAGCTGCGGACGGTCGGGATCGCCTGGGCGGCGCGGTGCGCGGTCACCGTCGCGATCAGCTCGTGGCGCGCCGCGCGGGGGCTCGAGGACGCCGCGTTCGCCGAGCGCTACAACGCGCGCTGCCTGCGCACCCTCGAGACGATGCAGGCCGTCGGCTGGGACGCGGTCGAGCGCGCGCTCGGCGCGCCCGCGCCGGCCAAGCCCGACCCGGGGCTGGCCCCCAAGCGCGCCGCCGTGTTCGGGCCCGCGGTCGATCCGCTCTTCTACGACGAGCCGATCCAGGTCGCGCACGCGCAGGGCGTCCACCTCACCGACGCGAGCGGGCGCACGTTCCTCGACGCCTACAACAACGTCCCCTGCATCGGCCACGCGCACCCGCGCGTCACCGCGGCGATCGCCCGGCAGAGCCGGCAGGTCAACACGCACACGCGGTACCTGCACCCGGCGGCGCTCGAGCTCGCGGAGCGGCTCACGGCGAGCTGTCCGCCCGGGCTCGACACGGTCATGTTCGTCAACTCGGGCTCGGAGGCGAACGACCTCGCGTGGCGGATGGCGGCCGCGGCGACGGGCAACGGCGGCGCGCTGTGCACCGCGTTCGCCTACCACGGCATCACGGAGGCGACCGCCGCGTTGTCGCCCGAAGGGTGGTTCGACGGCCGCGCGCCGGCGCACGTGGAGCGCTGGGAGCCGCTGGACTCCTACCGCGGCCGGCACCTCGACGGGCAGGCGTTCGCGCGGGCGCTCGCGCGGCTGCGCGAGCGCGGCCTGGCCCCGGCGGCAGCGATCCTCGACGGCGTCCTGACCAGCGACGGCATCGAAGACCTGCCCTCCGAGCACGTGCGCGACCTCGTCGGTCAGGTCCGCGCGGCGGGCGGCCTGTGGATCGCCGACGAGGTGCAGGCCGGTCACGGCCGCACCGGCGAAGCGCTGTGGTCGTTCGAGCGGGCGGGGATCGTCCCGGACTTCGTCACGCTCGGCAAGCCGATGGGCAACGGGCACCCGGTCGCCGCGATCATCACGCGGCGCGAGATCGTCGCCCAGCTCGTGGGACGCACGACGCTGTTCAGCACCTTCGGGGGGAACCCGGTCAGCGCGGCGGCGGCGCTCGCCGTGCTCGACGTCATCGAGGACGAGCGGGTGCTCGATCGGGTGCAGCGGACGTCCGCGGCGCTCCGGGCCGCGCTCGCCGACGTCGCGCAGCGTCACCCGGGGATCGGCGACGTGCGCGGGATCGGCCTTGCATGGGGGATCGAGCTGGTGCTCGACCCCGTGGCGAAGGAGCCCGACGCCGCCCGGGCGCGGGCCGTCCGCGACGCGATGCGCCACGAGGGCGTGCTCGTCGGCACGACAGGACCCGCCGGCAACGTCCTGAAGATCCGGCCGCCGCTCGCGCTGACACCGGCCCACGTGCCGACGCTTGCCGGGGCCCTCGATGCCGCGATGGCGAGCACCGCGACCGGCTGACGTCACGCCGCGCCGGTCGCTGCGGTTCCGCGCCGCCGCCGGGGGAAGGACCGTCGTCATGGAACTTGGGAAGGTCGGGATCTGGATGCCCGCGCGGTTCGGCGCGGGGAGGATGCGGGAGATCGAGGCGTTGGGGTACGGGGCGCTGTGGCTGGGCGGGAGCCCGGCGGTCGAGGAGGCGGTGCCGTTCCTGGAGGCGACGGAGCGGATGACGATCGCGACCGGGATCCTCAACGTGTGGCAGCACGAGCCGGAGGACGTGGCGAAGGCGCGGGCCAACGTCGCCGAGGCGCACCCGAACCGGTTCCTGCTCGGCGTGGGGATCGGGCATCCGGAGGCGACGAGCGACTACACGCGCCCGCTCACGACGATGCGGAAGTTCTGCGACGGGCTGGCGAGCGCGGCCACGCCGGTGCCGAAGGACGAGCTCGTGCTGGCGGCGCTCGGGCCGAAGATGCTCGACCTCTCGAAGGAGCGGTCGCTCGGCACGCACCCGTACTTCACGACCGCCGACCACACGCGGTTCGCCCGCGAGCGGCTGGGACCCGACGCGCTCGTCGCACCTGAGGTGGCGGTCGTGGTGGAGGCGGACGAAGACAAGGCCCGCGCGACCGCCCGCGACTACGCGCGCATGTACCTCGGCCTGAAGAACTACACGCAGAACCTCCTGAACTTCGGTTTCACCGAGGACGACATCGCGAACGGCGGGAGCGACCGGCTGATCGACGCGGTCATCCCGCACGGCACGCCGGAGCAGATCGCGCGGCAGGTCCAGGAGCACTTCGACGCCGGCGCCGACCACGTCTGCGTCCAGCCGCTCGGCCACACGGCGCCGCCCGTCGAGGACCTCGCGGCGCTGGCGCCCGCGCTGCTCGAGCGCAGCTGACGCACCCTCCGTTGGACCCGGTGCGGACCGAGGCGTAGAGTCGCTGCCGCCGTGCTGACACGCTCGAAGCGCAAGCTCTCGTCGCCGCCGCCCACCACGGCCTCCGCGCCGTCCGGGCCGGTGCTCACGTCCGGCGGCGGGGGAGGCTCCACGGCGTCGGGGAGCCTGCTCAGCGTGCCGACCGGGCCGCCGCCGACCGGGCCGGTGCCCGAGAGCGTCACGCAGGGCGGGACGGTCTGGGGGCCGGCGAGCGGCGGGCGGAGCCTGCTCGGCCTCGACACCGGCGTGCAGCCGGGGATGACCCACCCGTTCGAGCCGACGACCGGGCCAGCCGGGAACTTCGAGCAGCGGCGGCGCTTCGTCGTGCCGGGCAAGCGGCGGGGCGTGATCCTCCAGCACATCCGGCGCGATCACACCGTCGAGCAGCACACCGGCGGGACGACGCGGCCCATGACCGACGTGGAGGTCGACACGATGGCCACGGGCGGCGGCGCCGACGCGTTCGCGACCCACCACGCGTACATCGAGGCGTTCCCGGTGACGCCGGGCAAGCGCACGTCGGCGGATGCGCTCGAGGACACGTTCGGGATGACGACGATCGCGCCGCTGGCCGAGCGCGGCCGGTACGACGGCGGGGACGCGCGCGCCCTCGACACCACGACGAGCGGCAGCTTCACGATGCGGGGCGACGCGCGGTTCTACGAGCACCCCGACCCGTACAAGTTCATCAAGGGGCTGGGGTTCGCGAAGCCCAAGACGCCGGGCTTCACGCCGGCGAACGGCCTGTACGAGCGGCGGCTCGGCTCGCTCGGCACGAGCAGCCCCTTCCCCGCGCTCGGCGGCCTCGACGACGTCGACGCCCTCCAGCCGCACTCGGGCCGGATCGAGCACTCCGTCACGTCCTCGTGGGACACCCGCGACCCCGCGAAGGTCGAGTCGTCGCTGACGCTCAACGGCACGCCGTGGGTCGAGCCGCCCCCGGCCAAGAAGCGCCGCAAGAAGACGACGCCGTAGGTCAGGCCTCGCGGAGCGCCGACTCGATCGCGGTGGTGAGCGAGGCGTCGGTGGGGGTGACGCGGGTGGAGAAGCGCTGGACGAGGCGGCCGTCGGCGCCGACGAGGTACTTCGTGAAGTTCCACGCGGGCGGCTTGGAGCCGGGCTGTCGGGCGAGGTCGGCCCAGAGCGGGTGGGCGGGCTCGGCGCGGACGGCCATCGCCTCGGCCATCGGGAAGGTGACGCCGTAGTTGCGGCGGCAGACGGCGCCGATCTCGTCCGCGTCGTCGTGCTCCTGGCCGGCGAAGTCGGGCGAGGGGCAGCCGAGGATCTGCAAACCGTCCGAGCCGAACCGGTCGTAGAGCTCCTGGAGCCCGGCGAACTGGCCGGTGAACCCGCACTTGCTCGCCGTGTTGACGATCAGCGTCGGCCGCCCGCGCAGCTCCTCGAGCGACAGCTCGCCGCCCTCGAGCAGCCCGACGCGGTGGCGGTACAGGTCGCTCGGGCGCGTGAAGCGCTCGGTCCGCTGGAGGTACATCCGGATCGTGCTCAGGGCCATGGGGCGGAAGTGTCCCCGATCCGGCGACCGCACGCCGCTGAGCGGCGTTCAGCGCAGCGGCGCGAGGCGCTTGATCAGCGCGCGGGCGTCGCGGGCGACGGTCTGGCCGTCCTCGTCGCCGACGTAGTACTGGCCGAAGACGCCGTACGTGCGCCCCTGCTCGCTCCACTCGTAGCCGCAGACGTGGCCGCAGATCCGCCACACCTTCCGCGTGCCGACCGTCGTCCGGCGCGGGCGGTAGCCGCGCGTCCGCGACGTCCGCAGATCCTGGTTGAGCTGGGCGCGCGGGCCGCGCGAGAGCGTCATCTCGCCGACCCGGTTGCCGCCGGCCTCGCCGCGGTCCCAGCTGACGACCACGCCGCTGTCGGTGGAGAGCTCGGCGTCGGCGTCGCGCAGCCGCGCAGGCAGCGCGGTGGGGAAGAGCATCGGCGGGTCGAGCTGCAGGGCGCGCAGCTCCGCCTCGACGTCGGCGGTCGGCGCGAGGCTCGTGGCGAGGAGGGTGGCGGTCAGCGCGGCAAGCGGCATGCGGCGGTCAAGGATGCCGCACCCGGCCGGAGAACGACGAAGGCCCCGCCGGAGCGGGGCCTTCGAGAAGTCCTGGTGGGCGCGAGAGCCGCGCCCGGGTCAGTGACTAAGCGGCGGTGACGTTGACGGCCTTCGGGCCCTTGTCGCCGGCCTCGGCGTCGTACGAGACGCGCGCGCCCTCGGCGAGGGTCTTGAAGCCGTTGGCGTTGATGCCGGTGTGGTGGACGAAGAGGTCCTTGCCGCTGTCATCCGGCGTGATGAAGCCGAAGCCCTTGTCGTCGTTGAACCACTTGACGGTTCCGGTAGCCATGATGGGTTCCCCCTGGAAATATGTGTGCTGCGACTGCGGAGGAAGCTTTGAGGCGACGACTGCGGGCGCTGACACTGCTTTGCCGGACCACGGTGGCCCGGCCTGATGGCGCCAGCGTAGCGGCTTCGCACGGGAAGTGCGAACCGTCGCAAGTTCTTCACCTGTTCAGGCGCGGGCGGAGGCGGGGAGCGGCTTGCGCCGCGCGTCCGGCTCGGACTCGATGATGACCCGGCACGGCCGCTCGGCCAGCACCGTCTCGATCGCCTCGCCGAAGATCGTCGTCCCGCGCCGCGCGGGCAGCGGCATGACGATCGCCGCCGCGCGCATCTCGCGCGCCTCGTCGACGATCCGCCGCCCCGCCTGGCCCGCGCGCACCTTCTCCCAGTGCCCGCTCACCCGCCGCCCGGCCTGCAGCCGCGCCTGCTCGATGATCGAGTCCGCCGCCTGCTCCTGCTCGGGCAGCGCCGCCCCGATCGGCGAGGACTGCGGCACGGTGATCAGCACGAGCACGTGGATGCCGCGCCGGCGCCGCGCCGCGAGCTTGGCCGCCGTCGCGAGCACGCCCGGGTCGAACTGCGCGTGGTCGAACGCGACGAGCACCGAGTCGTACTCCGCCTCCCGCTCGGTCACCGGCCGCGGAATCGCGACCTTCACGGTGGTCGTCAGGTCCAGCCCCTGGTTGCGGCGGTACAGCAGGTAGACGACCATGCCGAGCGCCAGCCACGTGACGCCGACGATCGTCACGTCCAGATTGCGGACGACCGTGACGATGAACGCGCCGCCGGTGCCGAGCAGGCCGACGACCGCGAAGATCGGGATGTCGCGCCCGCGCACGTTCCACGAGCCCGGCCCGCGGTAGGGCCGCACGCGGTCGGGGTCGGCGATCCGCAGCCGGATCACCGCCAGGTGCGCGACCGAGAACGAGAGCATCGCGCCGAACGCGTAGAGCAGCACGAGGAAGTCGGCCTGGCCCGGGATGAGGATCAGGCAGGCGACGAACCCGAAGACGACGATGCCGATCCACGGCGTGCCGTACTTGGGGTGCAGCTGGCGCAGCCGGTCGGGCAGCTGGCGGTAGATGCCCATCGAGTAGACGAGCCGCGACACGCCGATCAGGCCCGCGTTCGTCGCGATGAAGAGGATCGTCGCGGCGAGCAGGCCGACGTAGATCTCGATCGGTTGCTGGAGCGGGCCGAGGTCGATCGCCTTCACCACGCCGAGGATCGGGTCGCCGGCGTAGCCGCCCTCGTCCTCCGGGAGGCCGAGCTGGGTGACGTACGTGCCGTCCTCGTCCTGGTAGACGGGCAGCGCTGAGAGCGCGATCGCCGGCAGCGTGAAGTAGATGGCGAAGACGGCGAACCGCACGCGCGAGATCGCCTTGGGGATCGTCTTCGTCTCGTCCTTGGCCTCCTCCGCCATGTTCGAGATCGTCTCGATGCCCGTGTACGCGACCATGCCGAGCGGGATCGCGACGAGGAAGTCGCTCCACGTCGGGGAGACGCCGAAGTCGATGTTGTCGGCCAGCGTCTCGGGCGAGAAGACGAGCGCGAACCCGACGATCACGAGCAGCACCTGCGTGAGGAAGTCGACCACCGCGAGGGTGATGTTCAGCCCCGCCGACTCCTCGGCGCCGCGGATGTTCAGCACGCCGAGGACGACGATCACGACCATGCCGAAGACGACGTCGCCGGGCGCGTGGCGGAGGAAGTCGAGCGGCTCGAACAGCCCGCCGATGTAGTGCGGGACGAAGAACGCCGACGTCGCGACCGTCACGACGTAGTTGAGCATCTGCGCCCACGCGGCCCCGAACGACGCGGCCTCGTTGAACGCCCGGCGCGCGAACGAGGAGGAGCCGCCCGCCTCGGGGAACATCGCGGTCGCCTCGGCGTACGACGCCGCGGTGCAGAAGAAGAACAGGCCCGTGATGAGGAAGACGAGCGGCGTCAGGCCGAGCGCGAAGCTCGCGACGAGACCCAGGGCGTAGTAGAGCGACGAGCCCACGTTGCCGTAGGCGGTCGCGAACAGGGCGTTGGCACCGAGGACGCGCTGGAGGCCGTGGAGACGTCGCTGGGCCATCGAACGGCGATCAGGCTACTCAGCCGGCTCGCAGCACAGCCGGTCCCGGCCCTGCCGCTTGGCCTGGTAGAGCAGCCCGTCCGCGCGCCGGACGACCTCGCCGCCGTCCTCGCCAGGGCGCCAGCGCGCCAGGCCCATCGAGCACGTGGTGCCGGGGATCGCGTGGCGGAGCCGGTCGGCGACCTCGCGGCCCTCCTCCGTCTCGCAGTTCACGAGCAGCAGCGCGAACTCGTCCCCGCCGGTCCGCGCGAGGACGTCGCCGGGCCGCAGCAGCCGCTGCCACGCCGCCGCGACCTGGGCGAGGAGCCGGTCGCCGGCCGCGTGGCCGCCGCTGTCGTTGACACGCTTGAACTCGTCGAGGTCGATCTGCGCGACGCAGACGTGCTCGGAGCGCCGCTCGGCGACCGCCAGCGCGGTGTCGAGCGCCGCGTCCCAGCCGCGCCGGTTCGGCAGCCCGGTCAGCTCGTCGAGGAACGCGAGCCGCTCGAGCCGCTCGGCCTGCTCGCGGACCTGGCCGTGCAGGCGGAGCACCGCGAAGCCGAGGACCCCGCCGAGCACCGCGAGCACCGCGCCGATCCGCCAGCCCGAGTCCGGGTACCGGGTGCCGCCTTCGACGAGGATCGGCAGCCAGTAGACCGTCAACGCCCCCGCGACGGTGACCGCGAGCGTCCGGCGCGAGCCGTAGAGGGCGATCCACACGATCGGGAGCAGCGCCATCGGGCCGATGCCGGAGGCGTTGCCGCCGGCGCCCTCGCGCAGCAGCGCCACCGCGCCGAGGTAGGCGAGCGCGGGGACGAGCGCCCACCAGCCCGGGCGCTCGCCCCAGGGGACGAGCACGAAGAGGAGCGCCACGACGGCCGACAGCGCGACGCCGGCCACGGCCGCCGCGCCGTGCAGGCCCGGGCCGGGCAGCGCGAGCACGGCGAGCGGCAGCGCCGTCGCCACCGCGAAGGGCAGCCCGCTGCGAACTCGTGTGCTGACCATGCCGGACGTCCGTTTCCCCCTGTCGACCCAGACCCGCCATCCGTGGCGCGCCCTCGAACCTGCGCAGACCTTGCCACGTCGCGGGCCGCGACGGCAACCGGCGGCGCGCGGCGCCTGGGGTCAGAGGACCGACGCCAGGCGCCGGATGCCCTCCGCGATGCGGTCGGGCGTCGGTTCGGAGAACGAGAGGCGGAGCGTCCGCGGGTCCGGCTCGCCGGGGTAGAACGGGACGCCGGGGACGAACGCGACGTCCGCGTCCAGCGCGCGCGGGAGCAGGGCGGAGGCGTCGTGGCCCGGCGGGAGCGTGACCCACGTGAACATGCCGCCCTCGGGCTCGGTCCACGTCGTGCCGGCCGGCATCTCGCTCGTGAGCGCGTCGAGGATGGCGTCGCGGCGCTCGCGGTAGAGCGCGCGGACGGCCTCCAGGTGGGCCTCGAGGTCGGCGTCGGCGAGCCAGCGCGCCGCGGCGGCCTGGGTGATCGTGGGCGTGTGGAGGTCGGCCGCCTGCTTGGCGACGGCGAGCGACGGGCTCAGCTGCGCCGGCGGCTTGAGGTAGCCGATCCGCAGGCCGGGCGCGAGCACCTTGGAGAGCGAGCCGAGCACGATCGTCCGCTCCTCCGCGCCCGGCAGCGCGCCGAGCGGCGGGACGAACTCGCCCGCGAACCGCAGCTCGCTGTACGGGTCGTCCTCGATCAGCCACAGGCCGGTGCGCGCGGCGGCGTCGAGCAGCGCGCGGCGGCGCTCGACCGGGATCGTGCGGCCCGTCGGGTTCTGGAAGGTCGGGATGACGTGGAGGACCTTCGCGCCGTGCTCGAGCGCGGCCCGCTCGACGGCGGCCGGGTCGGGGCCGTCCTCGTCGCCGGGCACCGCCACGAGCCGCGCGCCGGCGAGCTGGAAGACCTGGAGCGCGGCGAGGTACGTCGGCTGCTCGACGAGCACGACGTCGCCCGGGTCGAGCAGCGCCGCGGCCACGAGGGTCAGCGCCTGCTGCGAGCCGGCCGTGACGAGGACGTCGTCGCCCTGCGCGCGGACGCCCCGCTCGGTCAGCCGCGCGGCGAGCCGGTCGCGCAGCTCGCGGACGCCCTCGGTCTCGCCGTACTGGAACACCGCGCGGTCGGAGGTGACGGCCGCGAACGCGTCCTGGAGGCCGGGCACGTCGAAGGTCTCGGGCGCGGGCAGGCCGCCGGCGAACGAGATCACCTCGGGGCGGCGGGTGAGCGCGAGGAGGTCGCGGACGGGCGAGGAGGAGACGCCGGCGAGCCGGTTGGCGACCCGGAGCGGGCGCGGCTGGGGCGCGGCGCTCACGCCGTCCACCGCGCGCCGTCGAAGGTCCACTCGCGGATCGAGGTGCCGTCGCCGTCGAGCTCGCGCAGCTCGCGTCGCACGTGCACGGCCGCGCCGCCGTCGCTGTCCGTCGTGATCTCGACGATCGCCGCGGTGCCCGGCCCCTCGACCACCGGCGGCGTGACGACCTGGAGGAGCGTCCCGTCCGTGTACGCGTCGTCGACGTGGAGGTGGCCGCAGAGGACGACGGTCGGGCCGGGGCGGTCGTGGAGCGTCTGCGCGGCCTCGGCGGCGTCGACGAGGTCGCCGGCGTAGTTGAGCTCCTGCGCGCGCACGACCGCCTCGCGGGAGACGACCGGGAAGTGGGTGGCGAGGACGAGAGGCGCGTCGCCGCCGGGCAGCTCGCCGAGCGGGAGGCAGAACCGGAAGTCGCCGACCTCGACGCAGTGGCGGCCGAGGAGGAGGACGCCGTCCGCGCCCGTGAGCTCGTCCAGCACCGCGACCGGCGGCGCGACCGCGTCGCGGAGCGCGTCGAGCAGCGGCCCGTCGTGGTTGCCGCCGAGCACGTAGGCGTCGGCGGGCGTGCCGGCCCGCAGCGCGTCGAGCGCACGGTGCAGCGACGCGAGGTCGCCCTCCTCGGTCAGGTCGCCGAGGATCAGCACCGCGTCGACCTCCCGTTCGCCGAACCACGCGAGCGCCGCGGCGAGGCGGTCGAGCGCACGGTCGTACCGGACGTCGAAGTTCCAGTGGCCCGTCCGGGGCTCGGGCGTCAGATGCAGGTCGGTGGCGAGGCCGAGGCGCACGGCCGCGGAGGCTACCGGCGCGCGGGCGCCCGCCGCACCCCGCCACGTGTGGTTGGCCCGGAGGGTGGACCACACGTTCCACTGTCCGCATCCCACCCACCCGGCGCGTGGCACCCTCGGTCCCATGCTCGCCGCCATCTACCGCACCACCGGCTCCAGCGACGTCCTCTCCGTCGAGGAGGTCGAGACCCCGCGGCCCGGCGCCGGCGAGGTGCTCGTCCGCCTCACCGTCGCGGGCGTCAACCCGACCGACTTCAAGTCGCGCGCCGGCTCCACCGGCGACCTCGGCTTCCCCTTCCAGGTGCCCGGCCAGGACGGCGCGGGCGTGATCGAGGCGGTCGGCGAGGGCGTCGACGCGTCCCGCGAGGGCCAGCGCGTCTGGGTGTACTTCGCCGCCTGGCAGCGCCAGTGGGGCACCGCCGCGCAGGTCACGGTCCTCCCCGCCGAGCAGGCCGTCCCGCTGCCGGACGGCGCGAGCGACGAACTCGGCGCCTCGCTCGGCATCCCCGCCCTGACCGCTCACCACTGCCTCCTCGCGGACGGCCCGATCGACGGGGGCACCGTCCTCGTCGCGGGCGGCGCGGGCGCCGTCGGCCACGCCGCGATCGAGCTCGCGAAGTGGGCCGGCGCGCGGGTCGTCGCGACGGTCTCCAACGACGAGAAGGCCGAGCTGGCCCGCACCGCGGGCGCCGACGCGGTCGTCAACTACAAGGCCGACGACGCGGTCGACCAGGTCAAGGCCGCCGCGCCGGACGGCGTCGACCGGGTCGTCGAGCTGGCGCTCGGCGCGAACCTGGAGCTGGACGTCGCGGTCGCCGCGCCGAACGCGATCGTCACCTCGTACGCCAACGACGCCGACGCGCCCACGCTCGACGTCCGCACGCTGATGGTCCCGAACCTCACGCTGCGGTTCATGCTCGTCTACACGCTGCCGAAGCCCGCGCTCGCGCACGCGGTGCAGGACGTCTCCGAGGCGGTCGCGGACGGCGCGCTCACGCCGCTCCCCGTCCACCGCTTCCCGCTCGCCGAGACGGCCGCCGCGCACGACGCGGTGGAGGGCGGCGCGGTCGGCAAGGTGGTCATCGACCTGCCCTGACCGGCCCGCATCGGGGGTTCCGCCGATAGGCAAGGGTCCGGAGACATGGCAGGCTGCGGAGCGTGTCATCGCCCGGAGCAGACCTCGTCGCGCGTGACGCCGAGCTGGCGCGGCTGGCGCGGCTCGTCGCGGACGCGCGGGAGGGGGTCAGCGGCACGCTCGTCCTCTCCGGCCCGCCCGGGATGGGGAAGACCGCGCTGGTCGAGGCCGCGGTCGCGATGGCGGACGGCTTCGCGGTCCTGCGCGCCCGCAGCGCCGAGGGCGAGGCGGGCCTGCCGTACGCGACGCTCTCGCAGCTGCTCCTCCGCGTGCTGGACCGCCGCCACGCGCTGGCCGC